>SZXY01000002.1 GCA_005843805.1 Chlorobium sp.
TTTGTAAAGATAAGAGTCAAAGGTGATCTGCTGCACATCATCGTCCGCGCATATTGCCACAAAACTCTCTCTCAACCGGTCAGTCCGGTAATAGACCGCCTGCAGCACTTCAAGACCAAAAAAGATAGGTGCATAGAGCTTGCGGAACTCCTTTTCATAGCTGCTGAGCGGAGAACCCTTTTTAAGGTGTTCGATCATGGCCTGTGCCCCGAGTTTTCCGGAACGCATGGCAAAGAAAATACCCTCTCCGTTTGCCGGTGTTACCAGACCGGCGGCATCCCCGATCAGAATGGCATCTTCCTGGGTAAAGGATTTCCGGGGCTTCATGGGAATTTTGGCCGCTTCGTCAAGATAGGGTTTGTCGGTGATCCCTATTTTCTCCACAAACCGCTTCTGCAGCGCCTTGATGTTGTGCCGGTTATCCTCTGTGCCGGTACCGATGGCAAGGTGGTCGGCCTTGGGGAAAATCCAGCCGTAAAAGTCGGGCGACACCTCACCGTCAAACCAGATTTCAACGATATCGCTGAACTGCTGGATGGCTGGAGTGTAGCGAAACCGCTGCTGCATGGCAATCACCTTCAGCTCGTTGGGCGGAAAGTGCAGCTCATCGGCAGTTCTGGAGTTTGCCCCGTCTGCGCCGATAATTTTGCGTGCAGAGATGGGAGCTACCTTGTCGTTGAGGGTTTTTATCGTATAGCCTTCGCCTGAATGGGTGATGGATGTCACCAGCGCTTCGGTAATGACCGCGCCTGCCTTTTCCGCCTCAGAGCGCAGGTATCGGTCAAACTTCTCCCGCCGTACCATGCCGACATAGCCGTTTGGCATATTCATCTCGATAACCCGTCCTTTTGGAGAGCGTGCCTTCATGCGTGAAAGCTTCTTCTCCACCAGCTCAGCCGGAATCCGGAACTCCTCGATGAGGCCCAGGGGAATTGCGCCTCCGCAGGGCTTCACATTATCGAGGTTTCGCTCGATGAGAACCGTTGAGAGCCCGGCCCTTGCCAGTTCTGCAGCGGCAACCGCCCCTGAAGGACCTCCTCCTATGACAGCGACATCATAACGCATTGTGTACAACGTGAAAAGTTTATTCTGAATTACACGAGTTTTGAGCGAAGAAACTCCCTCACTCTCGACAGCTCGATTCTCTCCTGCAGGGCGCTGTCGCGGTAGCGCACCGTTACCGTCCCCTCTTCCAGCGACTGGTGGTCCACCGTGATGCAGAACGGTGTGCCGATCTCGTCCTGACGGCGGTATCGCTTGCCGATAGAACCCGCATCATCGTACTGCACAAGGAACTCTTCCGACAGCTCATCACGAAGCTGTAAAGCCTTCTCGCCCATTCCGCCCTTTTTCATCAGCGGCAGCACTGCAGCTTTTACCGGAGCGACTTTTGGAGAGAGTCTCAGCACCACACGTTCTTCGCCATCAACCGTATCCTCTGTATAGGCATCTGCAAGCAGCGCAAGGAAGAGACGGTCGCACCCGGCAGAGGTCTCCACTACATAGGGGATGTACCGCTCATTGGTGAGCTGGTCGATATACTCCATGTTCTTGCCGGAATACTCCTGATGCTGTTTCAGGTCAAAATCCGTTCGTGAGTGAATGCCCTCGATCTCCTCTACTCCGAACGGAAACTCAAACTTGATATCGTAAGCCAGATCGGCGTAATGGGCCAGCTTGTCATGCTTGTACCAGTGCAGCTTCTCCCGGCTTATACCGAGCGCGCTGGTGTACCATGCAAACCGCTCCTCCCGCCACGCCTCGAACGCCTCCGCCTGGGTTCCGGGTTTGACGAAATACTGCATTTCCATCTGCTCAAACTCCACCATGCGGAAGATGAAGTTGCCTTTAACAATTTCGTTGCGGAACGCCTTGCCTATCTGCGCAATGCCGAACGGCACCTTCATGCGCGACGACTCACGCACGTTATGGAAGTTCACGAATATGCCCTGAGCTGTTTCAGGGCGCAGGTAGACAATGCTCGACTTGTCGGCCAGTGCGCCCATATTGCACTGGAACATCAGGTTGAACTGCCGAACCTCGGTCCAGTCGCCGGAGCCTGTATCGGCAGCCTTGATCTTCTCGGCCACGATCAGCTCATAGAGTGCCTTGTTGGGATCCTCTGCACTGGCAGCAGCTTCATAGGTTTCCTGAACTCTCAGTGCCTCATCATCCTTGCAATCCCGGCGCAGCTTCTCGATATGGTTCTCTATCAGGTGGTCAGCGCGGTATCGCCTCTTCGTCGTTCGGTCATCGATCATCGGGTCATTGAAGCTCGCCACATGGCCAGACGCCTCCCAAACCCGGGGGTTCATCATGATGGAAGCATCGAGGCCCACGATATTCTGGTGACGGCGGGTCATCGAGTTCCACCACAGCTCCTTGATATTGCGCTTCATCTCACTGCCCAGCGGCCCGTAATCAAAGCAGGAGGAGAGCCCCTCATAAATTTCAGAGGATGGAAAAATAAAGCCCCGCCGTTTGGCCAGCGAAACCAGCTTGTGCATCACTTTATCAGGCGGCAGACTGACACTCTGCACCCGTGCTTGATCAGAATTGCTCATCGTTAGCGTCTACAATAGTTTGGTCAAAATTTCCACCGCTGCTCGCGGTTCAACAGGATAAAACATTCAATATAACAAAGCAAGGGGGATAATCAGCGGGACGGGGGGCGGTTGGCTTTTAGGGTTGTCAAATACTCCGGCATTTTTCAACGGTCGTTGCAAGGCTTCTCTCTGCCCTGATATTTTTTTTGTATCTTGGTGTAAAAGTAAAATGCGTTTATTTTTTTATTCCAGAGAGGAGCCCCAACAGTGAGTACACTGCATCCGATCTCCGGCTGTGACAACGCCAACAGAAAAGCTGATGTGATTTTCATTCACGGGCTGGGAGGGGACGCCTATAAGACGTGGCGAAACAGCAATCACTTCTTTTGGCCCGTTTGGATTGGCAAGGAGTTTTCCGAAGTGGGCGTTTGGTCGCTTGATTATCCGGCGAGCCCTTCAAGGTGGGGCAGGATTGCTGGCTGGTTGTCGAAGCACCTGAGCGATGCTGGCCGCACAATGGCGCTCCCGGACCGTGCGTTGCAGGTACTCGATCGTATGGTTCAATGTGGCCTTGGGGAGCGCCCGATTCTCTTTGTTTGCCACAGCCTTGGTGGTTTGCTTGCCAAGCAGATATTGCGCAACTCCTTTGACGCTACCGATGCGCGCAAGCGACAAGTGGTCACTCAAACCTCTGCGCTTCTTTTTCTTGCTACACCTCATTCAGGATCGGAGTTGGCATCGTTGTTCAATGCATTTAGCCTGGTTTTCGGTACCACGGTAAGCATTGAAGAGCTTCGTGCACATGACGCTCATCTCCGCGAATTGTACAACTGGTACAGGAACCATGCTCCCGGTCTGGGAATTCAGACAGTTACCTACTACGAGCAGCGTCCTGTCAAGGTTGGTCTGTCAATCGTCAATCCAACTTCAGCTCATCCAGGTGTTGGCGCAGATCCTGTGCCACTTGATGAAGACCATATTTCCATCGCCCGGCCCGAATCCGGTACGGCTCAAGTCTGTAGCTCAGTGTGCGACTTGCTCCGCAACACGGTACTTGCTCAACGTTTGGCGCCCTCTGTTGAGCAACCTCCAAATGTTTTGCCTCATGAGCCTCATGAGATCACCATCAAGATCGATCCTTCAATGGTGTCCGGTAGTGCTACTCGCCGGGTTCCGCACGAATTGCCTCCTGCTGCGGAGCGGTTCTTTGGGCGCAAGACAGAGGAGGCCCAACTGACAGAGCGTCTTCGTGAGGGGAAAAATACTGCCGTTTCTGGACTTGCGGGGTTGGGCAAGACTGCATTGGCGGCAAAATCCGTTTTGCAGGTTGTCGGAGCGACTCCGGCGGAACTGGCAGCCAGTCCATACCCTGACGGCGTGGTTTTTCTCGATCTCTATGCGTTTCACGCAAAAGCTGAAGAGGCATGGCACACCCTTGCAAACAAGCTTGCCGGAGCAGATTTCAGGGCAAATGCACAGGCGCGGGAGCGGGCGGAAGAGGCTTGTCGCGCTCGACGGATTCTCGTCATCA
>SZXY01000005.1 GCA_005843805.1 Chlorobium sp.
TCTCCGAGCCTGATACACTCTCGAAGGTGTTGCATATCTACGGTATCTACTACGATGAGCAACTGAAAAAAGATGTCAACTGGCAGATTCACCGCACTCCGGTAGGGCTTCTGCTCTTTATCGTGATAGGATTTATGGCAGGAATGTTCGGTCTTGGTGCCGGATGGGCAAATGTCCCGGTTTTCAACCTCGTTCTTGGCGCCCCGTTGAGGGTCTCTGTTGCAACCAGCATCTTTGTTCTCTCTATCAATGATACTGCTGCGGCATGGGTCTATCTGCACAAGGGTGCAGTTCTTCCTCTCATCGCTGTACCATCGGTTGCAGGCATGATGCTTGGTACCAAAATCGGCGCCAGGTTGCTGACAAAGGTTCATACCACGGTTGTAAGGCGAGTTGTCATTACGCTTCTGGCTGCAGCCGGATTGAGAGCGCTTTTAAAAGGATTAGGAATCTGACCATTTACACACCATGAAAGAACAACTTCACGCAAACAGGGTTCAGCTCGCTTATGCGACTGTTCTTGGCTATGCATCGACCATCGGAATAGTTTTCATTCTTGCGGGCTATCTTGTCTACGTCTTTCAGTTGCTGCCTCTGGCTGTTCCGCCTGCCGAGATTGCCACTTACTGGCATCTCAGGGCTGCAGAGCTCCACAAAGCGGTTTCGGTTCCCTCTGGCTGGAACTGGATCGGTGAGCTGGGAAGGGGAGATGTGCTCAGTTACGCCTCGATTATTTACCTCGCTTCGACGACGGTAGTCTGTCTTGTGGCAATCATTCCGGCATTTATCAGGGAAAAAGATGGCATCTATACGACCATCACCATATTGCAGGTCATTGTGCTTCTTTGCGTTGCTACGGGGATTCTGTCGGGTGGTGGTCACTGAAGTATGCGTTGCTGATTTGTATCTGTTTTTTTTGAGGGAGAAAGGCCTTTACGGTAACCCTCTTTTCTAACTGATCTGCCGGGAATACAAAATATGTATATCAAGAAAATTTAATAAATGGAGTATAACGATGGCTGACACAAAAAAACTTGCAATCATTGCATCACAGGGAACGCTTGATTGGGCATACCCTCCTTTCATTCTTGCCTCAACGGCTGCTGCAATGGATATGGAAGCTGTTATCTTTTTTACTTTTTACGGTCTACCCCTGCTGAAAAAAGAGATTGACGCCAAGGTCTCTCCGCACAGCAATCCGGCCATGCCGATGAAAATGCCTTTTGGCAGCAAGGAGTTTCAGTCATTCAACTGGCCTGTACCCAACGTGGTTTCCGGCAACATGCCTGGTTTCGACAACATGGCAACCATGCTGATGAAGGAGACTTTTAAAAAGAAGGGTGTTGCTACCATCGAACAACTTCGCGGCATGTGCCAGGAGTTTGGCGTTCGCTTTATTGCCTGCCAGATGACCATGGAGGTTTTCGGCTTTGAGAAAGAGGAGTTCATTGACGGTGTTGAATATGGCGGAGCCGCGACTTTTCTTGAATATGCCGCTGATGCCAACATCTCGCTATTTATCTGATTATAATAACTCAAGGCGTAACAAGTAACCGAAGGGGTGCTGGCTATGGTTCGTTTTATTGAGTTGATCCGCAACTGCTTGCAGGATGTGAAAGAAATCATGCCCTGGGATCTCCTTGAGCGTAGAAAAGAGAATCCTGACCTGCTGCTTCTTGATGTACGCGAACCCGTTGAGTTTGATGCAATGCATATCCGGGATTCAATCAACGTTCCAAGGGGTATTCTGGAATCTGCCTGTGAATGGGATTATGAAGAGACCCTGCCTGAGTTGGTCAAAGCCAGACAGAGGGAAATTGTGGTGGTCTGTCGTTCTGGTCACCGCAGTGTGCTTGCGGTTCATTCCATGCAGGTGCTTGGTTTTGAGAATGTGGTTTCTCTCCGTACAGGGTTGAGGGGTTGGAACGATTATGAGGAGCCATTGGAGAACCGGGCAGGTGAGCTGGTTGATACGGATGTTGCTGATGATTATTTTACGGCAAAGCTGCGCAGCGACCAGATGCGTCCAAAAGTGCAGCTATAGCTTTACTCCAGGCCATCAATGCTATGGTGTGGCAAAACACGATTGAGCAAAAAGAGATTCAGGAAAGAATAAAACAACAGGAGTTTTTTTATGAGTGAAATGACAAGTAACATGGAATTGAACTGCGAAGGCCTTAATTGCCCTTTGCCGATTCTCAAGACAAAAAAAGCCATTGACAGTTTGAACAGTGGTGAGGTTCTCAAAATGACCGCTACGGACCCTGGTTCTGTGAGTGATATGGCTTCATGGGCCAAACGTACAGGACACGAGGTGATTGCTCACACTGAGGCTGGAAACGTCCATACTTTTTTCATCCAGAAAAAATAAACCGCGACAAAGAAGCTGCAATGGACGAGGTGACTCTCCCACGGTTGATGATATCGGCTCCCCGGAAGAGTTCCGGCAAGACGACGCTCACTTTGGCTCTCTTGTACCATTTTGCACGTCAGGGCATAGAGGTCAGAAGTTTCAAGAAGGGGCCAGACTACATTGATCCCATGTGGCATAAGCTGGCCAGCGGCGAGGAGTGCTTCAGTCTCGATCCATTTCTGATGGGGGAGGACGGCTGTCTGGATTCTTTTTTCAAAAACTGTGGAAGCGAAGGCAATTCTCTGAACATTGTCGAAGGTAATCACGGGCTGCATGATGGTATGGAGCTTGATGGTTTCGACAGTAGTGCCGGGTTGGCCTCGATATTGAAAGCTCCGGTTCTGCTGGTGGTGGACAGCCGAAACATGAATCGGGGGATTGCCGCACTGGTTACAGGCATGCAGTTTATGCCGCCGAAGGTAGAGATTGCCGGTGTCATTCTTAATCAGGTGCGAAACGCCCGCCAGGGCGACAAGCAGAAGAGCGCCATCGAGCACTACTGCAAGGTAGCGGTACTTGGCGCCATTCCGGCAGATGAAGAGCTGGTCATTGCCGAAAGGCATCTGGGGCTGACGACGGTTGGTGAAACAGCCAATGCACTCAAGTTCATTCAGGGCGCGGCAGAACGGGTAGCGCACTACTGTGATATGAATGAGATTCGTTCGCTCTTTTACAAGGCCCCTCCACTCCGGAAACGCACGCTCATGGATAGTGGATTCGAAAAAGCTGCACAGGTAAAAATCGGAGTATTCCGGGATGCGGCCTTCTGTTTTTACTACCCTGAAAATCTTGCAGCACTCAGAGAGAACGGCGCGGAACTGCTCTTTATCGACTCTCTTCAGGAGCACTCTCTGCCCGAGCTTGACGGCCTCTATCTGGGCGGAGGATTTCCGGAATCATTTTTTGATCGCCTGAGCAGTAACAGGGGACTAATGAAGGAGGTGCATGAACGGGTGAAGTCCGGGATGCCTCTCTATGCAGAGTGTGGCGGGTTGATCTACCTCAGCAAAAGTGCCACCTATGGAGGAAAAACATATCCAATGGCTGGCCTTCTGCCTTTTGATATCGGTTTTCAGCCTTCCCCGGCAGGGCATGGATATCTCGATTTAAAGAGTTGCTCAGACTCAGCCTGGTTCAAAAAAGATGTCAGAGTGAGAGCCCACGAGTTTCATTATTCCAGACCACTCCTCTCCGGGGCGTGCCGTTATCAGTTTGATGTTCTCAGGGGATACGGAGTCAACGGCAAGAGTGACGGAGTGCTCAGCCGGAACCTGTTTGCCTCTTATGCACACCTTCATGCTGCGGCCAATCCGGGCTGGGCAGAAACCTTTGTCTCCCTTGCATCTGCCTGGAAAGGCAACCGGCAGGGTTGAAGTGGCTTGATACTTTTTTTGAAAGCACAACAGTCATAAAAAAACGAAATTTTTTTTCATGCAGGATTTGAAAAATGCAGATCAATTCGTTAACTATATAACTACACAGTTCAACTGTTTTTCAGTTGATTGAATGCTCACTCTCCCCTTGCTTGAATGCAGGATCGAATTTTTTTCTGCTTTTGGGTCAGTAGCGGCAAGTTTTTCTTTTTATAAAAAAACCACAAAAAGGAACCAATCATGGCTATTGAAGTTAATGGCGTCAGTGTAGAAACTGACGAGAATGGATATCTCGTTAACCTCGAAGACTGGACTGAGGATGTTGCGAAGATATTGGCTGTTGGTGAAGAGATTGAAATGACCGAAGAACATTGGAATCTGGTGAAATTTCTTCGCGGATACTACGATGAGTACCAGATAGCTCCTGCAGTCAAGGTGCTTACCAAGGCTATTGCCAATGAAAATGGTATGGATAAAAAAGCTGCATCTGAATTTCTTTACGGGCTCTTTCCAAAAGGACCTGGTCTTCAGGCCTGTAAAATTGCCGGACTGCCGAAGCCTACAGGTTGCGTTTAAGAGGAAAAAAAGTTGTTTCCTGACAACAAGTTATTGTGAATCAAAGGAGGTACAATGGAAGGCGCAAAAGGTGCTGCTTCAAAGGACGGAAATCAGGGCAAGGAGGTTGGAGCCGGCAATAATGAGAAGTTTCTGAATCCGACGCCAATGCTCGATGAACTGGAAAAAGGCCCCTGGCCAAGCTTTATTTCCGGTTTCAAGGAACTTGCAGAAAGAACGGAAAAACCCATGCTTCGCGGAGTGATGGATCAGCTTGAATACTCCTATAACACCAAGATGGGTTATTGGAAAGGTGGTCTGGTTACGGTCGATGGTTATGGTGCGGGTATCATCACGCGCTATTCGATGATAAAAGACAAGTTTCCTGAAGCGGCAGAATTTCATACTATGAGAATTCAGCCAGCACCAGGTTTGCATTATAATACCAAAATGTTGCGCGAGCTGTGTGACATCTGGGAAAAGTACGGCAGCGGCTTGATAGCCCTGCATGGACAGACTGGTGATATCATGCTGCAGGGTATAGAGCAGGATAAGGTTCAGGCCTGTTTTGACGAGCTTAACCAGGCAGGCTGGGATCTCGGGGGAGCGGGCGCGGGAATGAGAACTGCGGTCTCGTGTATCGGCCCCGGACGATGCGAACAGGCCTGTTATGACAATCTCAAGGTTCACCTCGATATGCTGAGGCATTTCGTTGGCCCTCTTCACCGTCCTGAGTGGAACTACAAGATCAAGCTGAAATTTTCCGGATGTCCGAATGATTGTACCAATGCAATCATGCGCTCTGATCTGGCTGTTATCGGTACATGGAAAGATGCAATCCAGGTTGAGCCTGAAGAGGTTACGGCATGGGTTGAAGAGAGAGGTATGGATGCGCTGGTCAACGAGGTCATCAATCTTTGTCCAACAAGGGCGATATCTCTCCGCGAAGGCCAGATGCAGATCGAAAGCAGGGATTGCGTTCGCTGTATGCACTGTCTCAATGTCATGCCCAAAGCGCTTTCTCCAGGCAAGGAGAGGGGCATCTCCCTGTTGATGGGTGGCAAGAACACTCTCAAGGTTGGTGTCAACATGGGCTCGATGATTGTGCCGTTCATGAAGATGGAAAGCGATGAGGATATTGCTGCATTTATCGAAATGGTAGAGGGCATTATTGACTGGTGGGATGATAACGGGCTTGACCATGAAAGGATTGGCGAAACCATCGAACGGGTTGGTTTGAAGCTCTTCCTTGAAGGCGTCGGCATGGAAGCAAACATCAATATGGTGACGAGGCCTCGGGACAATCCATACTTCAAGGCGAAGTATTGAGCCTGCTGCTGGTTGTTGTAATTGATTGAAATGAAACTCTGTCAAAGAGAGGTAATAAAGTACCTCGGAAAGGGAAGGAAACATTTTGAAGGAAATATTTTATGAGCACTCCTGAGAAGAAGTGGAAAACCGTTGAGTCGGGGCCTCACACCTATGAAGATGCCTTGCATCCTGTTGTGAGAAAAAACTATGGAAAATGGAAATATCATGAGATTCCCAAGCCCGGTGTTCTGAAGCATGTGGCTGAAAGCGGGGATGCCATCTATACCGTACGTGCGGGAACTCCCCGTCAGGATACGGTCGATATGCTCAGGAGACTTTGCGATGTTGCCGACAAATACAGTGACGGTTATCTCCGTTTCACGGTTCGCAACAATGTTGAGTTCCTTACTCCGAACAAGGAGAATGTCGACTTGATGATCCGGGAACTGGAAGAGATGGGATTGCCTGTTGGAGGAACCGGAATGTGTGTCTCTTCTGTCTCTCACACCCAGGGCTGGCTTCATTGCGATATTCCGGCAACGGACGCATCCGGCGTGGTTAAATCAATGATGGACACGGTCTACGCGGAATTCAAGGATATGCAGATGCCCAACAAGGTGAGGCTCTCTACCTCCTGCTGTTCGATCAATTGCGGAGGTCAGGCCGATATAGCCGTCGTTGTCAAACACACCCGTCCACCACGTATCAATCACGATCATCTCTCGATGATTTGTGAGTTGCCGAAAGCTGTTGCCCGTTGCCCGGTTGCTGCCATACGTCCTACCGTCATCAACGGCAAGCGCACGCTTATGGTCGATGAAGAGAAATGTATTTGCTGCGGAGCCTGTTTTGGTGCTTGTCCTGCAATGGAAATCAACCATCCTGAACACTCCAAGTTTGCCATCTGGGTTGGCGGCAAGAACAGTAATGCCCGTTCAAAACCCTCGACGATGAGTATTGTGGCGCATAATCTTCCAAACAATCCTCCCCGCTGGCCAGAGGTCACCGAAGTCATTGGTAAAATCCTTACGGCCTATAAAGAGGGTGGTCGTCCCTGGGAGCGTATCGGTGAATGGATCAACCGGATCGGCTGGAAGCGCTTTTTTGAAGAGACCGGACTTACATTTGATGAGGACATGATCGACAGTTACCGTCATGCCAGAACCACCTTCAATCAGTCTGCTCATGTTCGTTTTTAGCCAAAGGAGATATTCATGATGGTAGAACAAAATCCAATCCTTGATTTTGCGATCAATTACCAGTTTCCTGAGTTCAGCGAACTTTCAGGAACTGATAAAATTGTTGCTTTTGGGGATCATAGTCACAAGTGTCCTGTTTATGTCCGCCAGGTACCGCCATGCACGGCTGAATGTCCTGCAGGTGAGGATATCAGGGGGTATCACCGCTTTATCAGTGGTGTCGACAAATCCGACGATGCATGGAAAGCGGCATGGGAGGCTCTTGTAGATGTCAACCCTTTTCCCGCCGTCATGGGCAGGATATGTCCACATCCTTGCCAGGGTGCCTGCAATCGTCAGCATCATGATGAAAGTGTAGCAATCAATGCCGTAGAACAGGCAATCGGCAATTTCGGTATTGAATCTGGTCTGCAGCTTCCAGGGCCGGGACTCTCTACAGGCAAGAAAGTTGCCGTTATCGGCGGAGGTCCTGCCGGACTCTCTGCGGCTTACCAGTTGCGCAGGAAAGGTCATGCAGTGACTCTTTTCGATGCCAATGAAAAACTTGGCGGCATGGTGCTCTACGGCATCATGGGCTACCGTGTTGACCGCAAAATTCTCGATGCCGAGATTCAGCGCATCATTCGACTTGGTGTTGAAACGAAAATGGGGGTGCGTGTTGGCAAGGACATAACCCTTGAAAAGCTTGAAAAAGAGTATGATGCTGTTTTTATCGGTATAGGAGCCCAGGTCGGTCGTTCTCTTCCGGTACCTGGCTTTGCTGATACAGCGGGTGTGACGAACGCCATTGATTTTCTGAAAAACTACGAAGTTGAGGGTGATTCCATTGCTGTCGGCAAAAAAGTGCTGATTCTCGGCGATGGAAACGTCGCAATGGATGTAGCCCGCCTGGCCTTGCGGCTTGGTTCGGAGGCTGCGCTGGTTTCCGGCGTGCCACGCGAAGAGATGGCATGTTTCTCCAATGAGTTTGATGATGCAGTAAGGGAAGGCACATCAATCCATTACATGACCGGAGCGATTGAGGTACTCAAGAGAGAGGATGGCAGAGTTCGTGGTTTGCTCTGTGCAAAAATGGTCAAAAAAGCAAAGGGTGAGGATGGATGGAATTCACCGATTCCCTTTTTCCGCTACAAAAACACCGATGAAACCTTCGAGATAGAGGCTGATATGGTGGTTGCCGCTATTGGACAGGCAACCGACATGCAGGGCTTTGAAAGTGTTACCGGCGGTAAACCGTGGTTGAAGGTCGATCGCTACTTCCGGATTCCCGGCAAGGAAAATGTCTTTGGTGGCGGAGATGCCCTGAAAGTTGATCTGATAACGACAGCGGTCGGGCACGGTCGCAAGGCGGCCAATTCAATCGATGCTTTTCTTAAAGGAGAATCTCTTCCCGAGCAGGGTTATCGAGAGGTGACCAAGGTTCAGAAACAGGATATTCTCTATTTTGCTCATTCCGCGCAGGCAAAGAGAACAACCCTTGAGCCGGAAAATGTTGTCGGTAATCACGACGAGTTGCTTGTGGCATTGACGCCTGAAGAGGCGAAGGCGGAATCGGAACGCTGCATGAGCTGTGGTCTCTGTTTCGACTGCAAACAGTGTGTCTCTTTCTGTCCACAGGAAGCCGTTACCCGATTCAGGGAGAACCCTCCGGGCGAGGTGGTCTACACAAATTATTCCAAATGCGTCGGATGTCATCTCTGTTCCCTCGTTTGTCCTTCGGGCTATATCCAGATGGGAATGGGAGAGGGTCTGTGACATATTTTGGAAAGGCAATCATGAAAATCAAGGAGGCAACAACTCTATGTTCGATGATCTAATTCAAGAGGTTCAGGATGCGATCGAATGCTCCAGGAATTGGGCTGTGAAAGGATGGCCTGTCACCTTCGGGCCGCGTAATACAGCGGTTTCGTCGCTCAAAGAGGCAGAAGCGCTACCCCGTAACTTTATATTTCGTCAGGAAGCTGTCAATTACTGGAAGCAGGTAAGGCTGACTGGAAATGATGCCGCAGATTCCGCCGTGAAGGCTGTGCAGGCTCTGCAGAGTGGCAATGCGGGAGCTGCGGAAAATGCTCTTTATTTGTGTCAGTATATAGAAAAACCATTCGCAGAATATGCCGGAACATGGAATCCTGTCTATGATGCTCTGAAAACAAGACTTGCCGGGCTTTGAGCAGTGCTGTTTTGTTTGTTTTTTAATAATTTCTCAAGATCTGAACGACGGTGAAAATAGGAATTTTGCTCAAGGAAGGGCCGTATAACCATCAAGCATCGGATACGGCCTGGAAGTTTGCTGAAGCCGCAATTAAAATGGGGCATACGGTTGATGCCGTTTTCCTCTATAATGACGGAGTCAGCAATGTTACCAAACTGATGGATCCTCCCCAGGATGACCGGAACATTGCCCATCGCTGGAGTGAATTAAGCAAGCAGCATGGTGTCGAGATTCTTGCCTGTATTGCCGCATCGAAACGTCGTGGCATTAACGATGATGTGCTTATTGAAGGCGGTTCCATTACAGGGCTTGGAACGCTTACAGACATTGCAATCAGAAACGACAGACTGGTAACCTTTGGAGATTAGAATCAATGGCAAACATGGAACTCGAAGAAAACGCTAATGTAAAAAAGATCATGCATGTGCTGCGCCATGCGCCTCATGGCACGATCTACACTTATGAGGGTCTGGAAATGATTTTGATCATGGCCGCCTACGAACAGGATCTGTCTCTGGCCTTTATTGGCGATGGTATCTACGCGCTTAAAAAAAATCAGGATACTGCCGGCATCGGTATCAAGGGCTTTGCCCGGACATTCATGGCGCTGGATGGCTATGATGTTGAAAAGCTCTATGTTGATCAGCACTCCCTTGAAGAGAGAGGACTGACTGTAGAGGATCTGGTTGTGGATGTTGAGGTAATGAGTTCTGCCGAGATCGGCAGACTGATGAAAGAGCAGGATGTCATTATTCATCATTAACAGCAATTTGACAAGTTGCCGTTCTCTTTAAACTGAAACGGGAACTCATTAACGTGACGAGAACACCGAAAAACAATACCTCTTTACCATGCTACATACCATAAACAAATCTCCATTTGCAAGCGATAGTCTCGAAACCTGCATCAGGTTTCTGGAACCTGGCGATCCCGTTCTTTTTATTGAGGATGGTGTCTATGCCGTTCAGGCCGCCAACAGCTTTTCACCGCTGATTGAGATCATCCTGAAAAGCAATCCTGTTTTTGCACTGCAGCCGGATCTTGACGCTCGCGGCATCACTCTGGTTGACAACGGAGTCAAAACGCTCGATTACGAAGGATTTGTGGGACTGGTCGAGGAACATCAGGTCAACTCCTGGTTGTAATGACCCTCTCGTACGGGAAGTTTTACAAACGTTTTTGAGGGACACTATGACAACAGCATGGGGAAAACTGATTCAGGAACACAGGAAAGAGATTCTTGAACGGTGGCTTGATAGAGGGCTTTCCTTTTTTTCCGAGAGAATGGATCGCACCACTCCGATTGGTGAAGCTCTTTCTCTGGGGTTGAGTACTCTGCTTGACGGGATTGAAGAAAACGGGAAAGCTTTCACGGCAGCCCTTAACGATGTTGTGCGTCTTTTTGCGGTGCAGAACTTTCCGCCATCGAGCTCAATGGCACTGTTTTTTGAACTGACAGAGATCCTGCGTGCTGTTGTGACAAAACTCTCCGGAAAAAAAAGTCTGACAGATATGGAGTGGAATGCATGTCGAACCCGCATGGAGGAGATTACCCTTCAGGCATTTGATTGTTATATGGCAAATCGTGAAAAAATCTATCAGTTAAAAGTGGATGAAAGCAGCCGTCGTGTGTTCATGGCTTTAAGGAGGGTCGAGGCATGAAAAAAGTCATTATGCCCTTTTTGATGGTACTCTTGCTGGCGATCATTCCATTTGTCGGCGTCGCATGGGCAAGGCTCGATTACCTTTTTGGGGTTATTCTTCCCTACACCGCGATGGTTGTGCTGATTGGGGGCTTTTTGTATCGTGTAGTCGATTGGCTCCGCCGACCTGTACCTTTTCGCATTCCAACCACCTGCGGACAGGAAAAATCCCTTGACTGGATAAAACAGGACAAACTTGAAAGCCCTTCCAGAGCCTGGCACGCCGCTGCCCGAGTACTCTCTGAGGTGCTTTTTTTCCGTTCCCTCTTTCGCAATACCAAGGCAGAGTTGCATGAAGGAGCTCATCTTGCCTATGGTTCCACCAAATGGCTCTGGCTTGGTGGCCTGGCCTTTCACTGGTCGATGCTGCTGATTGTCATTCGCCATGCCCGCTTCTTTTTCATCATGGTTCCGGGCTTTGTTGATTTTCTGACTGACGCTGATGCGCTTTTCGATGTGACTCTGCCAGCCTTTTATATCACCGACGCACTTGTTCTGGCCGCAATTACCTTTCTCGTTCTTCGCAGGCTGAAAGATGCCAAGTTGCGCATGATTTCACTCCCGACCGATTACTTTCCCCTTTTTCTGCTCACTGCCATTGTCGTGGCCGGAATACTCATGCGTTATGTCGCCAAAGTCAATGTCATGCCTGTCAAGGATCAGATGCTGAGGCTGCTGAGTTTCAGTTTTGATGCTCCGGGAGAGATCGGTGTGCTCTTCTATGTTCATCTCTTTCTTGTCTGTGTGCTTGCCATCTACTTTCCCTTCAGCAAGCTCATGCATGCAGGAGCAATCTTTTTGAGTCCGACACGCAACCTTTGCAACAACAGCCGTGAAAAGCGGCATGTCAATCCGTGGAACGCACCGATCAAGTTCAAGAGCTATACGGAATACGAAAATGATTACCGTGACAAGATGAAAAAAGCAGGTTTGCCGGTTGAAAAGCAATAACTATGTCGAAATACGCACCAAAAGTAACCGTGCTCAAAAAAGAGCTCGAAGAAAAACCAGGTTTTCTGAAAGGGAATTATTCCGATAAAGAGTGGTGGGATATTCCTGTCGAGTTTCGTGAAGGAAACTGGTGTTTTCCCGGCAAACCAGAAGTGCTTGATGATCTTGGTTTTCCTAACCCCCGCAAGTGGGCTGCTACTGACCAGGACTGGAAGCTGCCGGATGGCTGGCAGAAGATCATAAGCGATGGACTCCAGAGCCGGCTGAAAAAATATCGCTCTCTCAAGCTATTTCTCGATACCTGTGTTCGTTGCGGAGCCTGTGCCGACAAGTGCCATTTTTTCCTCGGTACTGGAGACCCTAAAAACATGCCAGTTCTCAGGGCGGAACTGCTTCGTTCGGTTTACCGCAATGATTTCCCCCTGGCCGAGAAAATCCTGAAAGGTTTTTCGGGATCGCGAAAGCTCACTCCGGAGGTGATCAAGGAGTGGCACATGTATTTTCATCAGTGTACCGAGTGTCGCCGCTGCTCCGTTTTCTGTCCTTTCGGAATCGATACTGCGGAGATAACCATGATGGCCAGAGAGTTGCTCAACCTTATCGGGGTCAACAACAACTGGCTTCTTGCACCGGTTTCGAACTGTAATCGTACAGGAAACCATCTCGGTATCGAACCGCACACCTTTGTACAGAATATAGAATCGCTTGTTGAGGATATCGAGGATCATACCGGTGTCAAGGTTGAGCCAACCTTCAACCGCAAGGGCGCGGAGATTCTTTTCGTCACCCCTTCCGGTGATGTGTTTGGTGATCCGGGTGTTTACACCATGATGGGATACCTTCTGCTCTTTCATCACATTGGTCTGGATTACACCATCAGCACCTACGCTTCTGAAGGCGGCAACTTTGGTATGTTCGCCTCCAACGAGATGATGAAGAAACTCAATGCCAAGATGTATCACGAAGCTGAACGTCTCCGGGTGAAGTGGATTCTTGGCGGGGAGTGTGGTCACATGTGGCGTGTGGTGCATCAGTACATGAATACCATGAACGGCCCGGCGGATTTTCTTGAAAAACCGGTTTCACCCATTACAGGAACCCGCTTCGATAATGCTGCAGCCACGAAAATGGTGCATATCGCTGAGTTCACGGCCGATTTGATTCACCACAAGAAGCTGAAGCTCGACCCCAAACGGAACGATCACCTTCGGACAACCTTTCACGACTCCTGCAACGTTGCCAGGGGTATGGGAATGTTCGAAGAGCCTCGTTATGTGCTTAACAATGTCTGCAACACCTTTCATGAAATGCCGGAAAATACCATCCGCGAGCAGACCTTCTGCTGCGGTTCAGGAAGCGGCCTTAATGCTGAAGAGTATATGGATATTCGCATGAGAGGCGGTTTCCCGAGAGCCAACGCTGTCCGCCATGTCATGCAGAAGCATCAGGTCGATTCCCTTGTAACCATCTGCGCCATTGACCGAGCCAGCTTGCCGACGCTGATGAACTACTGGAATCCGGGAGTGAAGGTCTATGGGCTCCACGAACTTGTTGGAAACGCTCTTGTCATGCAGGGAGAGAAAAAAAGAACCGAGGATCTGAGGGAGAACCCGATGGCCGGATTTGAAGAGGGAGATGATGATGAAGATTAAAAAACAGAGTGTGATATTCGGCGGACTCATTCTTGTGCTCTTTGCCATTGGCGCATTCTTTCTGCATCAGGAAAGCCATGCAGGCAATCCCATGCCAGCGCCTCCACTCAAGACTGTTGCTATCGACAGCACGAAATGCATCGCTCCGACAGAGTATATGCGTGCCAATCACATGCGCGTATTGAACGAATGGCGGAATTCATCTGTCCGGGAGGGCAACCGCATTCATCTGGCACCAAACGGGAGCAAGTTCCAGAAAAGTCTCAATACCTGCCTGGGCTGTCACGGAAGCAACAGGCTCTTTTGCTTTAACTGCCACATGTATGCCAATGTCAAGCCAAAGTGCTGGAATTGTCATCTGTCACCCATGGAAACACCATGATGAACGAACAACGAAGAGAATTTATAAGAAAAGCCGGTTTTGGAGTTCTTGCCGGGCTTGGCGTTGCAGCCGGGATTGTGCCAGGATACTCTCTGGAAAAAACAGTGTTGCCGGCATGGGATGAGAAGCCTGTCGCGGGAAAAATCCGGTGGGGAATGCTCATCGATACCCGCAAATGCAAAGAGGGGTGTCAGCAATGTGTTGCTGTTTGTCATCACGAGCATAATGTTCCGGATTTCGGGAACCGCAAGGATGAGGTCAAGTGGATATGGAAAAGCCCTTACGAAAAAGTTTTTCCTACCGCAACCCAGCAGTTCAAGAGCAAGGAACTCAGTGAGCGCTCCTGTCTGGCTCTCTGCAACCATTGTGCGGAATCACCCTGCACACGTGCATGCCCGACTGAAGCGACCTTCAAGCGGTGGGACGGCATTGTGGCCATGGATTATCACCGCTGCATCGGCTGCCGCTTCTGCATGGCGGCCTGCCCTTATGGGTCGAGAAGTTTCAACTGGCAGGATCCTCGGACAGCGATCAAGGAGGCATCCACATCATACCCCACCCGGGAACAGGGCGTGGTCGAAAAATGCAATTTCTGTTCTGACAGGCTGGTCAAGGGACTTCAGCCTGCGTGCGTCGAAACCTGTCCCGAACACGCTTTGACCTTCGGCGATCTCAATGACCCGAAGTCTGATATCCGGATGCTGCTTGAAACCAATACAACCATGCAGCGAAAACCCGAACTGGGTACAAAACCCTCTGTTTTTTATATCATCTAACGATCTGTCATGATTGAGAAAGCTCTGAAAGGAAACCGAAGCTACTGGAGCTGGATTGGATTCCTTGTTCTGGTTATAGTCTCCGGTATTTTGGCCTATGGAAGGCAAAGGTGGTTCGGTCTCACGGTAACCGGCATGGGACGGGATGTGAGCTGGGGAATCTATATTGCTCAATTCACCTTCCTTGTTGGTGTTGCCGCATCGGCTGTCATGGTGGTGCTGCCCTACTATCTGCACCACCAGAAGGAATTTGCCAAAACCGTTATCATCGGTGAGTTCATGGCGGTTTCGGCCACCCTGATGTGTCTGCTCTTTATCCTTGCCGATATGGGCCGACCAGACCGCGTGCTGAACGTGCTGCTCTTTCCCAGCCCGCACTCCATGGTTTTCTGGGATGTGACGGTGCTGAACGGTTATCTTGTTCTGAACCTCGTCAGCGCCTGGACAGTTCTCGGTGCCGAGCGCAAGGGTGTGCCAGCTCCAGCATGGATCAAACCGGTCATCTACCTCTCAATTCCCTGGGCATTCAGTATTCATACTGTCACGGCATTTCTTTATGCAGGTCAGCCCGGACGCCATCTCTGGCTGACGGCAGTGCTTGCCCCTCGATTCCTTGCTTCCGCTTTTGCTGCCGGTACGGCACTCCTCATTCTCGTCTCCCTCATCCTGAAAAAAACAACCGGTTTTGATACAGGAAAAGAGGCGCGTGAAAAGCTTGTGGTGCTCATGATCTATGCCGGTCTGGCAAATTTTTTCCTTATCGGGACGGAATTCTTTACGGCCTTCTACAGCAATGTTCCCGCTCATCGCCACACGCTGCAATACCTTTATTTCGGTCTTGAAGGTCATAGCCAACTGGTACCCTTTATGTGGTTCTCGCTTGTTTGTGGACTTGGCGCTCTCGGGGTTCTCATGACACCAAAACTGAAACAATCTACCCTGTGGCTTGCCGCTGCCTCTGCGGCTATGGTACTCTCCATCTGGATTGACAAGGGAGTTGGTTTGATTATTGGAGGTTTTGTTCCCTCTCCTCTGGAAGAAATCGTCGAGTACTCTCCAACCGTAACGGAAATTTCCATTACATTGGGAATATGGGCAATCGGAATTCTCCTGCTTACCCTCCTGCTCAAGGTTTTTGTCGCGGTAAAGAGAGAGCACGCACAGTAGACCACTTTCGTCGAGCTGGTTCTGACATAAAAAAGCAGTTTCCCATTTCAAAGCTCGCGTCAAGATGCGGGCTGTTTTTTATACTCCTTGTTGCGCAGGGCTGTTTGCCTTGGGCACTCATTGACTATGACCGATTATGAAAGTTTTTCTTCCGCTTAACATCAGGATAGATGACAAGAAGATTCTCTTTGTGGGAGGCGGCAAGATCGCCATGCACAAGATTCAGACGGTCGAACAGTACACCCGCAACATCACCATTCTTTCTCCCTGGATCAGTGAAGAGCTCAAAGCAAAGGGGTTTGTGGAGATCATCAAGGAGTATGAGAAAAAGGATCTTGAGGGTTTCTTTCTTGTCTATGCCTGCACCAACGACATAGAGGTCAACCGCCAGATCAAAAACGATGCAGCGGAGTTGAGGATCATGGTCAATGTGGTTGATAACCGTGAACTCTCCGACTTCATCTCTCCGGCGGTTTTTAAGCAGGATGAAATGACCATTGCGGTCTCGTCGAACGGCCAGAATGTCAAAAAAGCGGTCGAGTGGCGCAACAGGATAAAAGAGATGATGCAGAACAGTTGATCTTTAATGACTTTACCCACCCTGATGGAAACACCGGACTCTCAAAAAAAAGGATATGTCTATATCATCGGCGCCGGCCCCGGCGATCCTGAACTGCTGACAGTAAAGGCCGCGCGGGTACTGCACGATGTTGATGTGATTCTCTACGATGATCTTGTAAGCAGTGAACTTGTCGATCAGTTTTCTGCCCTGAAAATTTATACTGGCAAGAGAAAGGACAGTCACCATTTTGAGCAGGATGCCATTAATGAAGAGATCCTTCGTCATGCCCGTGAGGGAAAGAGTGTGGCGCGACTGAAAGGAGGCGACCCCTTTGTTTTTGGAAGGGGAGGGGAAGAGATAGAGGTCTTGAGAAAAAACGGGATTCGCTACGAAATTATTCCTGGCATTACTGCCGCTCACGGAGCCAGCGCCTATTCGGAAATACCCCTGACGATGAGAAAGGTATCCTCTTCAGTTGCCTTCTGTACCGGCCATCCGGTCAACAAGATTCAGGTTCCGGATGCCGACACCCTTGTCTACTACATGGTTGCCTCTTCCGTTCATGAGGTGCTCGATGCGGTCGAAAAAAAGGGGCGCTCAGAAAGCACCAAGGTTGCCATTGTTCAGAATGCCACCCGTTACAACCAGAAGATTTTTACCGGCACCCTGGGCGAGTTGAGGCAAAGGGAAAAAGCGGTCTATTCACCCGCACTTCTGATTATTGGTGACAATATCAGTCACTTTATCGAGGATAACTGGTTTTCCAGAAAGAGGAAGGTGCTGATAACCGGTGGAGATTCCAGCAGGTACAACAGTGAGGAGCATGTCATGGTTCACTTTCCCTGCAAGCGGGTTGAAGGGGCTGACCGGGAGATTGTCCGGCACGCTCTTGAGGAGATAGAGAGTTATACGCTCTTGCTCTTCCCGAATAAACTTTCCGTAAAATATTTTTTTCAGGCATTGTTCGACTCTCGGAAGGATGTTCGTCATCTGGCAAAATGCCGGATATACACCTCTGGCAAAGCGGCATCTCTGGAATTACAGAACTATGGAGTGAAGGCAGATCTCTCTCTGGAGCCGGAAAGCTCCGGAGCACTCATGACCCTGCTGCAGCAAAAAGGGGTGACAAATCAACATATTCTGCTTCCCGGTTCGACTCTTGTCGATGACTCTCTGGTCAGTGAACTGAAGGCATTGAACAACAGGGTAACGCCCCTTTCGCTCTATACTCACGGAGTCAACGTGCAGGAAGAGAGTTTGGATCTTGATTTTATTGACGAGATATACTTTTCATCACCCTCGTGTGTCAGGAATTTCGGGCAACTCTTCCACTCAATTCCGCCAAAGATTGTGGTGACAACCGCCCACCAAGGGGTTGAAGCTGAGTACAGGAAGCTTTTTGTGCATTGACAACAAGCTTGTTCGTGAAAGCTTATTCCTGCCGGTAACGAAGTTTGCTGTAGAGTATCACCAGGAGCAGAAGCAGTGTTACAGCGTTGGCGACAATGATCGGCAGATCGTTTTTGAGGATGCCGTAAAAGAGCCAGAGTACAATGCCGATATTCATGGCAATGGCCCACAGCAGGCTGATGTCGCGGGTCTGGCGGGTTCTGAGAATCCTTATGGCCTGGGGTAAAAACGCGAGGGTGGTGATGATTCCGGCGGCATAGCCAAGGTATAGGGTTTCGTGCATGATCATGGTCGAAAAAGAGTTGCTCTGTTGCTTCGGGTGCTCGCTTTTTTTTCGCCCGGTTCTGGATGCAAAATGCAAAAAAAAGGCGGGAAGTTCTCCCGCCTTTTCAACATCTTCAGAACGAACGAAAAGCTTACTTGACCTGGCTTACCATATAGGCCACAGCGTTGGTTACCTCGGCATCGGTAAGTTTTGCATTTCCGCCTTTAGGCATCATCATTCCTTTTTTGCCAGTGAATCCCTTGATGGAATTGTTGATCAGGACAGGCATTCCCTGCGTGATGCGAGGAGCCCAAACGGCTTTGTCGCCAGTTTTAGGAGCGGCCATGATGCCATCCTTGTGGCAGCTTGAACAGTTGGCGTCATAAATGGCTTTGCCTGCCGTCAGATTGGCTGCTGCAGCCTTTGGTCCTGCCTGGGCACTGGTCATGCCGAATGAAAAAACAGCGAGTGCACAAAGGGCAGTTGAAGCGAAACGAGACATAGGTAATTCTCCCTTAAGAATGGTTTTGTGGGTTTGTGGGGACAGGTGTTGTTGTGAACGTCAATGGCCTTTATTTTAATATTTTATCATGACCTGTACAAAACATCTTTCCTGCCAGGCGGGCTGACAGGAAAAGGATGAACGGTCAGACTGATATTTCCCTGGTCATTGGGGACGGAAACTGCGCAGTGCAGTTTCCTCCCAATAAACCTCAATGACAGAAGTTATTTCGACTTGTCAATAATGTAGGCAACAGCATTGGTTATCTGTTCGTCGGTCAGTGCAGGGTTGCCACCTTTTGCTGGCATCATGCCCGCTTTACCGGTGAATCCTGCTATAGAGTTTTTCGTCACCACTTCGACACCCTGTGCAATGCGAGGAGCCCATGCAGCCTTGTCGCCAGGTTTCGGGGCGCCCATCATGCCTGCATCGTGACAACCGCCACAACTTGCGTCATAGACGGTTTTACCCGCAGCAAGTTTCGGGTCTGCCGGAACTGCTGCTGGTGCTGCTGCCGCAGCCGGGGCTGCAGGGGCCGCTGCAGGAGCTTCAACCTTTGATTCAGGGAACTTGAGGCTGGCTGGTGGTTTTTCAAGACCGCAAGCGCTGAGGAAAAAGAGGCCTACAGTTAAAAAAGGCAGAAAAGGTTTCATTGTCATGTTATGATACGGGTTTTAGGTTGTTATATCGGGCGTGGCTTGGAAAACTTTAACTTACAGTTTAAAAATTATTCGGCGGATGGCAAAATGGTTTTTTCCATGAACTTTTTTTCCTGTTGACAATGCAGGTCGTGACGCGAAAGGCTGTAGAGGTGGGTGTAGAAAAGATTGAAAAGCAGTACAGCCGGTTTGGCACCCGGAGCGGCCAAACCTCTTGCGATCGAGTTTTTTATGGTGAATACCTTTCGGGTAAGCGTCGAGTAGCTTTCGACAAATTCGTCGAGCGAAATGTTTTTGGGCCTGTAGAGCATCTCCTGACCGAAGGTGTATCGGAACGCGGTTATGTCGAGGGGGTCAAACAGCAGGCGACCCTCCTCTTTGAGGCGCTCAAAAACCTGTGTTCCGGGAATGGGGCGCAGAATATTGATTCCAGGAACATCGAGGCCGGTCTGGGAGACAAAATCAAGAATTGCCGCCGGAGTATCGAGTGTATCGCCGTCGAGGCCGTAAATAAAACTTCCGTAGAGGCTTATGCCAGCACTTCTGATGCTTTGTATTGCCTTGACAAGCTCTCCGGCCTTGTTCTGGTTTTTTTTGTGGGCGCTTCTGCTTTTCGCTTCGATGCTCTCGATGCCGACCAGAAGTGCCTGGCAGCCTGAACGGGCAAAGGTTTCAAGCAGTTCATGCTGCTGGCCGAGGGTTGTGGTGGCTTGCCCGAACCAGCGGATTTTCAGCGGAGTGAGCTGACGGAAGAGTTCGAGGGCATAGAGTGGGTCGGCATTGATCGAGTCATCGACAAAAAAGAATATTCTCCGGTCATCCTGCTGAAAGCGGGTGACTTCCGCGACAATGTCGCTGACCGCTCTTCTTCGGAGAGTGTGACCGTTAAGGACATGTACATTACAGAAATCACAGTTGTGCTGGCACCCTCTTCCGGTCTGTATCAGATTGGTTGTAAAGTAGCGGCTTATGTCGAGCGATCTTTTGCTGACAGGCCTCGATACCGCGAGATCGGGAAAATTCTCCGAGCGGTAGATCGGTTTGAGGCTTCCTTTTTTAAGATCGGTGAGCACCTCTTTCCAGAGGTCGTCAGCCTCACCGTGAACCAGCACATCGGCATGGGGCCTGCACGAGTCGGCAAAGAGCGTTACATGCGCTCCTCCAAGAGCCACAGGAACTCCTTTGGAACGGAGAGTGTCGGCAAGAGCAAATGCTTTTTTGGCCATGCCGGTCTGGACGCTGATACCGACCATATCCCATTTTTCAGAAAAGGGAAACTCTTCGAAGCGCATGTCGCAGATTGACTGCTCGATTCCCTCAACCTCAATAGAGGCAAGAATCATGAGCGCGAGAGGCGGAATCGCAAACTGGCTCCGCTTGATGAGGCTTCTCATTGAGCTGTTGAACCAGGAGAAGAGGGTGTTGCTATCCTTCTCTGCGTAAAGTGATCGTGCGCCGTCAACACCACTGTCCGATGGCAGAAAGACAAGTGCTACCTTTTTGGTTTCCTGCATGGTAGTTACCAGTCCCGGTTGTTTTTGTGGCCCTCTGTCGAAGAACGGCCTGCACGGGGAAGCTGTTGCATCATGGATGACTCATCCTGCTGTGTTTTTTCAAGCAAACGATTTGCCACACTCTTGCTGATGGCTGACTCAGGCTGGCCATCCCCTTTTTTTCCGGAGCCCGACGAAGAGGGTGCGTGTTCCGGAGTTTCAAGTTCATGAAGGTAACGGCGAACAATTTCATAATTTATTTTTGCATCACCGTCACCTGGATTGTTTATAAGCACCGATTTGAACCTATCCAGCGAGTAGCGGAAAAGCACCGTTTTGCGTTGTTTCTCCTTGCTTCCGAGAGCGGTCATGGCCAGAGCGTTGCCTTCATTGAAAAGTGATCTCATGGCGGGCTCCCGCACCTTGTCCGGATTGTTTTTCAGGTGAGCAAAAAGTGTCGAGGCTTCAGGATATTTGCCCTGCATATAGAGAGCGCAGGCCAGATTGAAGCGGGCAGCCACCCTTTCCTCCTGTTCAGGGAGAAGAGAGATCAGTTCACGGAAAACATCCTCCGCCTTGCTGTATGAGCGCTCTTCGTAGAGGGCCTCTCCCTTCAACTGCATGCGGTAATGCTGGAGCAGCTCCTGCATCGAAGAGAAGAGTGAGAGAGCAAGCAGAAGAGCGGTTAACGGGATCATGGCCAGGAGCGCTTTTTTTCAAAGATACACGTGAAGAGGCAATAGTTACAAAGAGAAAGAGGGCTTTTTACGAGAGAGCCGCTCTCTGGAGGGAGCAAAAAAAAGCTGCCTCCGCTGTGGGCGGGGCAGCCTTTTCAAATGATGTATCAGCAAAAAGAGCTTCAGTTGCCGAGAAATGCTTTCTGGACAGCGCTTACACCCGCACCGATTTCAAAGCTGAAATCGATCTCCTTCAGAGCTCTTTCAATGCCACCGATGACCGTCAGCATGTCGAGTTCATCGTAAAAGCCGAGATGGGAGATACGGAAAATCTTGTCTTTGTAGTTATCCTGACCAGCAGCGACAGTAATGCCATTGCTGTTTTTGAGCGCCTTGTTGAAGCTTGACCATTTGACGCCTTCAGGCAGCCATACCGGAGTGACGGCAAACGAAGGGGAGTTGCTGAAGAGCTTCATGCCAAGAGCGTTGCAGCCCTGGCGACAGGCATTTGCCAGGCTTTCATGGCGTTTCCAGATGTTTTCAATGCCTTCGGCCTTGATCATCTGCAATGCTTCGTCAAGTCCGATAACCAGCGACACTGCCGGTGTGAAAGGAGTATCGTCGCCAGCCTGTGCCTTCAGAGCTTTCTTGAGGCTCATGTAGTACTGTGGCAATCCCTTTTGGGCGTTGATGATATCCTGTGCCCTTTCGGAAATGGCAACAAGAGCGAGTCCTGGAGGCATCATGAGTCCTTTCTGTGAACCGGTAATGCAGATATCGACACCCCAGTCATCAAAATGGAATTCATGGGCACCGACAGCGGTAATGCCATCAACCAGCACAAGAGCGTCTGACTGTTCGCGGATCAGTGCGCTGAGTGTCTGGATATCGGCAGCCGTGCCTGTGGATGTTTCTGAATGGGTCAGGCAGACACCCTTGGCATCCGGGTGCTCCTTGAGCAGTTCAGCCAGTCTTTCAGGCTGGATAGCGCTGCCCCATTCCACTTTTTCTTCAACGCAGTTGCCGGTAAAGACGCGAACCAGCTCGCCCCACCTCTCACCGAACTTTCCGGCGTTGATGGTGATAACCTTGTCGCCCTGTTTGAAAAGGCTTGAAATCGTGGCTTCCATGCCGCCGGTTCCCGAACAACTGAGCACAACAACCGGTTGTGTCGTTCTGAAAAGATACTTGAGATCCTCGTGAACCCGTTTCAGGATCTCCATGAACTCAGGATTCCTGTGATGGATAATCGGAGCAGCCATGCGAAGCATGACGTTTTCAGGAACAGGGGTCGGCCCTGGTGTGAATAATCTTTTTTTCATCTTTTCCTGGACAATGGTTTAGTTAAAAAGATTTTTGGCTGTCAGTTTTTTGCCTGGTCCATAAGTGAGGTGAACTGGTCGAAAAGGTAGTGAGAGTCATGTGGTCCTGGTGCTGATTCCGGATGGTACTGTACCGAAAAACAGGGAAGAGTCCTGTGCTTTACCCCCTCGACGGTATTGTCGTACAAGTTGAGATGGGTCATTTCAAGCTCTTCAGGCAAGGAGTCCATGCTGACGGCAAAGCCGTGGTTCTGCGATGTAATCTCGATTTTTGTGCTGGCCATATTTTTCACCGGATGGTTGCTGCCGTGGTGGCCGAACTTCAGCTTGTAGGTTTCAGCGCCGAAAGCCAGTGAGAGCAACTGGTGACCAAGGCAGATTCCGAAAATCGGCAGCGGTCTTGTGGTGCGGTTATAATCGGCAAGTTTTTTGATGGTCTCTATGGCATAGCCTACTGCCGAAGGGTCGCCCGGCCCGTTCGAAAGAAAAACCCCGTCAACGTTCAGGTCGATAACCTCTTCTGCCGTTGCTCCGGCCCTCAGAACAGTTACCCGGCACCCTGCCTGCTGAAGCATACGCAGGATATTGGCCTTGATGCCGTAATCGAATGCTGCGACATGGTAGCGAGCGTCGGTTTTCTCGATGGAATAGTTTTCACTGACCGTAACGGTTTTGACCAGGTCAAGGCCCGCCATTTCAGGAATCTGCTGTGCTTTTTCCAGCAGGAGTTCCTCGGTTTCGTCAAGTACGGAAATGATGCCCCTCATGGCCCCTTTCTCACGGATTTCGCGCACAAGCTTGCGAGTGTCGATCCCCGCAAGACCCGTCACTCCGGCCTCCCGGAGGCATGAGTCGAGACTCATTGTAGCTTCATAGTTGCTGTAGAGCTGCGACACTTCACGGACAATGAAGGCCGATGCCCATATTTTTCCGGATTCGTTGTCGGCAATGTTGATGCCATAGTTGCCTATCAGCGGATAGGTCATCAGCACCATCTGGCCAGCATAGGATGGGTCGGTCAGAATTTCCTGGTAGCCGGTATGCGATGTATTGAACACCACCTCACCGGTTGCCTCTCCGATATGACCAAATGCCGTGCCGTTATAGACAGATCCATTTTCAAGTACCAATCGTGCTCGTGTTGGCTGCATGATGCTTATCATTCCTTGGTGGTGGTGAGTTTATCGCCCGATTCCTGTTTTTCGATATTGGCAATCGCGGTGCGGTCAAACTTGATTTTGGTGGTCTCACTTACCTGCACAAGCACTGTTTTCTTTTCGGTATCGATTCCTGCAACGGTGCCGTGAGCGCCGCCAATAGTGACAACCTTGTCTCCTCTTTTCAGGCTGTCGAGTACTTTTTCCCTGTCCTTCTGTTTTTTCTGCTGAGGACGGATCATGAAGAAATAGAAGACAACAAAGATAAGAACCAGCGGTACAAGCTGGATGAACGGATTTGGTGCCTGGCCTCCTGTTGGGGGAGCGAAAAGAAAGAGCGATAAGAGCGTATTGTACATGGTAACGTCGTGATATTAATAAAAAAACCGGTTGCTTTTCTAAAGCGAACAATAATGTAATGTATTTATGCAATTATTTCAATCACCCCTTCCGGGAGCCACCGCCAAAGCTTGCATAAGGTGATATATTGTAGCGGTATTCCCCTTTCATGCCTCTTGAGAGTTTCACTGCAGCAAGGGTGGCGATCATGGCGGCATTATCGGTAGAATAAACCGTTCCCGGAACATGGAGCGTTATTCCCTCTTTATCGCAAGCCTCCTTCATGGCTTTTCTCAATGCCGAATTGGCGCTCACCCCTCCGGCAATCGAGACCGCCTTGATCCCCCGGCTGCGGGCGGCATCAATGGTTTTTTCAACCAGCACGCTGACGATGGCCCACTGGATTGAAGCGGCAATATCGGGCGTATGCTGTTCGATGAACTCCGGCGTTTGTTTCTGAAGCCAGTTGAGCACAGAGGTTTTCAGGCCGGAAAAGCTGAAATCGAAATTGCCGCGATAACTTTTGCTGGTCTGTGAGCGAGAAGTGAGCGCTCTCGGAAAGAGGTGGAAATAAGGATCACCCTTCTCGGCCAGCCGGTCGATTACCGGGCCAGCCGGATAGGAGAGCCCGAGCATTTTGCCTGTTTTGTCAAACGCCTCTCCTGCCGCATCATCGAGTGTCCTTCCGATCACCTCGTAGGAGAGGTCACTCTCGACCACCGAAAGCAGGGTATGACCCCCTGAAACCGTCAACGACACAAATGCCCCTGCGGGAGCGCAATGAGAGGCGCCCTCGTCAATAAAAGGCGAGAAAATATGAGCCTCGACATGATTGACCGGCACAAAAGGCAATCCCAGCGCCCATGCCATGCCCTGCGCGAAACAAAGACCAACCATCACAGCACCGATAAGGCCAGGGCCTGCAGTCGCCGCTATGACATCCAGTTCATTTTTTCTTATATTGGCTTCAGTTACGGCAGCATCCACAATCGAGACAATCAGCCGTTCATGCTCTCTTGACGCCAGTTCCGGAACAACGCCTCCAAAGGATCGGTGACAGCGTTGTGAACTGACCACATTCGAGCATACCCGCCCGTCGGAGAGTACGGATGCCGATGTTTCGTCACAACTGGTTTCAATGCCTAAAATATTCATGGTATACTTATTTCTGAAAAGCTATGGGCAAAGCTAACAAACCGCAGAATAATAGCAAACCGCGTCTCAAGGTAAGCGTTTTCCATCTGCTTATGATTCTTGTGGGGGCTGATCTCATTCTGCTCCTCGCTCCTGGCGTGGGCATTCTCAACAGCATTTTTTATATCCCCGATCTCTACTCATGGCCAGCGCTTATTGGCGGGTCTGCGCTTCTTGTCTGGAGTTTCCGGGGGCTCTACAAAAAGCCCTGACGCGACTGCTCGAAAGAGCTTCGCATTCGAAAGGGGGCGAAAGGGTGATTAACCAGCAGACGAGGGATAAATTATGCAGCACGACACAGAACTCGAAGAGCTGAGACGGCAGATCACGGAAGCCTCTCATTTTATCGAGCATGCACAGGAGCAACTTTCGCTCAGGGTTATCGGTCAGCATGACGTCATAAGGAAGGTTTTTATTGCCATGCTGGTCAACGGCCACATTCTGCTTGAAGGTGTTCCCGGACTGGCCAAAACGCTCATTATCAGTACCTTCGCTGCCGCAATGAACCTGAAGTTCCAGCGCATCCAGTTTACCCCCGACATGCTGCCAGCCGATCTGGTCGGCACCATGATCTACAATCCCAAGGATATGGAGTTCTACCCCCGCAAGGGGCCGGTCTTTGCCAACGTCATCCTTGCCGACGAAATCAACCGTTCACCAGCCAAAGTACAATCCGCACTGCTCGAAGCGATGCAGGAACGCCAGGTAACCATTGGCAGCCAGACATTCCCCCTGCAGGAACCCTTCATGGTGCTTGCTACGCAGAACCCCGTAGAGCATGAAGGAACCTATCTCCTTCCTGAAGCGCAGGTTGACCGTTTCATGATGAAGGTGCTGGTCGATTATCCATCCTACGACGAAGAGCTTGAAATCATGATACGCTCGGCCACGACTGCCGGTACGACCCCGGTCAAGCCCGTCGTACAGCCCGACGATATTTTTAAGGCAAGGGCCCTGATCGACCGCAGCTACGTTGACCCAAGAGTACAGCGCTACATTGTCGATCTTGTTGTCGCCACCAGAAAACCTTCGCAATACGGCATGCCCTCCCTTGAAGCGATGATTGAATACGGCGCATCACCAAGGGCATCGATATTTCTGCTTCTGGCGGCCAAAGCCCACGCCTTCCTGCAGCACCGGGCATACATCACCCCGGAGGATGTCAAGGCAATTGCCTACGATACCCTCCGTCACCGCATCAGGCCAGGGTACGAAGCCGAGGCCGACAACATAAAGCCCGACGATATTATCCGTCAAATTCTGCAGAATGTGCAGGTACCCTGACTGATCAGGCAGGATTTTGGCAGGACAGTGTGCTTTTGAACGGCATAAAAGAGTGTGGAGTCTAACCATGGAAAAGAGTGCAGAGTATCTCAAAGAGCTCCAGAACATCATCCGGCGGGTTGAAATCCGCTCGAAGCGCATGGCCAGTGAGCTTTTCAGTGGAGAATACCACTCCTCGTTCAAGGGAAAAGGCATCGAGTTCAGCAATGTCCGTGAATACCAGTATGGCGACGACGTTCGCTCCATTGACTGGAACACCTCCGCCCGCAAAAACGAACTTTACGTAAAGCTTTTTTCTGAAGAGCGGGAACGCAGCCTCCTGCTTGTCGTGGACGGTTCGGCCTCCATGCTTTTCGGCAGCAGGGAGCGCAGTAAAAAGGGGCTTGCCCTTGAAGTCAGCGCCGTTCTTGCATTCAGTGCCATCCAGAACAACGACAAGGTCGGGCTTCTTGTTTTTACCGACCGGGTAGAAACCTACATTCCACCCCGGAAAGGAAGGCACCACGTGCTGATGATTCTCGAAGAGCTTATCCGGCTCAAACCGCAAAGCCGCAACACCAACATCAATGCAGCGCTCTCCTTTATCCGCTATACCCGAAGGCGGCAGGAGATCATCTTTCTTTTGACCGACCTTGTAGACAGCGACTACGAAAAAGGGATGAAACTGCTCAACGCCCGTCACGACTTCGTTCTGGTTCATATCAGTGATCCTCTCGACAAGGCGCTCCCCCTCAGTGGTCTGCTCGACCTCGAAGAGCCCGAAACCGGCTTGCGACTCACCATAGACGGCGCCAGCTCCCATGCAATTGAGCGCTACGACAGAGAGCAGTCCAAGCAGCACGAAGAGCTTCGGCAACGGCTCAGAAGAATGCGCATCGACTCAGTTTTTCTCGACACCGATCGCTCCTTTATCAGCGACCTCAACTCATTCTTTCGCTACCGTGAACACAAAGCCTGAGCGGAAAACGGCAGGCCACCGCACGCGGCGCCTCATCTATCTGCTGCTTGTTCTGCTTCCGATAGCCATTTTTTATCCGCAATCAAGAGCAGAGGGGAAAACGCAACCCATCGTCACGGTTCAAGTCACCCCCGACTCCCTGCTTGTTGGCGACCGAGTTCACTGCATCATTGATGTTCGTCACGCTCCCAGCGAAGTTTCCGCCCTTGAAATTGCACCATCCGACACCCTTTCAGAGCGTTCCTTCGAACTCATAAGCCGCAAGCAACCCTCATCCTCCCCGATTCCCGGTATCGGACACGAAACCTACCAGCTTGAGTTCGCCGTTTTCGGCAGTGGGAGGCAGCTTCTTCCACCCTTTTTCGTCGTCATGCGCAACAGCGAAGGCAAAGAGACCGAGCGGATATCCTTCAAACCATCAACCTCCGTGTTTGTGCAAGCGCTCACCGACACCTCCATGCACGACCTCCGGCCCATCAAGCCACCCCTGAAGCCCTCCATACCCACTCTTCTGCTCATGCCCATCATGCTCGGAGCCATAGGTGCAGCCCTGATGGTACTGCTCCTGCTCTTTATTCTCAAACGCACTGTAAGCAAAAGCGCAGAAAAAATCGATCCCGGACACGTAGCCCAGCGCAAGCTCCGCAAGCTCGGCTCAAGGCTATCGGCAGGAATGCCACCACCCGAATGCTACGAAGAGCTCAGCAACATCATGCGCTCATTTCTTGAGCACCACTACCGCATTCGTGCGCTCGAAGCCGTAACGCAAGAGATCGAACGCGACCTCAAAAAACTCGGCGTAGCAGGATTTGAAAGCATCATGAACCTCCTCAAACAAGCCGACCTCGTCAAATTCGCCGACAGCCGCCCCGATGTCGAAGAATCCCGCCAATCGCTCCACAAAGCCACAGAAGTCATCCGCTCCACCCGCATCACAAGCCCGCCTGAAGAATAAAAACGAGCAACATCTTGAGCCCCCATGAGGTTTGACGATTTAATTTGGAGGTGCATTGTTTTATCTCTTTATGAACAGGGTTTCGCAGGAACCATCTGCAAGCTGAATATATCCGGCAATTGAATTTAAATGGTTTGAGAAAGGGCTTCAATTTCAGGGACAGTTTCGGAGTTGATGGTAAAAATGGGTTTGAAAGACAGGAGCAAATTCCGGAAAAAATATCTTCAGCCGTTTCTGGAGGAAGATTTATTAGCCATGACCATTCCCCAAAAGCCAACAACTCCCAACCAGCAATATTACCTTACAGAAAAAGGTAAACGACTGCTGAGAGAGATACAAAACACCAGCTCCTGATGTTTTTTCATTTCTTTTTAACGGAAACATGCCGGGAACGCCGAGCTCCAGCTCGGCACTTTGTGCGCTGCAATCCAATAAAAAATAACAACATCCCATCGCAACTCCATCAGCAAGCCCCATTCATTTACAATCCGACTCACAAGACAGGAAATCTCTCCTTGATTTTGCTCCTGTTGACTTTGTTTGCCACTGAAGCTCAGGCACTTCCTTGAAACCCGGAACAACCGTTTTTAACGGATCAAACTTCTATCTTACCGAACAACGGTGCGCTGTAGAT
>SZXY01000179.1 GCA_005843805.1 Chlorobium sp.
GCACATTCAACTTCCTTGCCAACTTGCAACCAATCTTTTCTGCAAGCAATACCGGAACCGCATTGCCTATTTGACGCATAGCTTCTCCCCACGATCCCTTGATGACATAATCATCCGGGAATGTTTGTATTCGCTTGGCTTCAAATGTTGTAAAGTATCGAACACTCCCGTCGTTGAAGCGGATCATGTTTTCTCCGCCAGGAACCCCGTGGTCTCCTGCCTTGATTGTTTTTGACGGCCAGTCAAAATCACTTCCTGTGTGTCCCGGATAGGTTCGGGCACCGTCGTGAAATATGTGGTCGATGATTCCGTGATCTGACTTAGGGTGTGGTATATCAAACAAGGCATCGCGTACTGTTTGCCACGGAAGCAGGTCGGGCTCAAACATCCCGTATTTGTCTCTTATCCTGTTTACTCTTTCTCTTTGCATGGCATCTGATTCAGGGCGCAATGAGTTCGGCACTTTGTGTCGCTCCCAATAGTCTCCCGTCACATACATATCCCAAAGAAGTCTCTCTTCTGAGTGTGTTGTTAAGGGAAATGACCAGGACAATGAAAGGTCAGATCTTGTGCCCACAATAACAACCCTCTCCCGAGTTTGTGGCACACCATAATCAGCAGCATTCATGAGTTTGAACTGGACATTATACTTTTTGCCTGTTTGAGAACACCTCTCAATAGCGCGAAGTTCATCCAGATGGTTTTTCCACTCATCTTTGGAACTTGACGCACAATCAGGGTAACTCAACCTCAAAATAATGTATTCAAAGTATTCGGAAAAGGTCTGGCGCAACAACCCTTTCACATTTTCAAAAACAAAGGCCTTGGGAGCAAGCCGTTCAATGGCGCGAATGGCATAGGGAAACATGTCGCGGCTATCCTGATTTGCATGATGCTTGCCACCCAAAGAAAATGGCTGACATGGTGGCCCTCCCGCTACAAGGTCAATGTTCTCTAACTTGTCGAAATCAAAATCTTTGATATCACAGTAAAACACTCGTTTTGGGTCAAAGTTTTCAGACAGTGAATTGCAAGCAAGTCTATTCCATTCAATAAAGGCAGAATGTTCAAACCCGGATATCTCCAGGCCTTTTGCCAAGCCGCCAGCACCAGAAAAAATCTCAAGAGTCTTCATTGCATGACCCCAGGCTCTTGAGATGATGATGAATATTGGAAACTATTACACTTTTTTCTGTATGTGATCCATTGCACTTGTTCGCCCATGCTCTGCCTTCATGAATAACATCCCAATCTGATTTTGCTTGTTCGTATCGTCCACGTCCAGGATCGTGATTTCCAAACCCATCAACGGCAATATTCCAGAGAGGTCTATTCAGCTTGATAAGAGCGGCCTTGATTGTGCCAATCATGTCGGAACCTTCTTCTTCAAAAATGATGAAGCGGCACATGAAATCTTCAACAAACAGATCTGTTCCCAAGGTTATACTTCTTCTATGCTCTCGAAGGCGGCCAATGAGTTCGCGAGACTGACATTGTGCATTGTCAGATAAACGAGCTTGCCGCCATCCTTTTGGAACAGCCTTGCCCACGTAGATGGGATAACTATAGGCAAGACGGTTTAGTACTGCGTATCGTTCGTATAGCGGATTACGCCCTGTGTAGTATAAAGCGTATACCCCAGTTCCTGTGAAAGATTCAGGCGGAGGAAGAGTATGGACAGGAGTACCATTAAAGAACCTGACGGCATCTTTAACTAACTCGACGAAAGCATCGTTTTTATATACATGCTTTCTTCGATCAAATGCTTGCGGCTTCATACGGTAATATCCTCTGGTTTACGCAGCAAAATTATTATCATTATTATTTATAAAAAAACAATATCAGTGTTATTTATGGGCATAAAAAAATACTAATTTGCGTACTGAACACAGAGGGCTTTCAGAATGAAAAGTTATTGAACTATCCCAGCATACTTTTAACTATTTTTAAAAAAAAATTAAATCAGACGGAACCCTATTTCGAACCGCCAAAAAATCTTGTTTCTGCAAAATTTTTGATAGCAATCCGCACAACTCTATTCCAATGCATAAAAGAACAACTGGCTTTGACCTGACAGGTTCGCATTACTGCAAAAGTAAGATAATTTCAAATGGCAATCATTCAGGAAAGGCCATATTGCCGATTACGGTGTCGAAGTCAACAGGGAAAGAGGGTTCAAGGTTATTGTTGCTATCCCGCCCTTCCGGCATGGGGTGAATTCCTTTGGGAAAGCTCTCGTGGAGAAGGATATACTCAAGCAGATACTTTGTGAGTCTGTAATACCCACTTGGTTTACCGGTTGACTGAAGCGGTGGCTTGCCAACAGCCCAACCATCAACGATTTGCTCGACAACCGCCTGATATCGCGCCAGTTTCCTGCTTTGTTGCGAACTCTCCTGCTGTTCTTTTTCCATCACTCTTTCAACTGGATTAGGGTTGTTCGGAAAAACACACACCTTCAATATCCTGATATTATCTCTTTTTGGCAATTCCGGGGATGGGGCATTTGAAATCAATCACTATCTTTGCCATAAGACTAAATAAGTGAGTGTTGTGGAATAACTTTTATCTTACGGAACAACGTCCCCTTTCAAAGAATTCCGAGTTTTTTCAGTTCCCAGAAACATTGGGCGGTGGCCTGGATGTCAATTGCTGCATTATGCTCTTCCCTGAATTTTTTGCCAAATAGCTTGTAGTAGAGTTCAACCAGTTTGGGCCATTTATAACCGTAGGGGCCTTCAATGGCACAAAAGTTGGTTGTTTTTTCCATGGTGCATATTCTTTGTTTTGATGGGAGGTCGTTCGGCATTCCCGCTCTTATCAGTTCAGCACCGACTATCTTTTCATCAAAACTCATGTTGTGGGCTACAAGAATGTCTGCCTCTCCAACCAACTTGCTGAAATACTCAAGAGTCTTAAGGAGGGGTTTGCCCTCCTGCACTGCTCTTTCGGTTGTAATCCCATGAATGCGGGAAGCATCGGGGGGTATTACAAATCCATCGGGTTTGATAATGTAATCGCCTGAAGAGAGCTGGGTTCCTTTGCTGTCAAAAGACAAAAAGGCCAGTTGCACAAGCCTTGGCCAATTTTCGACATTGGTGACCGGTGCTCGCCAGTTTTTTGGCAACCCGGTTGTTTCGGTATCAAAGAATAAATACATGGAAGTTGATAAATCTGGATTACACGCCGGTTAACCTGCTTTCTTTAATTGAGAGGATCAGAATGGCCGATCATCATCAATGAAAGGGCTGCTTTCGTTGTCCTGTACTGCTGGATGATATGAAGGTATTGAGTCAGGATAAGACGATCCGGCATCACCAACAGGGGAAATCTTCCATGCTTTTACATCGGTATACCATTTGCCGTTGAATTCCCGGCTTTCCAGATCAAATGAGATGTCGAGCTTGCTGCCTACCTTCAGTAAGTTTCGGTCGAACTTCTCTCCCCATAGTGAAATACAGAGTTTCTTGGGATATTGCCCTTCAGTTTCAACAATGATGTCCTGTTTTTTCCATGGACCATTCTTGCCTGCGCCGCTTTGTTCGGGAAGAAGTGCTGTGAGTCTGGCTGTGAGTTGCATTGTGGTAGCAGTGTTAAGTTGTTATTTGACAATATTGTTGCGTTGAGACACATGAAAAGGGATTACGCGTGCTTGTCAAGAGTGCCTTGTGACTCTCTTCCTCTGCCTCCGCAAACAGGAGTCATGAGTGGCAACGAATAAAAATCAAGTAATAATATATTCATTTCATTCCTGTTCAGGCAAATACAAAAAAAAATGCCGGGCATTGCGAGTGGTTGCTCTGCCCGGCAATTGACTTTTCAAAGGTTGCTCAATATGGCAAAAAAAGGCGACACTGCGCTTCTGAGATGCCTTTAATGCTCAATAGACAATAACCCGTGGCAGTTTTTTGGCCTGCTCTATCCATCCCTTTACCTGGTCAACTGATGGAAGCTGCTGAATCCGTTTTTTAAGTTTATTGACCGCCTGCAGTTTTGCGTAGAGGTTCGAGGGATTACGCTGTGCAAGCTCAACAATAGTGTCAACCCCTGCTGCTTCGAGCAACTCGGCAAGGGAGACGCTAACCCCGTTAATCCTTGCAAGGTCGGCACGGTTGACCAGCGTAAGGATTGTGCCTTCAACAATGCTGGTTGCCGTGGCAAGCTCCTTGCGTCCGTTTTTGTCACGTCCTCTTTGAAGAAGGTTTTCAAGGCTGGTGATGCCTGCGGCCATCAGTTTCTGTGCATGAGTTTCTTT
>SZXY01000125.1 GCA_005843805.1 Chlorobium sp.
TTTCTGGCAACCCCTTGGCCCTGGCCGTGCGAATATAGTCCTGTCGGATCACTTCGAGCATGCTGCCCCTCACATAGCGGGCAATGCCGGCAGCACCATTGATACTGAGCACGGTAACCGGCAGCACCAGATGCCATAGCCGGTCAAGCGCAAAGCCCAGCGGGCCGAAACTTTCCGCACCGATCTCGTTGAGACCTGAAACCGGAAAAAGGGGAAACTTCAGGGCAAACAGAATAATCATCATCAGGGCAAACCAGAACTCCGGCATCGAATAAAAAAAGAGGGCTGTCACCGTCAGAAAACGGTCGAGAAAACTGTTCTGGCTAACGGCAGAAACAATGCCGATAACAATGCCAAAGGTAAAATTTGCAATGAGAGTCAGCAGCGCAATCGTCATGGTTATCGGCAGCGCTTCGGCAATGACATCGAAAACCGGCTGCTGGGCCCGGCTGAAACTGCGCCCGAAATCGCCATGCAGCACATTGCCAAGCCATTTGACATACTGCACAGGCAGGGGATCATTAAGACCATACTGCGCCCTGATCTGCTCGGCAACGTTCGGACTGATACCCGGCTGGATAAAAAAGGCCGCCGGATCGCCAGGCGCCAGCCTTATAATGAAAAAGGTAAGGGTCAGTACCCCGAAAACAAGAGGTATGGCAATGAGTAAGCGTTTGAAAATATAAATCAGCATGAATATCTATAATGCAACATGTGCCGAAGGCCGAAGCCTCCAGTCGTCAATATTGTAAAAAGTGCCGGAAATATTGAGATCCTCGCCCTCGATGCGCTTGTTGAAACCCTGGGTCTCCTTGATCCAGTAAAGAAAGGTTATTGGCTGATCGCGATGCAGAATTTCCTGATACTCGAGCCAGTATGGCCTTGCACCTGTTGGATCCATTTTTGCTTTGGCAAGCTCGCAGAGCTGGTCAATCCTCTGATTTCTATACCCGGTAAAATTAAAACGGCTCTTTTTGAGGTCGGAACCCCAAACATCGAGAGGATCGATTTCAAGCCCGATCGACCAGCCAGCCATCCATGCATCGAGCTTTTTTGACTGCAGGTTCTCAAAAAAGACATTGGATTCCTGAACCTCAAGCTTGCAGTCGATACCTATCGAACGAAGGTTCTGCTGAATAATGACACTTGCATAGTTTCTTCTCGCATTGCCTGCATTGGTATAGAGCACAAAACTGAACTTCCTGCCCTCTTTCTGCAAAATACCGTCAGATCCCGGAATCCACCCCTCCGCTTTGAGCAGGGCTGAAGCTTTGGCTGGATCAAAACCATGAGAAGTGATCTTGTTATTGTATGCCCATTTCAGGGAGGGAGAAATATCAGTATTGCAGATGACACCATACTCCTTGAGATAACCGTCGATGATCGCTTCCCGGTCAATAGCCTCGGTAAGGGCAAGGCGTACCCGAGCAGAACCAAACAAGGGATGAGGCTTGAATGTGCCGCTTTTGCGATACTCTTCCTGGTCGATATTTGACCAGCCAACATAGTCGTAAACCCTGAGACCAACCGTTTTAACCTCAAGTTGCCTGTTTGCTTTCAAAAGAGCGGTAAAATCCTCCGGTTTGATATTTTCAACCACATCGACCGCACCGGTCTGTAGCTGGGTCAGCCTGACCGTGTAATCAGGCACGACCTTGAAGGATATGGCCGGAATATTACCCGGCTTCGGAAGATTTGACTGGCGATTGGAGAGAAGAGTGATCGCCTGCTGCTGCTGCCATACACCAAGTTTGTAAGGGCCTGCACCAAGGGGATCAAGATTGAGCGGAGAGTGACGAAACTCATCGGGCTTGACATCTTTCCAGCGGTGAGCCGGAAGAGGAGTAAGCGATGTATGAAAAAGCGCCAGATGCTCCGGCACTGGCTTGTAAAAATGGAAAACCAGCGTTGTATCATCAGGAGTCTCTATCGCCTTGTCGAAATCAACCTTCCCCTTGTCAGCACCGACCAGTTCCGCAAGGTACTGTTGACGGGCACTGGCAATGACTGGATTGCCGTAAAGCTGGTAAGAAAATTTGAAATCCCCCGAAACAACGGGCTTTCCGTCATTCCAGCGCGCATCGTGCCGAAGAATGTAGGTAAGGGTTTTATGATCCTCCGACATACGCCAGCTCCTGGCAAGCGCTCCTTTCGGTGTTTTTGTTCCCTGACCCGGCGTCACGGCCCTCAACTTTTTTTCAAGAGCCATGTAATTGAGAAGACCGGTAGTGGTATCAAACTCACTCTGCAGAAGAGATGGATAGATAAGACCGATAATATTGCCGGAAGTGACGGTACTTCCAAGCACGGGATTGAGATAATCTGCATCACCAAGCATGGCGATAACAAGGGTCGAATCCATTGCCTTTCCTCCCTTTCCGGCTTCTCCCCCTTTGTGACGGCTGCAGGCAGAGAGCGAAAACAAAGAGAGCGCACACAACAGATAAAACGCACTCCTGCAAAAGACGAACAGTTTGCCGCCAGCTTTTTCACTCATGACTCTCATCCTGTGTTCTGTCATTGTTGATCACGTTTTTTATCCTGTCAGTCAGCGCCTCGGCGGCAACATAATTCGAATACCGTTTCAGGAGGAAGTTGAGGGCAACCACCTCGATGATAACCGTAATGTTCTTACCGGGAAATATAGGCAATTGCACCAGCGGAACATCAACACCAAGAATTTTTATGAATTTGGTATCGAGACCGAGCCGTTCATAAGCCATCTCCTTGTTCCATTCAAGAAGCTCGACAACAACCTGTACCTCCTTGACGTCACGAATGGCACGGATACCGAAGTTCGCCTTGACATCGACAACTCCCAGACCACGGATTTCCATAAAATGCTCGATGATCTCGTTTCTTTTGGCATTGAGCGTCATCGACTCACCTTTGCGATGAATAACAACAACATCGTCAGCCACCAGCCCGTGCCCCCTTTCAACCAGATCGAGCGCTATCTCGGATTTACCAAGACCACTCTTGCCGGTAAGCAGCACGCCGACACCATAAACATCGACCATGGAGCCATGATACTGCTGATAAAACGAAAACTGGTCATCAAGAAATCCGGTAACAAGATAGATGGTTTTCGTTGAAGAGTGGCGGGTGATATAGACCGGAATACCAGCCTTGGTTGCCAGATCAAGCAGATCCTGTGGCAGCTTGTTGTTGCTGGTCAGGATAATGCAGGGCATTTTGAAACGCACAAGATTTTCAAAAACACGAAGCCTTTTATCTGCATCGAGATGATTTAAAAACCTTGTTTCCGTATTTCCAAGAATCTGTACCCGTTTATAGGTAAAAAGATTGGTAAAACCAGCCAGGGCAAGTCCCGGACGGTGCAGATCACGCTCGAAAATCCGCCGTACCTCTTCGTCGACATTATTGAGTCGCCGTAATTTGATATCGTGCTTTTTGCAGATCGTATTAAAAAAATAGGCGACCGTTATAGATCGCTTCTTTAATCCTTTTTGATCGAGGTTCATGGCTTGGGGCAATCGAGGTATTAAGAAACTCCACTGCATCCGCAACCTCTGCAAGGCGCGTCACGAGCGTCCTGCAGAGTACGGCAGCTTGAATATTATTGCATTTTTTCCTTGTGTTTCAGCAGTTGCCGGCTCAAAGCCTCGACACACTCATCAATAGCAGGTTCATAAGCCCCCCGGGCTTCCTTGGCCACAAAAACATTCTGGGGCACATGCACCGTGATTTCGGCAAGTTTGTTCTTTTCAAAGTCATTTTTCTGATGGTCCAGAATGACATGACAACTTATGATACCAGGGAAAATCCTCGCAAGCGGGAGCACTGCATTGCGGGCATACTCTTCTATGTCGTTGTGATTATTGGAATGGCGTAGAGTAACCGTAACATTGGGCACATCATTAACGACAACTTTTGGCATAATAACCTCCGTTGAAATAGGGTGAACATGACAAAGGAACAAGATCCCCGGCAAAAAGCTGTCCGGAGACAACAATAGAACTATGCGTTTGGATGCGCTTTCCGGTAAACCTCCTTCAAGCGCTCAAAAGTAACGTGAGTATATATTTCGGTTGTTGACAAATTGCTGTGTCCAAGCATTTCACTGACACTCTTGAGATCTGCTCCGCCGTTCAGCAGGTGTGTGGCAAAAGTGTGGCGCAACAAGTGCGGGTTTTTCTGTTTCTGCTCCGTAACCGAAACCAGATATTTCCTCGTCAATCTCTGGACAAACACGGGATAAAGCTTTTTGCCCTTTTTAGTTACAAACACATAACGCAAGGCATTCCCAGCTTCCCCTTCAACATGTATTCTAAAGAAGTTTCGCCGGACTTCAAAATATTTTTTCAGTACCTCCACGGCAGGCTGCCCCACAGGAACAATTCTCTGCTTCCGGCCTTTGCCGCTTAACTTCACATATCCTCCCTCAAGATCGAGGCACTCGATTGTCATGCCAATCAACTCTGAAATACGAAGACCGCAACTATAGAGCAACTCGAGAATACTCCGGTCACGTTCAGAGACAAAGGATTCCGCAAGAGCATTTTTTTCAGGCTTGCGGAACTCATGCGCCCTTGAAGGAAGAACCTCGTCAAAAAGCCTGGCTGTCTGCTGTTCTGTTAAAAACCCCGGAACACGGCAGGGAAACTTCGGCGTCGTGATATAAGAAAAAACGGAACTCTTGATATGACCCGTTTCCAGCATGTAGCGGTAAAAGCTTTTAACCGAGGCAAGCTTTCGGGCAATTGAACGCTGCTGAACCCCCCGCTCAATCAATGCACCCATAAAAAGCCTTACATCCAGCAAAGTGAGCTGCTCGGGATCAAACGTATTCAAATCCGCAAGAGCAAGATGGTGTGAGAGAAAGGAAAAAAACTGGATAAGGTCACTGCGGTATGCCGTAACGGTATGCAACGACAGATGCTTTCGGCTAATGAGATTGCCGAGAAAGTCACTGAGCGGAAGAGAGTCTTCAGAAAAGCTGACACAGGATGAATATGAGACGGAATCCTTCATGAGAGTGCAACACAGACCAGTTCCTCTTTCTTCTTAATGTAATACAAATTGTCGCTTTGAATGAGAAAATTGTTCAGGCAGGGTTTGTCAACATTCTCTTCCATTGCATCGGCATAGATCAACCGATCATCTCGCCAAACCTTCAGAAAAGAGTGCCAGGTACCCGACCAGTCACCCGGTTCATGCAAAGCGGCAACGGTCAGTTCTCCATGCACAATACATTCAGCACGAGCCGTATCGGAAAGACCAGATCTCTGGAGGGCAAGACGCTCCACTGCCATTCCTTCCGTCACAAACTCCGGCAGGATAACCTGCTGGCGCTCCTCTTCCGCCGCAACTCCCTCCCTGATGGCATTGACCACAACGCTGTCGATGCCAAGCGGACGAATATCCATTCCAGTAAAAGGATCGATAAGCCAAAAATGCCGTTCAGGAAACCCGCCAAATACCGATCGCTTATAGACAAGAAACTCATGATCGAGGTTTGCCGAAAAAACAATATCCTGTCGTGACCACTCCACCCTGCCATGTCTCATATCCAGTGCCCAGATCCCCTGATGCTCAGGGCTTTGCGACTGATAGGCATAGCAATAGACCAGATTGCGGAGAGTTGTTTCAAGCCCGGTAAACCAGCCATCACCAGCGGAAACAGGATGAAACTGATCCATCAGCAGATAATCATCGCTGAAAACATGACCTGTCCTGGTGTCGACAGAAAAAAAAAGTGAGCGACGAGTTGCCGCAAAACGCTTCTGGCCAACAAGATCACCTGTTTGTGTAAACATAAGCTGCCAGACAAGCGCACCACGACCAGCATCATAGCGCCATTTTACAGAGAGTTGCTCTCCCCCACTCTTCATGGATTTTCCGGTTTTCTTGTCATTTTGTAGATATTCACAGCCACATCCTTTGACCCACCACTATACTTTCGGGCAAAGGGAGTTATGGCAAAATTATTTTCCTCCGCAAGTTCAAGAAACTGCTCAGCCATTCTTCTTCGCGGATCGGCAATGTATGCCGCACCACCCGGCTTGAGCAGTTTATCGATTGCATTGACGATAGGAAGCAGATTCACCCTTTCATAAAGCACATCGGCAGCCAAAAGCAGATCAAACTGCTCACTGCACTGCACAAGTCGCCAATCGAGCCTCTCACATTGAAGATTGACCCTGTTTTTCATGGCATTGTACCTTGCAAACCGAAGAGCCTCAAGAGAGTAGTCAGTCGCAAGCACACTGCCCCCTTTCCAGGCAGCCACAACCGACACCATAGCTACCCCTGCCCCTATTTCAATCACACGCTTCCCTGCAAGCGAAAGCTCGTCAGCGATAAATGTTGAAAGCGTTATGGCGGATGGCCAGATTTCCGCCCAATAAGGCATCTGCTCATCCTTGACAAACTCTTCAGGCGAAATCCTGTCAAGCAGGGCATAACTGTCAATAACACTCAAAAAACTGAAGGCATGTTTTCCGAAGGTATAGGGAGTTTCAACAAGGTCATACTCAACTCCGAGTTCCCTGTAAAGCTGCTGCAGCTCCATATCCTCTCCCTCACGAGATGAATGCATAATATCCGACGTTATATTTTTTTGCTGTAACAAGGCAAGAAAACGCGAAAAGAAGCCATTTGATTAGAGCTTTTTTTTCAACAATTAATCGAAAGGAATTTACCGAAAAATCGCCACGGATTTCTATTTTGCATCGAAATGCACCCTTTTATCTTTAAAACCCGTTCAAACATTTCAACCAACCACCCATAGACCCGATGAAACCAGAACTCCTTGAACACTTCGCCAACGGCTACCCCAAAAGGGACTACACCATTGAAATCGTCAACCCCGAATTCACCTCCGTATGCCCGATCACCGGACTGCCGGATTTCGGCACCATAACGATCCGCTACGAGCCCGATAAAAGCTGTATTGAGCTGAAATCGCTTAAATACTATTTTCTTGAATTCCGCAACGCAGGTATTTTTTACGAAAACATCACCAACAGGATCCTTGACGACCTGGTGAGCCTCCTGCAGCCAAGATCGCTCAGCGTCAAAACGGAATGGAAAGCAAGGGGAGGAATAACCGAAACGGTCAGCGTCAGCTACAGCGCCTCATAAGGTTGGAAAAAAAGAAATAAAAAAACCTCAGAGGGAGACTCTGAGGTTTTTTTATTTACCCAAAAAGAAGAGAAGTGACGGAATCAGAACTTCTCGTTCATATACATCATGATATTCTTGGCTTCATCGACCGTGATGGAAGAGGTCGGATAAGCCTGCATACGACCAACAACCACATCAATCTTGCCTGTTTTCTTGTACTTGGTTCTGAAAACATCCTGCACTGAATCAAGCGTGTGGCACTTGTTGCACTTCAGGTTGAGCAGAGCTTTGGTACCTTCAAAATCAAAACCGGCTGGTGCCTTGGGAACATTGTTGGTATCAGAGGGCTTTGCAAGAAAGGCGGTCAGTTCAGTGACAGAACGGATAGATTTTCCATCAAGCAGGGTCGTACGGCCAGGATCGGTGCTGCCTACCAAACCATTTGGCTTCAGCCAGAGCGAGGCAAACATGACAGCTACAATAAGAATGATGGAGAGGGGAAAGCTCAGGAACCACTTGTTGCTGATCCTGGCGGACATTTTGCCAAGACCCATGATAATGAGCGATGCACAGAAAATCAGCGTAAACCACCCCGCAAAGGAGCGTAACGGCGTAAGAATAACAGAGATATTTTCAGCCGGCACCTTGTACCCGGTTAAAAATGACAACCCGAATAACAATGACCCCATTAAGACAGCCCCGCCCAGCGCTAACGCAATAAGCTTTCCATTTGATTTGTTGTCCATGACAGGTAATGAATTAGGTGTTAGTGGCTTAACCCAAAAAATTATAGGGTAAGATAAGCATAAATAGTAAAGACGACAAACATAAACCGTAAAAAGCTTTTGTTAAAAAAAACCAGTATCTGCAGAGCACCTTGTAAATCAGCCATCTGCCGGAACAAGGCTGCAAGATCAAAAAAACTGCATTTGCAACTCACTTGTTTTTTTCGAATACTCCAGAGAGTGCCGGAAAAACCAGATAATTCTTTTAATCATCATGATCACAACCACCAGCAGCGTCATAGATTTCGAAAAAGCCGAACACGATTTCACCTTTCTTCTCCAATGCTTTGAGGAGGTACTCCGCAACCTTGGGGAGCATGAACTTGCCGATCACCTCCCCTGGCAGAATGCCGGAATGCCGCTTGAATGCTATCCTGATACCGAGCGCGCACTTCAGGCCTTTTCCATTTTTTTCCAGCTCCTCAACATGGCCGAAGAGAACTCCGCCGCCCAGAACCGGCGTGCGCTCGAAGCCGAGCATGGACTGTCGCATCTCAGCGGACTCTGGGGCAGAACCCTTCTGCGATTCAAGGAACGCGGCATCCCGCAGTCAGCCATCTCTGAAATGCTGCCGGAAGTCATCATCGACGCCGTGCTGACTGCACATCCAACCGAAGCAAAACGAAAAAGTGTGCTTGAGCAGCACCGCCAGCTCTACCTGCTGCTGGTCAAGCGGGAAAACCAGATGTGGACCCCCCTTGAGCAGATGGACATACGCGCAGAAATCAAGGTGGTCATGGAACGGCTCTGGAGAACCGGAGAGATCCTCTTTGAAAAGCCAGAAGTTTCGGCTGAACGGCGAAATGTGATTCACTACCTCTACAATATTTTTCCTGAAGTGCTCCCCATGCTCGACAAGCGACTCCTGCAGGCATGGCAGGAGACAGGATTCGACAGCTCGAAACTTTCCGACCCCCGCAGCTTTCCCCGCCTCAAATTCGGCAGTTGGGTCGGAGGCGACCGTGACGGTCATCCGCTTGTCACCGCAAAAGTCACTGAAGATACCCTCACGGAGATGCGTCGTAACGCCCTCAAGCTTGTTCTGCGCAATCTCAGGGAGCTCGCCTCAAAACTGAGTCTCTCCGAAAGGCTCCAGGCTCCGCCCCCTCCGCTTGCCCTGCGCATCGACGCTCTCAGCAAAAAGCTTGGCAACGAAGGCATTGCAGCCCTCCAGAGAAACCGACATGAACCCTGGCGCCAGTTTATCAACCTCATGGTCGCCTCGCTGCCCCTTGAAACCGATGCCCTTGAAAACGTTCAGATCATCGCTGAACCCTGTCGCTACAAAGGCTCGAAAGAACTTCTTGAAGATCTCACACTCCTTCGCCAGTCGCTGCTCGACGTTGGAGCACGCAACATTGCCGAGACCGAAGTAACCCCGGTCTACCGCATTGTACAGACCTTCGGCTTCCACCTCGGCTCCCTCGACATCCGCCAGAACAGCCACTTTCACGAACTTGCACTCTCACAGTTGATGACCGCAGCCGGGATGAACGGCGCCGAATTTCTCGAATGGGACGAAGAGCAAAGAAGAGAGTTCCTCGACCGGGAGCTGCAATCACCCCGTCCCTTCACCCATCCCGACATGACTGCCGGAGCTGAAGCCGACGCTGTACTTGGCTGCTACAAGGTTCTTCGCAACCATTGCAAACAATACGGTACCGGAGCACTCGGCTCCCTCATAGTCAGCATGACCAGAAGCGTCTCCGACCTTCTCATCGTCTACCTCTTTGCCCGTGAAGTCGGCCTGATGACCCCAACCGAAGAGGGCGACGCCTGCATACTCCCGGTCGTACCGCTCTTCGAAACCATTGAAGACCTGAAAAGAAGTCCGGCAATCCTTCAGGAGTTTCTCCGTCACCCCGTTACCAAGCGCAGCCTCGAATACCGCAGAACAAATGCAGGAAAGCCAGGAAAAAGCCAGGAAGTGATGATAGGATACAGCGACAGCAACAAGGACGGAGGCATATTCACAAGCACCTGGACGCTCTACCGCGCACAGGAAGCGCTGCTTGAAGCAGGACTGAGCTGCCAAACAGAGGTACTCTTTTTTCATGGCCGAGGCGGAAGCATCAGCCGTGGAGCCGGACCCACGCACCGGTTCATCAAGGCACAACCCTACGGCTCCTTCAAGGCAGGCATGTGCTTTACCGAGCAAGGCGAAACCATCGCACAAAAATATGCCAACCGCATCAGTGCAGTTTACAACCTCGAACTCTTCATGGCCGGAGCCGCAGGCGTGCTCATCAAACAAAAAAACCAGGAAAAAAGAGCACACCCACTCGAACCAGTCATGGACATGCTCTCCGCAAAAAGCAACCAGGCATACCGCGAACTGATCGAAGCCGAAGGATTCCTCACCTTTTTCCGTGAAGCCACCCCTATTGATATAATTGAATCCAACAGAATAGGATCAAGACCATCGAGAAGAAGCGGCAAAACCAGTCTTGACGACCTGCGGGCAATCCCCTGGGTATTCAGTTGGAACCAGGCCCGCTTCTCCCTTTCCGGCTGGTACGGTGTAGGCTCAGCGCTCGAACACCTCCACACCAACAACCCAGAGACCTTCGAAGAGATCCGTACCCGCAGCCACGTCTGGCCGCCGCTCCGCTACATCATCAGCAACGCCGACACCAGCATGGCCTCCGCCGACCCGGAAATCATGTGTCAATACGCCGCCCTTGTAAACGACGACACAATCCGTGAACGCATACTCAGCATGATCGAGCGCGAATACAACCGGACAAAAAAATACATCGAACTCCTCTTCGCCGTACCACTTGAAACCCAGCGCATGAACGTCAACAAATTCATCGCCCCCCGCCGTGAAGGACTTGACATGCTGCACCATCAGCAAATCAAACTGCTCAAAAAGTGGAGAGAACTGCAACAAACCGGAAACCAGCCAGAAGCCGACAAGCTCCTGCACGAATTATTCCTCTCCGTCAACGCCATATCAGGAGGATTGAGGACTACCGGATAGGAGGGGAAAACCTGGGAGCGCCGAGTTCCAGCTCGGCAGATTATTCGTCTTTTTCTTCCGAGCTGCCGCTACCCTTTTTTCAGCTCCTTGATTACCTCATCAAGTGATACTGATGGTTGGCCCTGCCCTTCGGCTTTTGCTTCCCGTAGATCAATCAGATCCATGTAATCTTCCATCAGCTCTTCTATTGCCAAATATTCTTCATAGGGCAAAACAACAAACTCTTTCTTTCCCCCCTTTTCTATGATTTGGGGGTTAAGGCGCATGGCTTTTCTGGTGGTAATCATCGGTATGCCTCTTTTCGGTGTTTTCTTCTATAAACAATCACTTTTTGACCTTCCAAATCTGACCAAGCCTCACCATTTCACTCTTGATCTCATCAACAACATCCTTGTTGTAAATTTCCTTTTTCTCCCCGCTCTTGTACGAATAGATGTAAAACACCTTGCCACCAAATTTTTCGGCAAATTGCTGGTGCGTTTTTTCCTGTATGGATTTTTCCTTGAAAATTTCGGGAAGCTGAACGGTACCGCCTCCGAAGGAGATCGGTTTGATCTGAAGCCCGACAAATTTTTCACCGACTCTGATAAAAAAGTCAACATTGAACAACCGATCCCACTCATCTGGTGCTGGCTCAATTGTAACGCCAAGGAGACGCTCCAACTGGCCATACACCGTTTTGATTTCCGTCATATAACCGTCAAAAGTCCGGTCAATAACAAGCTGGATCATGTATTCAATGCAATCCTCTTCTGTTACTGAAGCTACCTCAGCCTCGATGACCTCTGTTATTTTGACATAGAGCTTCTTCCCCAACTCCGTGATGTGCTCTTCAGGCTTGACATTGGAGAAATAATAGTCGCGCCACTCTTCAACGGTTTTTGGAGCGCACTTTCTGATTGACTCAGAGGTTGGGCCGACGTTTCTCTTGAAATTGAGCTGAAAGCGGTTCATCACGCTGTTCCGCAATCCACTCTTTAGCCATTGACTTGTTCGGCCAGGTTTAGAAACTTCACCTTCTGCTTGTACTCATAGCTGCTGTCAATACCAACCAGCCCGCTTTTTATCAGGTGCGCATTGACAAAGGTCTTGTTCTCAAGATAAAGGTAACAAAGCAGGGTGTTTTCTTCATCATGTTTCAGCTTGTCATACTTCAGGAATATACGCTTTCCCTTGATTTTTTCAGTCAGATAACCAACCGCTTTCTCGTGTGTGAATGGCTCGCCTTTGATACCGATGAGCTTTATGGTCACTCCATTGGAAAGCCTGACTTTTTCAGGACTGAGTATCTCCTTGACGGTGAAGAACTCTTCGCGCTGTGCTGCACTCTCCTTCTCGATACGTGAACCAAAGGTGAGTTTTCGGGGGTCTGTTTTTTTGTCGAGCTTGTGGGGATCCCTGAACTGGTAAGGCAACTGCTCAATGGCCGCATCAAAATCGCCAGTGACCGTATCGGAAAGAAACTCATATTCCGTTCCCATGAAATCTGGCTGTTTGGTGTTGAGCTTCTGCCGTGCAATGTCGATAAACTCTGGATTGATTTCGTAGCCTATCGAGTTTCGTCCGAGATTCTTTGCGGCAAGTGAAGTTGTGCCGCTTCCCATGAAGGGGTCAAGCACGGTATCGCCCCTGAATGCAAACATTTTAATGAGCCGATGCGGAAGCTCTTCAGGAAACATGGCAAGATGCGCTTCCTGTTTTGCTCCGGCAAAGTTCCAGTGGCCCGAAAAGCAGGTATTCCACTCTTCGGTGGTCATGGCTGATCTCTCTTTCTGCTCTTTGGTGGGTTTTGGAGCATCGCCCTGTTTTTTGAAAATGAGAATGAACTCGTAATCGAGCTTGAGAATGCCGTTGCGGGGGTAGGGAAAGCTTCCCATAATCGAGGCACCACCTGTTGTGTTGGTTGTGGTGACCTTCTGCCAGATCACCGCGCCGAAGTAGCCGAACCCGATGGTTTCGCAGAATTTGATGATCTCCGTCCGGATGGGAATGACCTTGTACCTGCCGTAGTAGACCGAGCGGGCAAACTGGTCGCCGATGTTGATGCAGAGACGGCAGCCGGGGTGCAGCACTCTCTCGCATTCGTTCCAGACAAGGTTCAGGTTGTTGATGTAGCTCTCGTAACTCTCGTGAAAGCCGATCTGGTTCTCTGTCCCGTAATCCTTGAGCTGCCAGTAGGGTGGAGAAGTGATGACAAGATGCACCGACCTGTCAGAGAGGAAGTTCATCTGTCGGCTGTCGCCGTGAATTATGGTGTGATGTGTTTTCAAAAACTTCTCTCGTTCAGTTAACCCGCATTAACAACTTCAGAGTGCCACCGGGCAGCTTCCTCCCCGATAATTCCATGTGAGTAAACAAACAATCTCTCCCTGATTGTCGAAGACTCAACGACAAAATCAGGATTTTAGCAGGGTTATAGTCTGTTTTTTATCTTCAGCAGTACCACCTTTCTTCAAATTACATTGGCCAGTATTAAATTTTGGCTTTAGACGGGAGCTGCCGAGTATCGAAAATTGAAAGTAATTCGAGATTATCTTCGTTTACCGAATAGTAAATCGTCAGGGATTTTGTAAAAACACAGCGATGAATCCTTTTCTTTGCCCAGGCAACGGGGTACGCTTCAGGAAATAATGAGAGGATCAAAAGTTGCTTTTCAAACTTTTGAAAAAATTTCCGTAACTCTTTTTGAGTCCAGTTGGTCTCCAACCACGCAATGATGTTGTCAAGATTATTTGTGGCTTCTTCACTCCACTTAATCTTTAAGCCACTTTTCATATCTCTTTCTTATCTGATCGTGAGGATATACTTTCCCTTTGTCAAGATCATCAAGACCCCGATTTATTGATTCTCTCTCTTCAGGAGTAATTTCATTCCACCAATCTGTCCGGGAAGGATATGGCGTTTCAACAATATTTTTTATCAGATCAATGAAGTCATTGTCCTGGATCTCACAAATTTTTTGAATGATATCCAGTTTTTCGGCTGAAATATTCATTGTAATGATGGGCTTTTGAAAACGTTAACGAACATTATGACTGCCGTCCTGCAAGTGCATTACCCAAATGTCTTCCGCACTACTGAGGGTTCAGGGTAATTCTTTTCTGCCAGTCGCTCATTGGTTCAGAATTATATGTGTCACCAGAATATAAAGGTAAGGAAAAAAGATCGGAAAAACACGCCACCCACCCTGTCCTATAATTTCTGGTTTTTTAAATATTTGCGTACTTTATCCTTACAAAGGCTGAAATCCTTTACCTCTTTCTGCCATGCTTACGACGCTGAATGCTGCTGCACTGATCGGTATCGATGCCATCAAGGTTACGGTTGAAACCAATGTCACTGGTGGCATTCCCTCTTTTACGGTTGTCGGTTTGCCCGACAATGCCATACGAGAGAGCCGGGAGAGGATTCTTACCGCTATCAGAAATTCGGGCTTCGATATTCCCCCAAAGAAAATCACGGTCAACCTTGCGCCTGCCGATATCAAAAAGGAGGGCACTGCGTTTGATCTTCCCGTCGCCATTGGCCTTCTGGGCTCGCTTCAGCTTCTCAGCCCCAAGTTTGAGGATACCCTGATCCTTGGTGAGCTTGCGCTTGACGGGTCGGTCAGAAGAGTGAACGGTGCTCTGCCGGTGGCCATCATGGCGGGAAAGGAGGGGATAAAACGCATGATCGTACCACTCTCAAATGCACCTGAAGCTGCTGTGGCGGTCTCGGCTTCTAATTCAGGGATTGCAGTGTACGGCGTAGAGACGCTGAACGAGACTGTTGATTTGATAGGAGGTAAAAGTGATCACATTCCGGTGACGGTCAATGTGGCGGAGCTGTTTGACCAGGAACCCGAATATCCTGTGGATTTTGCCGATATCAAGGGGCAGGGCGCGGCCAAGAAGGCACTGGAAATTGCGGCGGCTGGCGGTCATAATGTGATCATGATCGGTCCTCCGGGTAGTGGAAAAACCATGCTGGCAAAGGGGTTGCCGGGAATTCTGCCGCCTCTGGGGTTTGAGGAGTCGCTTGAGACGACAAAAATATATTCGGTGGCCAACCTGCTGGAAAAAGATCGTCCGCTTATGGTTACACGTCCGTTCCGCAGCCCTCACCATACCACAAGCAATGTGGCGCTGATCGGCGGTGGTTCGACGGCTAAACCGGGTGAGGTGAGTCTGGCCCATAACGGTATCCTCTTTCTCGATGAGCTGCCGGAGTTCAGCCGCAACGCTCTGGAGGTGCTGCGCCAGCCGCTGGAAGACCGGGAGGTAACGGTGTCGAGAATTTCCGTCACTACCCGCTATCCTGCAGGGTTCATGCTGATTGCAGCGATGAACCCAAGCCCTGCGGGAGCGCTGAAAGACCAGTACGGTAACCTGACCGCTGCACCACAGCAGATTCAGCGATACCTTTCAAAAATTTCCGGGCCGCTGCTTGACCGCATTGACATTCATATCGACGTTCCGAAGGTTGAGAATACCGACCTCTTTTCTGCTTCCACCGCCGAAAGCTCTCACTCCATACGGGAAAGGGTCATTGCGGCAAGGAAGATTCAGCAGGAGCGGTTTGCCTCTCTTGTGCCGCGCATCTTTACCAACGCGCAGATGAGTTCCCGTCAAATCAAAACCTTCTGTCATCTCGACCGGGAGAGTTCGCAAAAACTGATGGATGCCATGAACCGTCTCAACCTTTCGGCACGGGCACACGACCGTATCCTGAAGGTGAGCCGCACCATTGCCGACCTTGAGGGCTCGAAAGAGATTGAGATGAAGCATCTCATTCAGGGTATTCAGTACCGTAACCTTGACCGGGAGTTCTGGAGCTTCTGAAGCGCCAGTCGTAACAAGAGGTTCCGCCGAAAGAGCAGAGAAATTATTCTTTGTCTGGCTATATTTCCCTCTTGGAAAGATGACAGTTACCTCCTTTAACCAAAACATCATGCGGAGAATCTTCATGAACGCAAGGGGAACATTCCGTTACGGGCTGCTGCTTGCCGGCTCACTTCTGTGCACTACACCCGGCTTTGCCGATACTCCTGAAACCGTTGAAACGCGCATCAGCCGTCTTGAACAGGAGCTTGCCGATCTGAAAGCCCTGGTCAAGAACAAACCCGCCGTCACCGTACAAAAAGCTGAAGCTCCCACCGAGGCTACAGTCTCGACTGGTTCGGGTACAAAAGTGCAGTTCTATGGTTTTGCACGCTTTGACGCTTCATACGATTCCGGTCAGATCTATCCTGGCAATATCGCTCTCTGGGCTCAGCCTAAAAACGGCAGCAGTAGTGACAGCGAGTGGAACCTCACGGCGGGCGCTACAAGGCTCGGCATGAACCTCAGCGGCCCGGATACGGAGGATATCAAATTGACCGGCAATATCGAGTTTGACTTCCTCAGCAGCAACA
>SZXY01000204.1 GCA_005843805.1 Chlorobium sp.
GTATCAATAAATTGCAACCCATCAGCAAATATCATAAGGGCTGCATGTTCGTGCAGGCTGAGAATCTCCGACAAGGAAATACCTCCCACATGGCGATCATTGCGGCAGAGCAAGGGAGAGTTGTCGAAATAGAAGCGCTCAACGAAAATATTGTTCTCTTTAAGGGTTTCATACCAACTGTTGTGCAACTGAGCCTGATGATCGCGCAGGTTGTGCCGATCAATCAACATCAGGTATTCTATATGTCGGCGCTCAGCGGTATAGACTGGCTTGGCCATACCACCGCAATGGATGGTTTTCTGAATCGTTTTCTCGATGTTGAATGAATACCTGCCGGAATGTTCTGTGAAGCGAAGCTGCCGAACAACCTTGAGCAACACTGGATCACTCACAATTGGCGTCGATCTTACAAACCGGTCAAGAGCGTATGCTGTGCTGCTGCGTGCCTTGAGAGATGCTACAGTAATCTCTTTCTCATCTTCCTTTGCCGGTTCCAGGGCAGGAAGAGAGTCTGAATTGCCTGATGTTTCTGGAGAGTGAAAATGTTCAGTGATTAATGGTTTTTCTTCCTTGAGAGGAAAACCGGGTTGCGTATCGGTAGTCGGCTTGAAGTTCCGTTTATAGACTTCCATAAAAACAGCCTGCTGCTCTGCAGAGTGAGCAAACACTGGACAGAGCCACAGATCAAGAGAGGCTAAATCATCAGATTCAATAGCACTGATCATCACGCGACAGGACATTTCATAGGTTTCAACGCCAAAACTGAACCCCTGTTGTCGCAAGGCTTCAACCAACTCACTGAACGGCAGAAAGTAAGGTGCTGAAATATATGATGCCATCATGCTCATCACTTGTCCTTTATTTCCTTGAATGATGTGGCTTCCTTGCTCCAGGCAAGCAGCTTGCTTTCCTCCTCCGAAATCTCCTCATGCTTCATTTTATTTGATGTGATAGCTTCCCTTACTGCCTTCAAGTCATTTGTTTCCTTTGCCAAAATAGAGATGCCACTGAGAATGGTCTCATTTCGTTTTCCGTTTTCAGAATTTTCTGCTTCGCTTTTCCTGAAGTTGTAAACGTCGTCTGGAGTAAACTCGTGCTTTTGCATCCACCATACCCACAGAATCAATTCATGGGTTGCAGGTTTCTTGCCAGTGACTTTAGCCCGGATCTGAAAAAAAAGCAAGACAAAGCGGATAGATTGCTCGGCTGTAATATGAGGCAAGACACTCTTTTTTTTCATTAGTATATTTATGAGATCCTTTTGTTCTGGCATTGCTATATGAAAAAATACACAGCGACGCAGAAAAGCTTCAGGCAGGGTTTTTTCGGAGTTACTGGTGAGAATGACAACCGGTTTCAGCTTTTCGTTACCTTTTTTTATATGAATTGGAGGCTTATCATCATTCCATGTATTGAGTTCCGGCACCTCAAAGGTCATGGTCTCAATCGTCGTTAAAATGTCGTTTGGCAAATCGCGGGGTGCCTTGTCAATTTCGTCAATCAATACAACCCTGCGTTTTTTTTCCTTGGAGTCACATATTGCGCCTCCCAAAGCAACATATTTGATAAACTTGCCCTCAATCTCATCGGCAGTCAATGCTTTCGCCATCTTATCAGCTTTGTGAATATTCACATTCTGAAAATGGGCAAGGCTATTGTAACGATAAAGCAGATCGGTTGCTACAGAATCAGTTCGTGTTGCAAATAATTCCGGTTTCTCCCAGCCAAAATGCAAGGCTATGTGATAGGCCAAATCCGACTTCCCTGTTCCGGGATCACCGGTCAGCAACAATGGCTTTTGAAGCATTAAGGCAACATTTACTGCCCGTATCAAAGCCTCTGAAGGTTCATATTCTTCACCCGGCTCAATGTGCTGTAACTGCATCTCTTCACTCAACTCAAATGGATAATCCTTGAATTGCTTGTCTTCAAGCCTGTTTTTATAAAAGTTGTATCGTTCCATTTTTTCATCTCTTAATGTTTCTTAAAGTGCAATTTTTCCACTGCCTCCCGAAAAGTGATGGGCGGGCAATCCCGGCATAGATTCAAATCCTCTTTATAGAAATCCTTCCATTGATCAAAAAAAGATGTAAAGTCATGACAATCAACACTCTCATCTTCCGGAAAAAGATAGTTTTGCTGCCTTTCATTGTCGGGGAAATCAATTTTTTCTACGTGACAGAAAAGGAAGAGTGGCCGTTCAAGATGTAATGCCTGCCAGAAAGCATAATATTGTGCGAAGTGATCTCTATTAAAATTATCAATCTTCAGGACAATAAAATGCACTTGATTGCCAAGATTTTCGTTGTTGAATTTATCTATGACCTCATGCAACGTTCCGGAAACTTCGAAAATTCTTTGAACAAATTCTGTCCAGTCTTCTTCGATGTACTCAGCTTTTTCAAGATCAAGAATATCGTCATTCATGTTTCCCTTGATCTTGCCGACGGTTTGATGTGGGTGTAAATGTAAATAAACAGAGTAGAGGATATGGTGAATGTAATTCGACAATGCATCTATGTTATGCTCAACAAAAATAACTTTCAGCTTCTCATCGAGTCGGCAAAGCAATTTAAACTGTTGTTTCAGGCGCTTTTTATCCAGTTGATACCAGCGAAAAAGCGTATCATCAACGTAATTGCCGCAACTTAAGCCATGTACGCTCAAAGGAACCATCGCTCTGATTGCCTTGATACATTGCTGAAAATTCGGATGTGAGCCATTGTTATTCCAATTCGAAAGGTCAGCAGTCTCGACACTTTGAAATCCAAAAGGCAATGCTACCGGGTCCAGCCGAACGGGCAAAAGAATGCGTCGTACAAGCCCTGCACCGGCCTCTTCTCTCACCCAGTGATGGTTATCTAAATCGACTGAAGTATAAGTCCAGACAACAAGTACACAGTGAGACTCTTCCACCGCTTTGGCAATTTCACCAGGCCATATACTCCCTGGCAATAGATCTCTTCGGTCAATAAAGACACTCAATCCCTGTTTCACAAGCTCATCGACAATGGGCTCTACCCTTTGCAGGTCTTTGCGCGCGTAGCTGACGAATATTTTTGTCATGAAACCTTGCTGGTTTTGCAAATCACTTTTCCCGGACAGACCACGCAGTCACAAGCTCTGATTTTCGAAGAAATTGTCCGTTTCGGAATACTTTTGGGTTACCACAATTTACTCTTTATTCAGCCTTTACCCATGCAGTTCACCCGAAAAATCCGTAAAATGAAGTCAAACAAGGACAAGGAAAAAACGCATTCAATGAGTCATCCCGGCACTCCCGGTAATAAAAATTTCAGCAGCCATGCCAACGATTAAAGAACTGTCGAATGGATTTAGATTTTTTTCTTTAGCTTTGACTGAAACGAGCCCTTGCATGTGCACGTCAGTAAAGGAAGCAAAATCTGCAAGTTCTGGGTAGAACCTCTTTCGTTGGCTAAAAACCACGGTTTTTCATCAAAAGAGCTCAACGCCATTTACAGGATAATTCGGCTTGAAAGCAACCTCATAAAAAGTTACTGGTATGAACACTGCGGTCAATAATGAACCAAGAATCAGCTCGGTTGAAATCACCGACGAAGTGATTGCCGCAACCCTTGATGACGGTAGAACTATCAGCGTTCCGCTGACCTGGTCATGGCGTTTAACGGAAAGCTCAGTGGAGCAGAGAAACAACTTCGAGATCATTGGCAACGGTATTGGTATCCACTGGCCAGATATCGATGAGGATATCAGCGCTGAAGGGATGCTCTATGGCGTACCCGCACAACGATCAAAAAGAAAACAATCGGCGTAATAAAAACCACTCAGAAGCCAACGTGGTTATAGCTTGTCGGCGAGAATTTTAAGTTATGTACTCGTGCATGGCAGAAGCAAAACAGCGCTTTGACGTAAAAATATCTCTACATAAACGAAACCGGAACAAGCGATCCCCACTCACTTGCATCGGCAATCAAACAGTGGTCGGCAAGAAAAGGCGACATGTTCCCTTTTGAACACATCAGCCTAGCAGCAAAGCATCTGCAAATAATGGGATGCGAGGTTCTGTAATCCTTCCGCAAGATTGATTTTTTGTTGACGGGAAATCACGATGACGCCACTTGTCCATTGAGCAAGTCAACAATATCCATACGGTGATAGAGCGCCGGAAGATTGACTGACTTTATGCGAAACTGACTGCGTTGTTTCGTGCGTGGCCGGGTTAAGGCATTCTCAAGCTTGATGCCAGGATCATAATATACCTTGCCTTCTGCCATAGCCTGCAGGTACTTTATAAAATCCGTTCCTGTACCTATGCGTATCAGGTTTCCGTACCAGTATTTTCGTACTGGTGAGTGAACGCATTGACTTGGGATGTATACCGCCTTGTTGTGTTTCCGGTTCCATTTGGTCATAAGTGCATCATATCCCCAAACCGCAGCCTCTTCACCTTCACGATTCATCAGAGATATTCCTCCCGTTGCATCAATGATCTTTCCCTTGATTGAGTCAAACCCCTTAAGCACAATCTGAAGGTTTGTCATACGGTGATACTCGCCCACCTTGTGAATACCCCCAAAATTGAACCGGTCTGTACGGTCAGATGCACCCGTCATATCAGGATAACCGAATTTCCGAATAAAGGCTTCAATACCTGCAGTCCTGTAGTATCCATCTGTTGGCTCAGGGGTCATAAGAGTCAGTACACCACTGTTGATACGCTGAAAATTACTGACGCCGTACTGTTTTACCTCGTAGCCGAGATAGTCTGGTTCTGAACGACTGTTAGGGAGAATATCAAGTTCGGCTTCGAGTGTCATCCCGCCACAATTGGAAGCTTCACAGGGTAATGAGACACCGTTTCTTCCCAGTTTTCTTGAACAGATCCAGCCTGTCAAATGGATTTCCCTCAGTTTCTCGATGAGTAACGATCTTTCATCAATCAAGCTGATATCGAGACCAGGTTCCTGAAAAACCCCGCTTCGAGGTAGTTCTCCAAGTAAAGCAAACTCCCTTGCAAGTTCACTGTCCGGATGACATAGATAACCGATAATTTTGCCGTCAGGAGATATACCGAGGAAAAGGATACGCCCTGCCAGTCTCAGGCGCTCATCCATGAGTTTTGACGGGGCAGCAGAACAGCCCTGAAGGAAACCGGAAAACCTTACTTCCGGATATTGGGGATAGAGTATGAGTTGGGCCCGGGGCGCGTTGTACACGCATCCATTGTCAGAAAGCCACCAGAAATTGAGCTGTGCCTTGAATATATGATGCTTATCGGGATCAGGCGCTATCGTGTCAAAGGGAATAATATTGATAACCTGGAAATCACCCCCGAAATAGACCTGCTGCTTCCGGTTGTCATTTGCGGAGAGTACTTTCGAGTACATCGTCCGGCATCCCTTGTTTCGCATGAGTGATTGCAGAGTCGATAGTCGCATGTTGCCCCCTGATTTCACGTTTTGTTGAGCTTGAAAGCAGCCATTCCGCACAGGAATCAACAATTTCGTCAATTGGCCTTCGCTCCTTGCCTTTCAGGGCACACTCCCAGACAAGCAAAACTCTCCAGCCTTGCCGTGCAAGTTCGTCCATGACAACAAGGTCACGGAATCTGTTTTTGCCAATCTTCTCTTTCCAGAAATCCGTTCTTGTTGCTGGCCACTTGAAAAGTGCGCATTCATGGGCATGCCAGAAACATCCATGTATAAAAATAACTGCACGATATTTTGGAAAAACAAGATCAGGCTTGCCCGGCAATCCCGAAACATGCAGCCTGAACCTGAATCCCCTTGCATGAACTCCTTTTCGTACCATCATTTCCGGAATGGTGTTTTTAGACCTGATGCCGGACATCATTCGACTTCGTGTTTCCGTCGAAACAACATCAGCCATAATGAAATGCTTTTTCAGACATCAAAACACCAAAATCAAAACGCAACTGATCGGATGAAACACCCTCCACCAGATATTCAAGCATATATAGGGCTACTGACCTGACCACAGGAACCACAACGGCATTTCCGAACTGCCGATAAGCCTGGGTATCCGAAACAGGAATCACAAAACTGTTGCCGTTTAGACTGTCAAAGCCCATCAGCCGTGAACACTCCCTCGGGGTGAGCCGGCGGGGATTTTTTCCATCCTGCTTCACCAGTATCTCTGAACCATCCTTGTAATATCTTGCCGAAAGTGTTCTGGCTACATCATGAGGACCGACAAGACCAAATCCAAAACCATTGCCTTTGGCCCGATGTTTTTCAGCGTACTGCCGAAGATACTGCCAAAGATGATCTGACAGGGTGTAGCGGTCAGATATTCTTGCCAACGGGCCAATGGTATAGGGGGGTTCCTCATCTTCCATGCCGTCTTCAGAATGCAATATGGTGTCTATGACCGGGCGCTCGCTATTTGCTGGCAGAGCAAAACGGTCAAAGCTGAATCTGCAATCCTCCCGGAAACCGACAATAAATATCCTCTCCCGGTGCTGGGGTACCCAGTGGCCAGCATCAATAATTTTCCAGTCAAAATAATATCCCAACTCTGCGAGAGTATCCTTGATAATTTCGAAAGTTTTCCCTTTGTCATGACGCTGAAGATTCTTGACATTTTCAAGCAGGATCGCCTTTGGCCGATGGTAATCAATAATTCGGGCTACATCAAAAAACAGTGTCCCCTGCGTTTTATCAGCAAATCCATGCGGTTTGCCAAGGGCATTTTTTTTGGAAACCCCTGCGATTGAAAAAGGCTGGCAGGGAAAACCCGCGACCAGGATATCATGTGACGGAATATCCCAGGCATCAATTTTGGTAATATCACCGCCAATTTCATGATCGCACTCGAAATTGGCAAGATAGGTCTGACGAGAATACTTGTCCCATTCGCTTGTATAGACGCACCTGCCGCCAAGCTCCTCAAAAGCTTTTCTCATACCCCCAATACCGGCAAAAAGATCAATGAAGGTAAAGCTTGAAGAGCCTTTTCCATAGGATGACAATGGTTGAGCAATTCTTGTGAGCTGGTCAAGAACAATTTTTCTGGGTACAACCTCGTTTTTTTCCCAGCGATATACCTCCCTCTGGCTGTAACCGGTAATATGGGCAATTTTATCGATGGACAAACCTGCCTTCTGTCGTAACAATGAAAAGCTTTGGGTAGTATTCATGACAACAGACTCCACTGGAATAATTTTGACATTATGGCAAGTATACTCAAATCCAAATACAATCAAAAGCGGACGTCTTTAAATTCAGTTCATTTTGGGAAGTAATCTATTTTGGATGAGTTTGGAAGCTTGGGTTCACCCTTGAAAAATTGGCAACGGTATTGGGTGTTGATGAGGATATCAGCGCTTAAGGGATGCTAAAACGGAGTATTATCATAACGATCAAAATGAAGAAGATCGGAATAGTTCGCCGAATTTTGAATATCACGCTTCAACTGACCGAACATTGCTCATCTATGCGGAAAGGTCAGATGGCAAAATTGTCTTTATGTGATTGATTTTACTACCCATGAAACAGTGGATTTGGATTGGCTCTCATGCTGACTATGACAAAATCATCGCCTGATACTCAACACTCCGAAATAACGCAATTTTCGATTTGCAAGTACAAAGAAGATGTCGCGGCATTACAGGGCCTTTCACTCTGATTGTTCCTCTCTGTCACGCTCTTCCATAAAATCATCTGTCACGGTTTGTGGCCCCAGAAAAAAGCTGTACCAACTCTGCCCAAAGGGCGCAATTATCCGCTCATTACCCTTTACCCGAATAGTTACTTTTTTCACGCTATCCGGAAACCGGGCATCCATGGGCAATCGTACTGCCTGAGAGCGATTATTGGTAAAGAGGGTGCTGGTAGTCATTATGGTCTCCTGAAAACAGTGGCTATGTTACCAGCATAAAGCAAATAATCACCGTGCCGGCAATCTCTTTTTGGTAGTGGCGGAATGTGGCGAAATGGACATTATATTTCTGCCAGGCTTCTCCTGATTGAAAATGAGCCTGTTGTTGCATATATTCTGTCTATAATAGCCAGAATTACAAAAATACATTTTGGAGCAAAAAAGATGAAAACATGGCAGCTTCAACACGCCAAAAACCACCTGAGTGAAGTTATAAGAAACGCACTTCATGACGGGCCGCAGGCTATTACCCTGCATGGCACTCCCACTGCTGTTGTTATCTCTTTTGACGAATACACCAAAGCTGTGAAGGCTCGCAAGCCGAATGAGCCTCTCTCAAGTTTTTTTCATAATTCACCTCTCAGAAATATCAGCATCGACCTCAAACGATCAAAAGATCCAGGACGGAACGAGGAGATATTTTGAAATACCTTTTGGATACTTGCATGATTTCTGAACTGATCAGACCAATACCATCCGCAAAGGTTACGGGCTGGATTGACAGTCATGAAGAGCAAGATTTCTTTCTGAGCGTTATCACTCTTGGTGAAATTAAAAAAGGAATTTCGAAACTGGCGGACGGCAAGAAAAAAATGCAACTGCAATCATGGCTTGCTGATGAATTAATGGAGCGGTTCAATGGACGGGTACTCGGTGTTACAACAGAAGTTGCTCTCCTTTGGGGAGGAATACTCGGAGATTCGGAGAAAAAAGGAAAAACGATCCCTGTCGTTGATGCACTTATTGCCGCAACCGCTATAACAAATGGTTTAACACTGGTCACGCGAAACACCTCTGATATGACGGCATCTGGAGCAGTTCTTTTTGATCCATGGGAATGAGAGAGCAACCAATGAGGGGACGGTCGTCATAACATTCAGAAACTCCATCGAAAAGCTGAAAAAGCAGTTAACGACGGGCAGAAAAGCTTCAGAAGCCCTTTTTCTGCTATCGAATTGTCGAGCTGGGGCTCGACATTCCCGGCCAGTTCCCGCCCCACGGACAGTTCCCTCCCCCGGCCAGTCACAACCCCGGCAAGTTTCCGCCCTGTTGAGTGGCGCGACGATGCGCACTGAATTTCTCGGGTGACCATCCCATCATTCTCACCTTGTCACCTTCGGCGATGGTAATCAGGTGGGGTATGCAGAAGCCAGAGGTTTTGTTCTCCATTGCGCCGATAATGTCGTTTGCCCTGGGGCCATCAACCATAAAGTGTTCGGTTCCGGGAGCATGTATTCCCCAGATGGCATAATAAGGGATGACCTGCAGGGCGGCAAGCCCTTCATACAGCTCCTTAAGCAGCTCCGGATCATCGTTGATGCCCCGCAAAAGCGGTCCTTGCTGGAGCATTACCAGTCCTGCATCGGCCATCATTTTTATCCCTTTTTTCACTTCCGGGGTCAGTTCCCGTGGATGCAAAAAGGAAAAAATCACAAACAGCGGACGGTACCCGGCAAGCATCCGGACAAAGCTTTCGGTAATTCTCGATGGCACAAAGATCGGGTACCTCGTCGTTATCCGAATGATTTCGACATGTTCTATCGAGCGAAGTCGGGAAAGGTAATAGTCCAGTTTGCTATCGTCAAGCATCAGGGGATCGCCACCAGTGATGATGACATCGCGTATCGAGCTGTTCCGTGCGATATAATCAAGCGCATCTTCGCCCTCAAAGCGACTTAACTGCTTAACTTTTCTCCCTTTGCGGAAACAAAACCGGCAATGCGACGGGCAGGCAAGCGTCGGTATGAAAAGGAC
>SZXY01000140.1 GCA_005843805.1 Chlorobium sp.
TCAGATACAACAGGAGCTTCAGGAGCTGCTGGAGCTTCAGGAGCTGCCTGAACTTCCTGAACTGGCAGGCTTGCAGGAGGTTCTGGTTGTTCAGGCAGTTCAATGATTTCGGGAACTGGCGGGGTCAGAGGGAGAACGTCAGCAACGGCGACTTCTGCAACCGGAATTTCCTTTTGTAAAACCGGCTCTGGAGCCACGACAATGGCAGCTTCAGGCAGAACCTCTTTTTTGGTTTCAACGACAACGGCCACTGGAGCGGCAGCAGGACTGAGGGTTTCACGAAGATGCTGCTCTTTCTCATAGGTTTTTCGTGACTGCTCCTCAAGTCGCGATAACCGCTTCTGCTTCTCCGACCTTATTTTTTTGGTCTCATCGACCATTTTTTTCTCAACACTGAAATGCCCGAAAATCAGTTCGTGCATCTCTTCATTTACCATAGAGGATGTAGAGGCTACCTTACCCCCTTCCTGCTTGACAAAAAGTAATACTTCCTGCGGACTCACCTGCAGTTCTCTTGCTATATCACTTATCCTGTATCTCTTTTCCATGTCCTCAAGGGCCATTACATCCTCCTCTGGATTTATAAACTCTTTACTCTGTATCCAATGTGTTCATTCTATGACGATGCTCATGATTCATCCACCGTCAGTTCATCCTGTTCAGAATCGGGATCTGTATCGTCATCCAAAATACCATGTAAATCCGCTTCACTGAACTGTTCTTTCACGGTTTTATAGATGTTTTCAGCAATCTTCTTCCAGTAGCGCTTTTCATCATCAGTCATTTTGCGCTCACGTGGCTTGATGTTCATCTTGCGACCACCTCCAAAAACCGGCAACTCTTCTGTTTTTACAGGCCCAAGAAGAGAACGCTCAATCTCATCGACTCCGGCTTTCAAAACTTTTTTGGCCGTATCGAGACCGCCATCAAGAAGCTGATAAATCATATCGTCACCAAACTCTTCACGGAACTCGATGATATCGATATCCGTGGGGTCTTCCATCGATTTGTCGATAACATCTCGATAAACGTCTATCTCATAACCGGTCAGCTTTTCTGCCAGATGAATGTTATTGCCATTTTTTCCGATTGCATATTTGATCTGGTCAGGCTTGAGCATCACCCTTGCCTTGCGGGTTTTCATATCGGCATGCACCGTCAAGGGATCAATTTTCGCTGGCTGCATGGCCCTTGAAATATAGATCTGGGGTTCATCCGCATAGTAGATAACATCAATATTCTCGTTATTGAGCTCTTTGACGATACTCTGAATACGCTTGCCGCGATATCCAACGGTTGCACCGACCGGATCAATTCTTGCACTGGTTGATTCCACCGAAACCTTGGCCCGCTCTCCCGGCACCCTTGCAATAGCCTTGATTACTATCAGACCATCAAGAATTTCAGGAACTTCATGCTCAAAAAGCTTGTACAAAAATCTGTCATCAACTCTCGAAACAATAACCTTCATGCCTCCATCCGGTTTTTCCCGCTCGACCATAGTGCCGTCATCAAGCCTTACTTTGACTTTCTCGCGCTCAATTCGCTTGACATAGAGCTTCATCCTCGGTGTTCGACGAGGATTATCCTTCTTCATCATTTCAGCTTTCGGCAAAACAAGCTCGACACGGTGATCCTTCGATGTGTTATAGGTAAAAATAACCTCATTCGAACGAATCTGGTAGACCTCACCAGCAACAACCTCTCCAACTTTTTCAAGACACTCCTCATACACAACAAGACGCTCAAGATCCCGCACCTTCTTCTGAACAGACTGCTTGATAATCTGTATGGATTTCCTGCTCAAATAATCTTCGAGTTTGATCGGACCTTCTTCATAATAATCGCCGATCTCAAGAGAGTCATCTATTTTTCTTACCTCGTCAAGACTTATCTCAATGCTTTCAATGTCTACTTCCTTGACAATCTTTTTGAGAATATAGACTTCAAAATCTCCCCGTTCGGGATTGATGAAAATGTTGGATTCAACTTCAGGATCGTAATCTTTTCTGAGCTGCTTCTGAATAATATCCTTGAGAAGATCGGCAATATCCATCTTGACAGCCGCACTTTCCGTGCGTTTATCCAGAAAGATCTTCGACTGCTCAATTTCTCCGAAAGCACTGGCAATCTGCAACCTCCTGTCCTGTCCCTCATCTTTTATCTTCTTTCTGACCATCTCTTTCTTGATTGTGCATTTTTTAAAAGAAAATTCCCGCTATCCCGTCAAACTTCTCTATAATTCCGCCTCTGGAACCGCACGAATTACCTGATCGAGGTAAAGTGTGATACCTTCCGTTTTCGGCTTATGCCCAGTCGTTTTATTTTTCTTCGGTAAAATCACTATGTGTGATCTGCTCTCTTCCGAAAGCGATACCCCTTGAAGGTGGCCTTCCAGTTCAGCCTGCTCGCCGCTCTCATCGTTATAGACAACCCTTAAAAGCTTCCCGACATGCCTTGAATACTGCCGGGGCAGTTTGATGGGTTCACCAAGACCGGGAGAAGAAACAAGAAGCTCAAAATCTTCACCAATCAGGGTCAGAAGCTCTTCATCGCTTTCAAGCTGCTCCCTCACCCTTCTGCTGAGCCAGGCACATTGATGAATCTGGATACCAGCATCGGTATCCACCAGTATCTCTATTTTTCTGTTCCTGGCAGGGCCTTTAACCTTAAGGTCAATCAGATAGATTCCTTCACCCCTGGTACCGACAGACTCTGCAATAATACGGGAGACACAATTGTTGATGCGCTCTTGCATGAACACCTCATACGAACTTTAACAGAAAACAAAAAAGTGGGGAACCCCCACTTCAGATAAGATATAGACGTCGTCAAATCAAGTACGATAATGTACTAAAAAAACATCAATAGTCAAGCGCCTTACCGTTCACCCCGTTCTTTATCGTTAAGGTGGCTTTCTATAACCTCATAATCAGCTTCCTCAATATGCTGGCCTGAAGAAAAAGATGATGGAGGAATTCCTGAGCGACGGGAATCTTCTTTACCAGAGGAAAAAAATACCCCCTGCAACATACGAACAACCAAACGGATCACCAGAAACGCAACAATAAGGAGGAGAATGAATTTAAGCATATCACCCTCCGGTCAGCAAGGCCAGAAGCCGGTTTTCATTCACCCGATACTTGAAAACCATGAGGTCGTCAACAAAAACGACCGGAATTTTCAGACCGAACTCTGCCATAAGTTCCGGATCATCGGAAATATCTCTCTTTTCAAGATCGAACGGCACAGAAGCCTGGACTTTCTGCAGAACTTCCATTGCCTGATCGCACAGACAACACTCTTTTTTACCATAAAGCATAACCCGGTGGCGCTTGATCGTCATAATTTAACCACCTCCCTCGAAGCTGGTTCATGCAGAATCTCAAGCACTGCCTCAAGAGAAAGAACTCTCTGTTCCGAAGTACCAAGATTCTTCAATGAATAGAGTCCTGCCGCATACTCTGTCGAGCCTATAAACAAGGCATAGGAAGCTCTCATCCGGTTGGCCTCCCTCATCTGCGCCTTCATACTCCTTGCCGCCAAATCTATTTCCGCGCTGATACCCTCCTTGCGCAACCGATAAGCAATCTGCAAACCATGATCTCCAAGTTCCTGCTGCTGCACTACCACATAGACAAGCGGAGCCGCAGGGATAAGTGAAGCAAAAAGTCCCTGTTTTTCCATAGTCATCAAAAGCCGTTCCATGCCCACGGCAAAACCTGATGCAGGAACATCCGAAGAATTACCAAGCTCACGGGCAAGACTATCATAACGACCGCCGCCTCCTATTGCATCCTGGGCTCCGAGCTCGGAACTGGTCACCTCAAAGGCTGTATGGCAATAATAGTCAAGACCCCGGACAAGACGATGGTCAATCTCAAAGGCGATCCCCCTTTCCGAGAGATAAAAAAGCACTTTCTCAAAATCATCACGTGAGGCGGCTTTGAGATAATCGTACAACCTTGGAGCCCCGACAACAATTTCCTGGACAGCAGGATTTTTTGAATCGAGAATTCTGAGAGGATTTTTTTGGAGCCGTTCTTTCGACGCCTCATCAAGAATGTCGTCAAAGGGAGCAAAATACTCTTTCAAAGCCTCCCGGTAACGAACCCGGTCATCGGTGTCTCCAAGGCTATTGATCCTGAGCTTCAGCCCCTGCAATCCGAGCGACTCAAAAACCTGCATCATCAGCGTAATAACCTCGGCAACTGCTGCAGGAGAAGAAACCCCGAGAAGTTCCGCCCCAAACTGAGAAAACTGTCTCTGCCGTCCTGCCTGTGGCCTCTCCTTGCGAAAGAGTTCACTGATATAATAAAGCTTGTGCACCGGAGCCTGAGAGAGCAGATTTTTCTGAAGCACCGCCCGCATTACGCCAGCAGTCATCTCCGGACGCAACGTAATTGAGCGTCCACTGGGATCAGGCAGAAAAGAAAACATCTCTTTGCCGACAATGTCCGTGGTCGCACCAATCCCTCTCTGAAAAAGCTCGGTATACTCAAAAACAGGAGTGCGTATCTCGCTGAACCCGTAAAGAGAAGCAAGTGTATGAACAATAGCCTCAACATACTTCCATTGGACGGCTTCTTCCGGAAAAATATCCCTTGCCCCCTTGACTGCCTGATACTGCGACATAGCTCTGATAATCCCCTGCTGGTAAAATTTTATATCTGCGGAAAATCCTTTTCCTCTTCCCTGAAAAGTGCAAGAACCTCAGCCGATGATGTTGAATGAATGAGCTTTTGACGCACATCCTCACGACCTGCAATTCTTGTTATTCGGCCAAGAAGCTTCAAATGTTCGGCCAGCATCTCCTCGGGAGTTGCAAGAAGAAAAACAATATTTACCGGTTCATTGTCGATCGAATCGAAATTAATTTCCTTTCTGAGCGTGGCAAAAGCCAGAACCGGCTGGGATACCCCCGCACTCTTGGCATGGGGAAGAGCTATTTTCTTGCCGATACCTGTCGACATATCCTGCTCACGCTTGAAAACATCCTCCTGAAGCTTGCCAATATCATTCACCCCATCATGGTCAGCAACAATAGAAAGCATTTTTTCGATCACCTGACGTTTTGATGCCAGCTCAAGATTCAAAACGATATACTTTTCGGAAAGAAGGCCTTCAATTTTCATTATGATAACCTCTTGCGGTTAATACTCCTGCATGTGAAAGAGCACATTCTCTCTCATGAATTTGAAATTCAATATAAAAAACATTTAGTATTACATATCGCCACCGCTGCCGACTTGCCGTCAGTTTACAGACGAAAGACAATAAAGTAGATAAATGGCGAAACAAACATGATCGTATCAAACCGGTCAAGTACTCCGCCATGACCGGGAATCAAACCTGAAGAGTCTTTTACTCCTGCATCTCTTTTGAACATTGATTCGATAAGATCACCGGCAGGACTTGCCAGACCAATGAGCAAGCCTGTCAACAAGGCCGATCGGAACGAAAGCTGTGGTACAAAATTACTATAGATCATGGATGCAGAGAGGCTTCCTGCCAGACCAAACAAAAAACCCTCCCATGTCTTGTGCGGACTGAGACGCTCAAACAATTTGCGGTGAATAAATCTTCCTCCAAGTGTACTCCCACCGAAATAAGCACAAATATCAGCAGACCAGACACAAAGAAAGAGAAGAAACACCATAGTCTCTCCTGAACCATCGGGAGCATAGAGGCGAAGTCTCACGAGAGAACCAAAAGCGAGGTTGACATAGAGCATGCCCGGAAAGAGTGCTCCAAGATTGAGCAGAGGAGAGCCCTCTTTCAAAAAAAGCTCGATCACCAGCAGACCAAGAACGACGACAAGCATCAGTTCCCATACTTCGGCCAACTGCAGGTAGAAATTGACCTGGAAACAGAAGGTTATCACCAGAATAAGCCAGAGTGGCGGCGGGTTGGCCTTATGGCGTGCAAGACGGTGGAACTCAAAAACAGCGAGCAGTGCAAGCAGTAAAAAAAAACTAAAAAACCACACTCCTCCAAGCTTTATCAGCCACAGCAGAAAAGGAATCCCGGCAAAAGCCACGATTACCCTCTGTAATAAATTGACACTCAATAGTTTACCCATACATCACTTTTATTGAACAACTCATCAGCCTGCATTATCCAAACTTCTCTGTTTTTTGGCCAGGAAAAGAATCAGAGGAAAAACGCCTGATAACCACCATAAACAGAAATAAACTCCCCCCAACAACCATCCACCATAATGGCAAATCAAGCAAGCTCCAATGCCCGGACGCCTTGACAGATGCCTCTCCTTCTCCAAAAAGCAGAAAAAGCAGTGCCGCAAGATTATTTGCAAGATGAACAAAAAAAGGAACAGCCAGATTACCTGTCTTACTATAAATATAGCCAATATACCACCCCAGCAAAGCAAGGGGAAGAAGATTCGCCGCACTCAGGTGAAAGAATGCGAAAACAAATCCGGTCAAAAAAACCGCCTTGCCGCTCGACATTGAACGGGTATAATTCTGCTGGATATAACCCCTGAACAGTACTTCCTCACTAAAAGCAGGAGTGATGGCAAAGACAAAAGCAACAGCAAGAAACTCGGGAGCGGAACGCACAAGCCCAAGTTCTCTGATAAAGGAGTCCATCAGGTCACGTTGCCGTACCACTTCCGTTCCGGCACTGCCAAGAGCAGGCCATAGATAAAGATTCTGAAGTTCTGTGAGTGTTTGCAAAAGAGGCTGAAGAAGAAAGAGGCCGACAACAGCCAGCAGGATGGCACCAAAATCAACATCTTTCTTTATCCCCAAAAAAGCAAGGCTCTGAAGTGAAAACGGTTTTTTATTCCTGGTATGCCAGGCAGTCAGAATGATGACGGGCAGAGCCAGCACAAGAATCTGTCCGGCAGCCTGGATAAATCGCAGCGAGGAAAGCATGGAAGCAACCATTTCCGGACGCGAAAACAATAACGTCTCTTTACCTCCACCGCTGACAAGAGAAAAAAGCAGAATCCCGACAAGCGGATAGAGAGCCATAATGGCGACTAAAAAAAGAGTATTTGCAAACAGGGAAGGCCGCGCACCGGCAAAAGGATCGGAAGAAGAAAACGTCTGCATGGATTATGCTTTACAATGAATCATCGCGAATTTGATACTTTATCCTGAATTCCTCCAAAACATAAGGCTATATAAACAGATAGGTATTGAACAGGGAAAAAACAAGAGGAAAGCTAACAAATGGCCGGATAGAGCTGACTATCCAGCTCCAATGACCGGGTCACTTGCTCAAGAGTTGGGGCCTGTAAATTAAAGCACTGACAAATGAATATCCTGATATGTGATGCAACACCGCACTGGTCAGGTGGAGCTAACAGAATACTTTTATACAGTAAAGAGCTGACGAAACGTGGTCATACAGTAACCGTCTGCTGTTTGCCTGGCAGTGGACTGTCAAACCGTCTGCCCAAAGAAAATATCCAAACCAGCACTATCGACCCAAAATCTGACTTCAACCTCTTTATCATCCCTGAACTTATTCGGCTTATAAGAGATAACAAGATTGATGCCGTAGACATCTGTTCTCCAAAATTTTATTGGGTTGCCTCATTGGCCGCCAGGCTAACCCGAAGAAAAGTTATCCTGACACGTAACGTGCCTTACCGAAAAAAAGGATTGAAAAAATATATTAACAGAATCCTTTATTATAAGCTTGTTGACAGGATCGTTGCGATTTCAGATAAAATAAAGCGAGAACTGATCGAGGATTTCAGAATAGCCGAAAAAAAAATCAGCGTTATTTATGATGGAATAGAGATAGAGCGTTTCACCGGGACTAATGCGGAACCATGCAGCATAAAAAATGAAAAATATGTTGCGGCAGTCGTGAGCCGACTGGATCCAAATAAAGGACTTGAATGTTTTATAACGGCAATCCCTGAGATAGTCAAAACAATATCCACTGTCCATTTTATTCTTGTTGGAACTGGCAGTATTGAACCGCAGCTCAAAGAGCTGGCGAAAAAGCTCAAGGTGGATAACAGGATAACATTCACAGGATTCAGGCAGGATATCCCTGAAATACTTTGCGGAGTTGATGTTACGATAATGCCCTCACCGGAAGAAGGCATGTCAATGAGCGCACTGGAATCCATGGCATCAAGCAAACCGGTAGTCGCGACTTCTGGCTGCGGGTTGGTTGATATTATCGTCAATAACATATCAGGCATTATTGTCAAACCAGATAACAGCCATGAACTGGCTGCTGGCGTAATAAGCTTGTTACAAAGCGATTATAAAAAAATCGGGATGGAAGCGCGAAAAATTGTCGAAGAAAAGTTTGCACTTCAAAAGGTCGTCAACCACTACGAATCGATGGTTAATGAGTTGACATGATAATCTAACTCTCAGAGCCAGGGGCATGAAACTGAAAAAAAAAGATCACAAAGTCTTCAGAGCACGCGTTGCAAACACCCTCCAGTTTATCGCGAAACGGCGAAAAACAGAAAGCCGGCTCAAGGGAACTCCTGAAAGTATCGTTATTCTGGCAAGGGAATGCTACGGTGACTCCATTATGCTCACCCCCCTTATCGGCAGTCTGAGAAAAGAGTACCCTGATGCATCAATATACATCATCGCCTTCAGCCAGATCATTTTCAACTTTTTCAGTGCCGATCCAAACGTCACGGCGGTCTATCATGCAAAAAGAAACATGAAACGATACCGCAAAGAGATCCTTTCAAAAGAATTTGATCTTCTGTTCAATCCCAAGGATCATCCCTCTACCCATTTTCTCATCCAGTCAGTACTTATCCGCGCCCGCCACAAGGTGAGCCATTTTAACCCTGATCACGAAGGCCTCTTCGATCACCTGATATCGCTCGAACCCCATACGCACGAATCGGTCAAAAACCTCTCACTCATGAGCGCTATCGGTTCAAAAGTAACACCACAATCCTGCAAGCCATACCTGCCTCCAATGCCTGTTTCCGCTGATATAGCTTCACTCCTGCAGAAGCTTCAGCCAGGCAAATACATAGGCATCAACATCAGTGCAGGCCACAGTGGAGGACACCGCACAATCCAGCAATGGTCTGAACTTATAAGAGAGTTTCCCGACGAAATGTTTATTATTCTTTCAGCTCCCCAGGACCTTGCAAAAAAAAGAGAGCTTGAACTCCCGCACTCTAACGTTCTGCCATCCCCATCAACAGGCAACATCTTTGAGGTTGGGGAAATTGTCAAGCAACTCAAGCTTCTCATTACTCCCGACACTGCACTGGTTCATATTGCAGCTTGCTCTGACACCCCACTGATAGCTCTCTATCGCAACTATCTTGCCGATCGCACCCAATTCGGTCCATTGAGCACCATTCAGGAAATTATCGTTTCGCCAACTCCAGACATTATCAATATCGAGAGCCCGGCAGTAACAGCCTCACTCCGACAAATGCTTAAAATTCTGCCATAGCCACCTCTATCTCTTTCTCTTTTGCCAGGGAAAAACAACTGAAGGAGCCATTGACTCCCGAGATCATAACTCAGGACAACTTATAGAGATGGCAATTTGCAGCACGGAAACTCAGCAAAAGACAGCACAAATCTCTGTACAGCGTACTTAAACCTCAATCAAACAGGGATTCCTGCCAAGCCATCTCTGCTCCATCACCCGGAAATACGGAACAAGCGACAAGAGTTATTATTCTGATTATTGCGTTATATTAAAAGCCATGATAAAATGAAACACGACAAGTCTGTCTATGAAATCAGGTATTTTATTGCGAGTCCTGCGATACATGGCCCCCTCAAAAGGCAAGATCATTCTGGTGGTGATGGTCAGCATGTTGACCTCTTTATTTAGTGTCGTATCGATCTACTCCATTCTGCCACTTCTGAATGCGGTTTTTTCACCTGAAAATATTGCACAATCAACCACAACAGCACCACCGCTGCAAGTACGCGACCAAACTTCCCTGCTGAACAGTGCCAGCAAACCGGCACCTCCTGCAAAAGAACTTATTCTACCCTCTTCAAATAACATATCCCGTGCTACTGAGTTAAAAAACTGGGCACTGGATACCTTTCAGCGACTCTTCAGTGCTCCGACAAAACAGTTGACACTTCTGAAAATATGTCTGTTTCTGATTTTTGCGTTCGCCCTAAAAAACCTCTTTATTTACATCAACGGACAGATTATTTTTCGGATTCAGACAAAAACAGCAAAAAAACTGAGGGATGATGTGTTCAGCAGCATCATCGAGATGCATCTTGATTATTTCAACAAGAATCGGGTCGGCAATCTCATGAACTTCGTCTATAACGATGTAGAAAACGTCAATAACAGCATCAGTTCAACATTTGTCAACTTCCTTCAGAACCCCTTTTCAATCTTTGTCTATATCACAGTCCTTCTCGCCCTGAGCTGGAAACTGACCATCTTTGCCATCCTCACTTCGGTTCTGATTTTTTTCCTTATCCGCTTTATGGGAAGAAACATCAAGGGACTTGCCCTGAATTTCCAGAACAGAATGGGAGACATGAACTCCGTACTGCAGGAAAAATTCAATGGCATCAAGGTTATCAAGTCAACGGCTTTTGAGGGTGTTGAACTGGCAAGATTCATGTCGTTTACCACTGAATTCCGAAAACTTGGCATCAAGATTGCAAGGCTGCGCAATATCATCAGCCCCATGAATGAAACGCTTCTGATCGCAGCAATTGCCATGGTGCTCTGGTTTGGAGGCCTCCAGGTTTTTGAGGGTGTTATGACTGCCAATGAGCTGCTTGTCTTTGCCTTTACACTTTACTCAACAATGGGGCCACTCAAGATGCTCGGAGATGCCAACATGGCAATCCAGACAGGAATGATCTCTGTTGAACGGCTGTTCGAAGTGCTCGACACAAAGCCTGCTATTATCAATGGAAGCCGTTCAATCAGCAGCTTTTCCAGCAGCATCACGTTTGAAGATGTCTGTTTCAAATACAACAAAGAACCTGAAGCGGCCAATGTTCTCAATCATGTCTCTTTCGAGATAAAAAAAGGGGAAATGGTAGCCCTTATCGGTCAATCAGGTTCCGGAAAATCTACGGTAGCCGATCTCCTGCTGCGTTTTTATGATGTCGATTCAGGCCGCATCACCGTTGACGGAACAGATATCCGGGAATACGACTATAAACAACTGCGTCGAATGATCGGAATTGTCAGCCAGGAAGTGATCCTGTTCAACGATACCATTGAGCAGAATATTGCCTATGGCGTTCATGACGACATCAACCATGCCAGAATTGAACAGGCAGCAGTACTTGCAAATGCACACCAGTTTATTGAAGAAAAACCGCAGCAGTACCAGACCCTTATCGGTGACAGAGGCATTCAGCTTTCAGGAGGCCAGAGACAGCGTATAGCCATTGCACGTGCCATGGTAAAAAACCCTGAACTGCTTATCTTTGACGAAGCGACCAGTGCGCTGGACAATGAATCAGAAAAAGTGGTACAGCAGGCTATCGATCATGCAATGGCAAACAGAACCGCCCTTGTGGTTGCTCACAGACTCTCCACCATCAAAAACGCTGACAAGATCATTGTGATGGAACGGGGTAACGTTATTGAGTCAGGCAACCATCAGCAGCTTGTTGAAAAGAATGGTGTCTACAAAAAGCTCTATGACATTCAGTTTGTTGTAAAGCCAATGGCAGCGGAAACAGCCCTGACATCCTGACCTGACACTGGAAACCTGACGCAAGCCTCGGAAAGAGACAATGATTGAACCACGCACTTCAATGGCGCCAATACCGGAACTGAGCAACAGCAAACCATGCCTTGACAGTTTATGCTTCTGAATATCCTTTGGCTGATAGTGCTGAGTGTGGCTGTTGCGCTCTTTACTGCCCGCTACAACAAGCATCGCAAGAAAAAGTTAGTAAGAAGAAGCCGCGAAACCTGGGCAATTGGTATCTATGCCGGCAGCTCTCCCATGCAGCTTTACCCTCCGCCAGGAATCAACAATCCGGTACTTACCGCAAAAGATATTACCGATATCAAGGCCCGCTTCGTTGCAGATCCTTTCATGATCCGGCACAACGGCCATTACTATCTTTTCTTTGAAGTGCTTAATGACAAAAGAAACCGTGGTGAAATCGGCTATGCGTTCAGTAACGACGGGCGACAATGGTCATACCGGAAAATCATTCTCAAAGAGCTATTTCATCTCTCCTATCCTTATGTATTCTTCCATGATGGAAACTATTACATGATCCCTGAATGCATGGGATCGGGCGGCATACAGCTTTATCAGGCCACGGAGTTTCCGGAACGGTGGCAACGCATCGCCACACTTATCAAAGGAAATGGAAGCGCTGCTGCTCTGGTTGACCCCTCGATAATCCACTACCAAAACCGATGGTATCTGTTCAGCTACAGCGGGAAAAGCAAAAGCCTCCACCTGTTCACCGCTGGACATCTTGCCGGGCCATGGAAAGAGCACCCGAAAAGCCCATTAGTCTCAGGAAGCCCGCATTTTTCAAGACCAGGAGGAAGGGTTGTCGCAGATGAAGGCGCTCTCTACCGGTATGCACAGGATGAGATACCAAACTACGGAAGCAGGGTTTGGGGATTCAGAATCACGGAACTTACAAAGGAAACCTACTCTGAAGAGGCTTTTTCAGAAGAACCGGTCGTGCAGCCTGGAAATGAATGGTGGAACAGGGACGGCATGCACACGATAGACCCTCTCCAGCTTGAAGATGGCAAATGGATAGCCTGTGTCGATGGTTTTACCATCAAGCACATTCAACTACCTGAACCACTTGCCGTTGAACAACAAGAGTCTCAATGATGACTCCTGTGGCGAAACCATTATACAAACAGCTTCCGTACCAGATATTTGAGATAGCGCCAGCGGAATCTTTTCGTGTGCCGGGTAAACCCTGTATTGATCAACCCCGGATTTATGAAAATGCGAAAACCCTTCTCTTTTATCTGCTTATGCAGGCTCAAATGTTCGCATATCTCCTCTCCGGACTCCTTGAGCCCGATATAGCGAGCATCTGACAACACCTCCCGGCGATAAACCGCAAGTCCCCCGAAAGCGGAGTCAACCTCTATCCAGTCACTATCTTCATCGATTTCAACCATTCTTGCATGGACAGCCACAAATTTGGCCGTTCTTTTACTGGTATGATGTTTTACAAGAAATTCAAATTGTGACCAGCAATCATTTGGAGACCAACTCTGTTGACGCAGAGCCCAGATATCATAATATGGCCCGCGCTGATTGGCAGTACAAACATCCCACTCATCATTTTTCCAGCAAGAGAGAAACGACTCTTTTGTCAGCAATCCATTCATTCCATCTAAATCAGCAGTAACAACATAATCAATATCCTTGTAGAGAGAATTACTTTTTAATTCATCCAGACACCTGTTCCTGCAGTAAGCAATCCGCTCCGTTCGCAAGGGAAATTTGTTATGTAATACACCAAGCGAGATGTAAGAAAAATTTTTCACCTCGCCTTCAAGTTCTTTCAATTTTTGAATTGTGTTATCCTCGCTATCTGATTCAACAACAAACCAATGGACATCTGAAAACGATTGCAAAGCTGAAGAGATCTGCGCAATATCTTTTTTGATAGTATAAGCCGAGTCTCTTGTCACTCCAACAATCAAAAAACTCGCAGATAGAGAAAAGAAAGAAGAATTCATTGAATATTCATGATAAACTGCAACCAGATGGATCGTCGGGTTGTAATAATTACTTTATGATACAGCTATTAAAACCTCCAAAGCAATTGATATTCGTGCATTAATTCTTCACC
>SZXY01000100.1 GCA_005843805.1 Chlorobium sp.
CGGCGGTGTAAGAGACCACCAGACAGTGCAGTAATGCATTGTGCTTGGCAAACCTCCCCGAAGCAAGGCTAAATAGGAAAACTTTCCCCGAGAGGGGAAGAGAGCGGCCCGTTCAATTCCGAAAGGAGAGTTTTCGGGTAAGCCGCATCAGATAAATGGCTGCAGTTTTACCCGGAGTTTCCGGGTAATCCACAGAATTCGGCTTACAGCTTTCGGTTTCAGCTTTTTTTTATTCCCTTTTCCCACACCACCCATCCGCTCACCTTTGAGCGCGAGAGATCAAGCCAGAGACTCAATCATCTTCAGGCCGGGCATCAACCGATGAAATACCATTATCGGAAATGGTTACGGCAATGGTGACAGGCTTGCAGCAAAGAGGACAATCTTCCATAAACTCCTGATCCCCTTCTGAACAATCAATCTGCAGATCCATTATCTCTCCGCAGTAGGGACACTGCACAGAAATCGTTTCAATAATATTCATGACTTGTACTGATTTGTTAAAAAAACATACTGAACGTAATCAAATCTATTGAAATCCAGACCAAACCTCCATCATCACTCTCTTTCATGAGCAATAACAAGCTTCAGACAAGAAGCTGAAGACGCTGGCACGCCTCATCCAGCACTGCATCCTCCTTGGCAAAGCAAAAACGCACCAAGCTCTCCCCCCTCTCATCATGATAGAAAGCTCCCCCCGGCACACTTGCCACTCCTGTTTTCTTAAGGATATGCATTGCCCTCTCCTTACCGGTTGAACCAGGAAGAGCAGAAACATCCGCCAGAACATAATAGGCTCCATCGGGAATATGTGGCGAAAGAGATGCACGAGAGAGTGCCTCGCAGAAGCGGTTGCGCTTTGCCTCGTATTCGACAGCGAGGTGACGATAATACTCTTCGCCAAGCTCAAGCATTCCCTTTGCCACACCAGCCTGCAAAGGAGCTGGCGCACACACATAGACAAGATCATTAAAATAACCAATCGAGCGCGCCCACCGGGCATCGCAGATGGCATAGCCAATGCGCCAACCGGTAACGCTGAAGGTTTTTGATGAGCCGGAGATGGTAATGGTCCGCTCCTTCATGCCTGGCAGGGCAGCGAAAGAGCAATGGGTATGACCACCATAAATAAAATGCTCGTAAATCTCATCGGTAAAGACAAACAGGTCATAACGTTCTGCAAAAGCAGCCACAAGATCAAGCTCTTCACGTGAGAAAACCTTGCCGGAAGGATTTGCCGGGGTATTGACAATAATGGCTCTGGTTCTGGGTGTAACGATACGTTCAAGATCATGAAGGCTGAACGTCCAGTCGGGCAGATTGAGCGGCAAGTAGACCGGTACAGCTTCCGCTGCCTGCAGTGTACTGATATGGTAGCCGTAAAAAGGCTCAAAGACAATCACCTCGTCACCCGGATTGAGGAGCGCCTGAAAAGCGCAATAAAGCGCACCCGTTGCACCCGCGCTGACAATAACCTCGCACTCCGGATCGACAGTTAAACCTGAAAACCGTTGCTGCTTGAGAGAAATAGCCTCACGAAGCTGCATAAGACCTGCATAGTGAGTATAGGTGTTGACCCCCTGAGAGATCGCTTCAGCCGCCCCCTGCAAGACAACGTCTGGCACTGGAGTATCACAAACCCCTTGAGCCAGATTGATACCCCCGACCCGACGGCACTCAATCGACATATTGCGGATTTCCGACTGCAAGACACAGCCGTGACGGTCACTCAAGGTTAAACCCATTACCTAAAATCATTTACTGTCCAATATAAAATAACTGTCTGCTTCAGAATGAAGAGCCTGTTCAATACTGAAACACACCTTTGGAACCCTCATAGAACCATAAAAAGCACTAAAAAACCTTAAAAAATACCATCCATCATCTTCTCCACTGATGCCTTTGCTTTATCGTGCAATGCTCTTGTCCGCAAAAGGAGGTTAAAAGAACTTACAAAAAACAGTCAATAATAAAGAGGCCCTGCAATGAATATTCCGCCATTCCGCACTATCCTACCTGAACGACAGAAGAGAGTACAAGGGTATTGTAAAGCAACTTTTATCCTATTGAACAACGTCCCACTTCTTCAAAACAGGCTGGGGAAAAGATGCTGATTTTTTGTAACATTGCTCTCTGACAAATCCCAAAGAACACTATGGAATTCAATCCTTTCGTCATCATCCCGCTTGTGCTTGTTACCGGACTGCTGTCCGGTATTGCAATCGGTTTCTTCGTTGCAGCAAGAACTAAGGCGGGCCGCAAATCAGTGGTGAGCATCGGCGCTTCGCCTGTCAGCGGACGAGGGGCATTCGCCGTGAAAAAAATCAGGAACGGAGATATTATCGAACGATGCCCAGCGCTTGAAGTTACTGACCGGGACATTGGCGGGGAGCTTCTGAACTACGTCTTTTACGGCAGCACAGAAGCAGGACGCCTTGTGGTGATGGGTAACGGAATGCTCTTCAACCACTCCTCGACTCCCAATGTAGCCTACTACCGGGAAGAGAGCACACTTGGGCCTGAACTTGTGCTCTATGCGTTGCGGGATATCCGAAAGGGTGAAGAGCTGTTCTACAGCTACGGCGATGAGTGGTGGTCAACCCGGCAGTGACATTATTCGTCAGAAAAATTACTTCAGAAGAAGTGTAAATAAATCTGATTTCGCAGCTTTTTTATCAAACGTCAACACCTCTTCACAACCAGACGATACCGCATCAAATGCAATCAGTAAATCTGACAGATCGAAATTATTTTTGCGGGCATCTGAAATAAACGAGCTTACAGCCGACTGAGCATCAAACTCAAGAATGGGAAGCAGTAACAGCTCTGCAAGGGCATCAAGGATTTCGTTTCTTGCAATTTCATAAACAGAATCAAGCACCCAAATCAGTTCGAGAAGAACAGGAACAGAAACGAAAAAAACTGTTTTACTGACCTCAGCAGTTTTAAACAAGCTATAAACACACTCTGCCTGATTCTGGTCATCACGGACGAGAAAGCGGACAAGAATATTGGTATCAAGCGCATTCACAGCTTTTGTTGCTTAAATTTTCTCCGTAGAGCTTCATTTATTGCCTCGCATGAAAGAGCTTTTCTTTCCGGGTTAAACAACTTGCCGAAAAGATCATCCACATTTTTTTTTATCGGCGTGACAACGATAGTTCCCTCCTTTTGACAGGAAAAATCAAGCTTGTCGCCTGAATGCAGTCCAAGAGTATCCCGAACCTCTTTCGGAATGGTTACCTGTCCCTTGTTTGTCATTGTTGCAACAGCCATCGGCACACTCCTTACTGAATTAATCAATCCTTACCTGGTCGTAAGGAATTTTAGCAAAAAAGAGACCGAACTCCAAAATGAATAGTAAAACAGAGGCGATGCTCTACCACCGGCTTGAAAGAATGCGCTTCATGGCGGCATGGTCAAGCTGTACGGCATTGCTCTTGCAGCGAGTGGTCACAACAATGTCATCAAAATCTTCGGGAAGCAGCCCGTAGCAGCGCAACCGGGGAAAAGAGAGTTGCTCCTGCCACTGGTCGAGTGTTTCCTGCAGCCGATGACATCCTGAAGCAATATCCTCCCCGCCAACCCCTGAAAGGATGGCTCCGGCTTTGGCAAATTTCAGCAGTACAGGATGAGCCTGGTCAATGAGACGAAGCTGCGCAATGTTCTCCCTTGTGGCTTCTGCCAGCAAGGTTGCACAGAGTGTGCCATGCGGTATATCAATCAATCCCCCAACCGAAGAGGCAAAGCCGTGAACAATACCGAGACCGGCGTTGGCAAGCGCAATGCCAGAGATGAGTGCAGCATAGGCAATATCGCCCCGCACCCCGCTGTTGGTTGACTGGTCGGTACATGCCGCAAGAAAGGAGCGACTGAAGGCTTCAAGTCCACTGCAGGCGAGCGCATCGATAAAGGGTGTTGCAAAGGGAGAGGTGTAAGCTTCAAGAAGCTGGGTACAGGCATCCATGCCGGAGGCCGCCGTCAGTTCAGGTGAAACCGTCACCATGAGTTCCGGGTCGATAAGGGCAATATCGGGCACAAAGGCTCTGTGGCGAAGAGAACGCTTGAAGCCATTTCGGCCTACCCTGCTGATGACCGCGTTATTTGTAACCTCACTGCCTGTTCCCGAAGTCGTAGGAACAGCAATAAAGGGCACCTTCCTTCCGTCATGCGGCATGAAAGCCTCCTGCCCCTCAATAAAGCGTTCAACCGGAAGATCATAGAGCAGCATGGCCGAGATAGCCTTGCCAGCATCGAGCACGCTGCCGCCACCGACAGCGAGAACAACATTAATTGAAAGTGCACGATAGCGTGATACAGCTTCATCTACCAGTTCCGGAGAGGGCTCGCGGTCAACCGCAAGATGGGTTGTGCGAAAACCGGATGCTTGCAGAGCTTCGAGCAGTGAGCCCAGACGACCAGATTGCTGCAGGGCATGGCTGCCGGTAACAACCAGAATATTGTTGCCAAAGCTTCCGGCAAGTTGCGGCAAAAGAGCAAATTTGGCTGCGCCGAAATGAATTGCCGGAAGAGCAAGAAGGGAAAAATCAGGAAGAGGCATTGCAGTCTATCATTGATGCGCCATTCGAGAGTCGCAACGAAACAACGTTTGAGTGGCAGTTAGTGCATGGTTCATGCCTGTAATAAGCAAAACTGCGCGTTCAGGAGCAAGCAGTAATGCCCACCTCAACTCCCCCGAAAAAACAAAAGAATCAGGCATGCAGGGAGTAAAGCGCCCCCGCAATCCAGACAAACACTTCAGTCACCTCGCTTCCTGCTCCAAGCACATCACCGGTCACTCCCCCGATCTTGCGGTGACTCAAAAGTCCGGTCATCACTCCAGCCGCAACTGCCGCCGGAACTGCGACAAAAAGGCCGAAAAGGTCGGCATGGAGCAAAAGAACAAGCAAGAGAAGGGTCAAGATGGAGGTCACCACGATATGGGCAGCTCCAGCCCCGCTTACAAAGGAGTGCGCTGTCCCCCCTTCCCTACGGGCGTAAGGGAGTGAGGAGGCCAGCAGAACCTGCACCCAGCGGGCAAGCAGCACTCCGGCAGCAATAAAACCAAAAGAACCACACTCGATCAGCTTGACAACCGCAATCCATTTGAGCAGTATCACTCCAGAGAGCGCAATGACTCCGAAAGAACCAACGTTGGGATCTTTCATGATCCTCAGTGCGGCCTCCCTTGTTTTGCCACCCCAGAAACCGTCAGCCAGATCAGCAATACCGTCGGCATGGATTCCCCTGGTAAGACCAATCCCTCCAAACACCACCAGTGCTGCCGCAAGTTCATTCCAGCCGAACCGATAACCGCCATAACCAAGCGCCACCTGCATAAGGCCGATCAGCAAGCCTGCAACCGGAAACCAGAAGAGGGAGTTGCTGAAGGGTTCACACTCCTTTCCCGGCACAGAGAGCACCGTCAGGGTTCTAAGGGCTGTCACAAGGCCGCCCATTGGATTACGTTCAGTTTTTTTCACTGACTCTCGCGGCACTGAAGGTTGCCATTTCATTGTAGATTTTCAAAGCACCTTCGATAAGCTGCATGGCAAGCGCAGCGCCCGTGCCCTCGCCAAGCCTGAGATCGAGATCGAGAATTGGCCGGGCACCCAGCTTCTGCATCACCGCCCTGTGTCCCTGTTCATTGGAGAGATGGCTGAAAAAGAGATAATCGTCAACTGCCGGGCAAAGCTTGAGAGCCGCAACAGCACCGGATGAGGAGATGAAACCATCAACAACCACCGGAATTTTGCAGGCGGCTGCACCAAGAATAAAACCGGTAATGGCAGCAATTTCATAACCGCCAAGCGCGGCAAGCGTGCCATAAGGGGTTGTGCAAAGCGGTGCATTCACCTCGACCGCTCTCTTTATCACCTCAATTTTGTGGCGGAGCCGATCATCATCAATACCGGTACCCCTGCCGGTAATGGTTTCGACCGGCACATTGAGCAAAACCGAATAGAGCGCCGTTGCTGGAGTGGTATTGGCAATACCCATCTCACCTGTTCCAAGTATGTGGTATCCCGCCCGATGAGCCTCGGCAGCAAGTTCCGCACCCGCAAGCAGCGCCTGCAGGGTATCCTCTTCACTCATGGCAGGACCGAAGGCCATATTGGCACTGCCCGGCTTCACCTTGCGTTTGACCAGCCCCGGCGTATCGGGAAACTCATGATTCACGCCCATATCGACCACATCGAGATCAGCCCCGGCATGACGCGTCAGTACATTGATGGCCGCGCCACCACCAAGCATGTTGTAAACCATCTGGGGAGTCACCTCCGCCGGAAAAGCCGACACCCCTTCAGCCGCAACCCCATGATCAGCGGCAAAGCAGCAGATTTTCTTTTTTGAAAGCACCGGCTTCAGCGAACCAGTTGCCAGAACATATTTCAGGGCTATCTCCTCAAGTCGTCCAAGACTTCCCTGAGGTTTGGTAAGATCGTCAAGATGCGCCTGCGCTGGCACACAAAGCGACCGGTCACTGGGCTCAATACGGTTCAAAAGCTGCTGCAACGCTTCATGCATGGGTATAATCAGTAAAAAAGTTATTGGTTACAAAAATCCCGACGTGCCCCGCCGGTGCTCGTCGGGACTCATCGGGACACTATTTCAATTTCAGCGGCAGACCGCTGCAGAGCAGCCACGCCTCCGTAGCCATTGAAGCAACTCTCTGGTTCACGATGCCCGCAATGTCGCGAAACCTTCGAGCCATTGCGTTTTCCGGCACAATACCCATGCCCACCTCATTTGATACAAGAATAATATCACAGGGCGGATCGACGAGTGCCTCAAGAAAGTGCTCGATTCGTCGGTCAATCTCCCCGTCACTCTCAAGATGATGCATGAGGTTCCCCGTCCAGACGGTCAGGCAGTCGAGAAGAACAACATCGGTGCCGGGAGGTAACTGCCGGAGTGAGCGCTCAAGGAAAAGCGGCTCCTCCACGGTGGCAAACTGCTCTTTGCGTTCCTCCCGGTGCTTGGCGATACGCCGCTGCATCTCCTCATCAAAAGGCTCGGCAGTCGCCAAAAAGAGCCTGTTGCAGTAAGGGGCAGCAAGCTTCAGGGCAAAAGAACTTTTGCCACTCCGCGCTCCTCCGGTCACATAGATTACCTTGCTCATTGGTTCATCTCACTCTGTCGCGGATTGGGTAAAAACATCCAGGTTGGCAGCTTTATTTAAATGAAAATGGATTAAAATCAACGTTTAAGATTCCGGTAAAAGTTTTCGTGGGAACCCAAAAGAAGCAAAAGGCGACTGGCCGCATCATACTCGTATACCAGCAGGGTAAGCTGACCGATGCATTTGAATTTGTAGACAAAAACGCCCGCAAGATCGCCTTTCCTGGGCTCTCCCAGAGTTGGATCACGGACAATTTCAGCGATGGCATCATCAACATCAGCCTTCTGATTTGGATGCAGCAGCTTGTAAGTTCGCCTGAAAAGAGTGCTTTGCAGTACCTGAACCTGGTTACTCATCAGGAACTCTTCCCTTCTGGAAGAAACTCGGTTAACTGTGAACTGCCTTCTGCGCGCGCAACCAGAAGATCGCGCACAAAATCAATGGGCAAATCAGGATTATCGAGAGCCGCTCTTCCAATCATCGCCCAAAACTCGATCTGTCCGGCAATGGTACGATGCTCCGCTCGCGCCTGGACTCGTGCTTGCGCATACAATGTATCATCTATTCGTACTGGCATTCCCATAATTTTTCTCCTGAAAATTTTACTACAAATGTAGTAAACAGCGCTCAAATAATCAATTCATAAAATAAAAGAGTTTTGCGACTGGCCACTTGAAGCAAATCGCTCCATCACCCCGCACGACGACTCAAAATCCTCCTGTGAAAAAATTTCCATGGTAAAGACGCGACTGGCAGAAGGCGCCTTAACAAGAGCGTTCATAAGCAACTCCAGCGCCTCCGGCTTCAGATAGCCCAGAGAGTTGTGATCCTTGCCGTCAACCGTGCCATGAACATGCAGAACTCTCGATTTATGCAGGTAGAGGCGGAGATAGTCAGCAGTCGGAAAACCGTAATATTCAAGATGGCCAACATCGAGCGTGACTGAAAGACCAAACTCTTCAACCACCGGCCAGACAAGTTCGAAGGGGTAGTTGAGATTTTCCGCACAAAAGGCTGATGGCAGTTCATCGGTACCTTTCAGCAGCATCGCAACCGAATCCCGCAGACTTTCGATAAAAAGATGCTCCTCTTCAGATGAAAAAGCGTTGATATCGACACCAGGCCCAGCCTCGAAGTGCATGACATAGGCCGATTTCGGCAGATCGCGGGTAAGCTCGATAATTCGAAGGCATTTGCCAACCGAGCGTTCCCGCTCTATGCGGTCAGGGTGGCCGAGATAGACATCGAGCGGCAGATGCACCGAGTAGGTGAGCCCGGACTCTACGGCAAGCATCACAAGCCTCTGCATATCACTGGCGGAGGGCAGGTTGCTGAACTCGTCCGACTCAAAAAGCACCAGTTCGATATCGTCAACCTTGTCCCGAAGAAACTCCACATTGGGAATGATGTCGGCAGGGATGATATATGAGGTTGTGCCAAACCGAAAGGGAAAACGTTGTTTGCAGCTCATGGAGAATCAGGAGAGGGAGTGTTGTTGAAGTTGTGCCATCAGCTCATGGATGCTCTGCCATTGGAGTGCACCATTTTCTGCCAGACGGGTCG
>SZXY01000183.1 GCA_005843805.1 Chlorobium sp.
CGTTTACCCTGAAACGGCGACCGTTTTTCAGCCATGCCCGAATGGTTATGGATGTTCATAGACCTTTTTCAAAATTGACCCCGATTGGGCGCAATCCCGCTGTCACGGGAGTTCTTGATGGTCTTGATGTCCGGCTCGAAAATGCACAAGGGCAGGTCATTTCAGAGCGCAAGAATGCGAGGGGGTATTTCAAGATTGGAAGAAGGCTCTTTTACTGGGATGATCTCGATATGAGCTATTTCGCCAACTACGCTTCCTGGAACTATTTTACCCTGCCTGCGCTGTTGATGAATGAGGATATTCTCTGGAAGGAGCGTGAACCGGGTTTGCTGGAAGGGTGGTTTCCGGATGCAATTCCTTCCCACAGTCGGGTGCAGCGGTTCAGGTTTGACCGTGAGAGTGGTCTCCTGATTCAGCATGACTATACTGCCGACATCATCAGCCCGCTTGCTGCCGCATCCAATGTTGTTCTGCAACACGCGAAAAACAGTTCTGGTCTTGTTTATCCTTCAATACGGAGGGTAACCCCGCAGGGGCTCACCAGGCGGGGCTGGAACAGCAAACCGCTCGGTGGCCCGGTATTGATTCACCTTGATATTCACGATTTCAGACTGATCACTTCTCACTGACTATCCGCTCGATCTGGTTGACCAGATAAAAGGGGAGATTGAGCAGTCTGAACGCTTTTTCCTGCTTGTTTATTTTTGCCTTCATTTCCTGAACCGAGGGTTTTGAAGAGCTGATTCTGATGGCTTGGGTGGACTGCTTTTTGAGCATGTAAGAGTGCAGCGATTTTATGGTGCCGCTTGTGCCGGATTTCACCTCTACCGGGTAGATTTGGTTGCCACTCTCATAAAGAAAATCAATTTCTGCCTGCCCTTCGGATTTTGGGGGTTGCCAGTAGTATAAGGTCGGGTTTATGTAGCCTGGTTTTGCCGCAAGCAGTTGCTGACCTACAAATTGTTCTGCAATGACGCCGCGATTGGCAAGTTCGAGGGGAGAACCCATTATACTTTGTGCAGGAATACCCTGTGCAGCCAGAAGCAAGCCGATATCAACAAATAAAAATTTGCTGATCCGGATTTTTGTGTCACCACCAAGGGGAATGCTGTCAGCGTTGGAGTGCAGGATGCGATAGAAGAGTCGTGCTTCGAGAAATCGTTCGAGAGCATCGTTTAACTGGCGGTTGTTGCCGCTGGTGTTGAGCGATATTTCATTGGCCTGTTTGGGGGAAAAATGGAGTCCAATCTGACCGATAATACCATTGAAAAATGCATTGAGTTTCAGTGCGGTTTGGGAACCGGTATACTTTGAAAAATCATCTTTATAGGTCTGAACAAGCTCGGTTTGGTATTTGACGATTTCGGCGTGATTGAATTGGGTGTCAATGGCACTCTGCACGCAGAAGGGCATACCACCGGTAAGGGTGTAGCGCCGAACCTGGGCGATCAGCTCTTCATGCACACTGTCCGGGATCAACTGCATGGTGCTCTGTGTGAGCATCTCGATGGTGCCGAGAGCTTTCGATTCTCCGGTGGCCTCAAGGAATTCATCGAACCTCAATGGACCCATATAGAGTTGCTCGATACGTCCGACAGGAGTTGGGAGCTTGAAGTCATGCAGCACCTGATCGAGTAGTGATCCGGTTAAAATGACCGCCAGGTGAGGCATCTCCTCCAGGAAGTATCGCAGGCACGCATAGGCCGCAGGGGTAGCCTGTGCTTCATCGAGAAAGAGGATCGCTTTGCTTTCCTGGTTTATGGTTTTGCCGCTGATGAGCGAAAAATTAAAGAGCAGATCCTTTAGATTGTAGCTTCTGAAGAGAGGTTCCAGGCTGGAGTGACGCTCAAGATTGATTTCAATGATCTCCACCTGGAGCTGGTTTGCAGCAAGCCGGACAGCAGTTGTTTTTCCAACCTGCCGGGCACCGCGAATCACCAATGGCTTGCGTTTGCTTCGGTTGTACCAGGATTTTATCTCTTCAACGGCTCGTCGGTTAAACATTTTTTTGTCTCCTGGATCAGGATGTTTTTTGTGCAATTTATTGTAAATCTACCACTTTTCTGCAATAGTTGCATTAATATGTGCCACCTTAATACATATCACACCTTTATTGCGTTTCAGAAGGGGTGTGGAAAGGGTTTGCGGTTGCTCTCATTTTAGTGAACGCGTAAGGAGTTTCTGTGGCGAATGGGTATTTTGTGAGCGTAACTGCCCGTATTTGGGAGCTTCTGGCAGAGTGCGACTCTTTCGATCAACAACGTTTTTATCATGAGTGATTTTCAGGAAATCAGGGGATGGTTAGAGAATTTTCCTTTTCTCACCAAAGAGGATTATGATTTTTTTGAACCGTTTCTGACCCTGAAAAAAATCGGGGCTCAGGAGGTCGTCTTTGCGGAAGGGCAGGTTTGCCGGGAGATGGCATTTGTGAATTCCGGTGCGTTTCGGCTCTATTATCTGGCGGACGGGAAAGAGATCAATTCTCATTTTTTTCTTGAAAATGAGTTCATGGCTGATTTCAACAGCTTTCTGCAAGAGAAGCCTTCCCGTTATTTTTTGCAGGCACTTGAGCCGTCTGAAATTGTCACTTTTGACTCCCAGCTTTTGCAGAATGCCTACGACAGCTCCAAAAACTGGGAGAGGTTTGGCCGGTTGATGGCGGAATATTCATACAAGATTACCGTTGACCGGGTTGAGTCGTTTTTGTTTATGGATGGCAAGGAGCGATACCTGAAGCTTCTGGAAAGTCGCCCGCATATTTTTGAGCGTGTGCCGTTGTACCATATTGCCTCTTACCTGGGCATGGAGAGGGAAAGTTTGAGCCGCATTCGCAAAAAAATCACACAGGAAAGACGAATGTAACATTGGTCAATTTTTTTCTTCAGCATGGGGTGTACTTTTTCTTGAAAATCAAGCAGCACCTAAAAAAGTATTATCCATGAAGAACTACGACGTCATTATCATAGGCGGTGGTCTTGGCGGTCTCACTGCCGGGGCCAAGCTTGCCAAAGAGGGAAAAAAAGTGCTGCTGATCGAGCAGCATAGGGTGCCGGGGGGATTTGCAACAACTTTCCAGAGAAAGGATTTTCTTGTTGAAGCGGGACTGCATGAGATGGACGGTCTTGACCCGCAGGATGCGAAACTGCCGATTTTCAAAGAGCTGGGGGTGTTTGAGCATGTTGATTTTGTAGAGGTTCCGGAATTTTACCGATTCAAGAGCAGCAGAACCGATATCGTTGTTCCTGCTGATACCGATGAGGCAATCAGGGTGCTGATTGCGGCTTTTCCCGATGAGAAAAAGGGGATAGAAACCTTTTTCCACACCATTCATGCCATCAGTCGTGAAATTCGCAAGATTCCTCTTGAGAGCTGGAAAGCGAAGCTTCAGATGCCGATTTTTCCCCTGCTTTATCCGCATCTGTCGGTGGCTTCAAACAAGGCTTCTGCAGTTCTTTTTCCTCTTTTTGCACTTCTGCATCCGAATTTGCTTTTCGGTCAATATTCGACAGTTGGTGATTTTGTCGATGGCATTATCCGCAACGAGGAGCTTAAACTGCTTCTTCTGGCCAATTTCCCCTACTATCATGATGATCCCTACTCACTCTCATTGATCTATTTCAGCGTTGCCCAGTCGAGTTATTATCGCGGGGGTGGGCATTTCATCAAGGGTGGGTCACAAAAACTCTCCGACTATCTGGCTCACTACATCACCACTCACGGGGGTGAAGTGCTGCTTGGCAGGCTGGTGACGAGGATTCTCACTGAAAATGGCAAAGCTGTCGGTGTAGTCTACCGGAAAACACGGGGGAGCGAAGCGTCGGGTGAAGAGAGCGTGTTTGCCAGCACCATTATTGCCAATGCGGCTGTGCCCAATGTCGTGAAAATGCTGCCTGAACAAGAGAGCGCCCTGCTTAGCCGCAAAACTGAACATCTTCAGCCTTCATGCGCCATTCTTAATCTCTATTTGGGGTTCAAGCGTGAGGTTTCGGAGCTGAACAACCACTCATACTCGACCTTTGTTGTGGATGAAGGGACAAGAACCCTGAAGGATGCTGCCAAAAACGTGCATGCCGATTTCAGCACAAGAGGCTTTGCCTTTGTCGATTACAGCCAGATCGATTCAGGACTTGCTCCGGCTGGAAAAAGTTTCGGATCTCTTTGTACCACAGATTATCTCTCGGACTGGGAAGGGCTTGACAAGGAGCAGTACCGGGAGAAAAAGGAGATGGTGGCGCAAATCCTTATCGGCAGGCTTGAAAAGCTCATTCCCGGTATCCGCCAGGAGATTGAGTATTATGAAATCGGGACAGCCAAAACCTTGCAGCGCTATACGCTCAATCCAGGTGGTGTCATTTACGGATATGCCCAGTTGCCAAAGCAGTCGGGGATGCTCTATCGACTACCCAACCGATCACCGGTCAAAAACCTCTATTTTGCATCTGCCTGGTCAAATCCCGGAGGCGGCTTTACCGGAGCGATTCTTGGTGGATGGTTTTGCGCCCATGAAATTCTGGGGAAGCAATGAGAAAGATCCGGTAAAAGGCGAGGTCAATCCACCCTTCGCCATCAGCCTGACTGGCAAAGGAACGCTCAATTTCAGCAAGAAAGGTGGTTTCAAATCCTTCGGGAAATGGTGAGTCATAGCAGGCAGGGTTGAGGTAGCCAGCTTTTGCACCGGAACTGAAGATATCGAAGACTTTGGCCGTACTGTAGCGGTTGCGTGTTTCCTCAATGGAGCAGTGCGTTACATGGAACCCTGCGTCCCGGAAGAGTGAGGAGTATGCTTCTGAGGTTTCAAGCATGAACCAGGGAGAGCGGAACCCTGCAAACACTTTCCTGATGACGGAGTTTCTGCAACTGTCGTTGATGGCTTCAAGAAAAACCGGGCAGTAGTTGGTTTTCGCAGGGGCCTGCAGGCCAATTTTGCCATTCGTTCGCAACGCTTTTTTTGCCTGTTCAAGGAACAGAGAGGGGTTCCGGAACCACTGGAATGCCGAGTTGCAATAGATCCGGTCAAACTCCTCTTCAAACGGCATCGATGTGGCATCCATGACGAGAAAGCGGATGCGTGGGTCGGGATAAGCTTTGGAAGCTTCACTGATCATCGCTTCGAAAGGGTCAATGCCGGTGACGTTGCCGGTTGTGTGTTTTGCCAGTTCAGCGGTGAGGTATCCGGTGCCGCATCCGACATCGAGGATATCTGCCGTGCCAGGAATCTCAAGCAGGTTGATCAGTATTGTGCCAGCAGAAGCCTGTACAAGAGAGGTTTCCCGGTAGCGTGAGGCGATGTCGCTGAATGTTGCCATTGGTGATTTGTTTTCCTGCAAAGATAATGAAGCTTTTGAGGGAGAACAAATTCAGGCTTAGCTGGTCAGGCCTCTTGTTCTGAAGTGTTGGCTCTTCTTTTTTTTTATTACATTTCCTGTTAAACCTGTAAAAAACAAGCAAGAATATTGGCGGAGCATTTATTAGAAAGGTATGATAAAGCAACTATCCATAAAAAACCTTACAGTCTTTTCGGAAGCAGATCTCAGGTTTGGTTGCAATCTTAATGTGATTGTCGGTGAGAATGGTACCGGTAAAACTCATTTACTGAAAATACTTTATGCGGTACTCGCCGTGAGTTCTGAAGCAAGGCGAAAGTCCAATGCTGTAACACCGACTAAATCGCTTTATCAGGTACAACTTGCCGAAAAATTGGTGAATGTTTTTCGTCCTGAATCTTTGGGTCGGCTTGCTCGAAGAAAACAAGGGCGCGAGCGATGTGATCTAAGCTTCATATTTGACAACTCTTCTTTTGATATTGCATTCAGCTTCGCTACACAAAGCAAATCAGAAGTCAGTATCGAAAAGTTACCATCATCATGGATTGATCTTTTTCCGGTATACTTGCCAACACGTGAGCTGCTGACCATTTATCCAAATTTTATATCGGTTTACGAAGGTCACTACCTCGAATTTGAAGAAACATGGCGGGATACCTGCTTGCTTCTTGGTGCATTGCTGCAAAAAGGTCCGAAGGAAAAGCGAATAAGGGAACTGCTTGAACCTCTTGAGGCTGCAATGGGGGGCACGATAGAGCTTGATAAAAATGGACGGTTTTATTTGAGCAATACCAAAGGGTGGATTGAAATGCCGTTGGTAGCAGAAGGATGTCGCAAGCTTGGAATGCTCTCCAGATTGATTGCGACTGGCGCTCTTCTTGATAAAGGGTTTCTGTTTTGGGACGAACCGGAAGCCAATCTCAATCCGCTCATCATCAAAAAAGTGGCAAAAAGCATTCTCGATCTCAGTGCGTCAGGCATTCAGGTTTTTATTGCCACCCACAGCCTTTTTCTTCTTCGCGAACTTGAAATATTGTTATCTGCCGGTTTGTACAAAGGGGTTGAAACGCAATTTTTCGGGCTGCATGAGAGTGACGATGGCGTTGTTGTCCGGCAAGGCAGTTGTTCTGATGAGATCGGTGATATTACGGCGCTTGACGAAGAGCTGGCGCAATCAGACCGCTTTCTTGCCAGTGAGGGGGGGTGATGCAGAGCTATAACGTTGATGGTCTGAATTTTGATTTTCCTGAAGAGTGGAAAGTCAGCAAGTATGACGGTTGGTCATTTTACCGCAATCACTTTGCGAAAATGTGGAATGGTATCAAGGCGGTAGATCTTCTTGCCGTTGATTCGTTCGGAGCAAGTTGGCTGATTGAGGTAAAGGATTATCGCATACATCAGCGAACAAAACCTTCCGAATTGGGAGAGGAACTTGCCCACAAAGTTTTCGATACGTTGGCAGCAATGCTTCCGGCAAAGGTTCATGCTCATGATCTGGATGAAAAACGGATGGCCAGTTTTATAGCTGGCTGCGGAGAGATTCATGTGATTTTACATATCGAGCAGCCCCGAAAACATTCAAAACTCTTTCCCCGTGCGATCAATCCAGCTCATGTCCAGCAAAAAATCCGGCAGTTGCTTAAACCCATAGATGCTCATCCTAAGGTTGTTGAAATGAGTGCAATGCAATCGCTTGGCTGGAGTGTAAGCTGAGTTAAAAGTAAGATTGAGTGCTCTTTTTCGTCCAGCTTCTTGATCAGGTGTCATGTTGATTTGCCGGTGTCCGGGTTATGATAATTGCGAGGAGTTTCTTTGCCGAATCGGTATTTTATCACTATAGCTTCGGCATGGAACGGGATAGGGATAAAGCCTCATTAGAAGACTTATGGCTATTCTT
>SZXY01000138.1 GCA_005843805.1 Chlorobium sp.
ATAGCGTCACATCAGCAAACAAACCAAACAGTTTTACGACCTCTTTGGAAGCCTGTCCATTATCAAACTGGAAGCATCCCTGCAACCTCTTTATGAGAAGTCTTGAGAGCAAGCAGCGATCTTACAAGCAGATCGATAGATACTGCCGGATCACCTGCTTCCATTTTTGCCACGCGAGACTGACTCGAATGGATCATTCTTGCAAAATCTTTCTGAGTCAGCCGAAGCGACTGACGGCGTTCTTTAAGATTTCGGCTCAAGGAGAGTTTTAATTCTATAAATTCTGCCTCTTCCCTGCTGAGTTCGAGAAATTCATCAACACTACCGATCTTCCAGCCAGAAGCCTCAAGTTTTATTTGCTTTTCTTTTTTCATAATGGTAATTAATATCTTTAAATGAAGTCGTATAAGCGAGCACGCCTACGACACTTGTCCACAACGCTTTTAGGGGTTTGTTGAGTTTTTTTCTTGAACACCTCAAGAATCAGGATCGCATCATCATCTGTCCTGTAGATAATGCGCCATATTGAATTATCGTCAGTGATTCGTAACTCATGACATCTGACACCAATAGATGGCATCGGCCTTGACCAGGGCAGAGAAAGCAGATCTCCTTTTTGCTGCCGACGCAATAAATATCCAGCCTCCATCCTCGCATGTTGAGACATTGGTGGAGTTTTGATTTCACCATGCAGCCATACACAAGTGGCTTGTCGTCAGATTTAAGCATTGCTCAATATATGTCAAAACTGACATATATTCAAATGACGCACAACAAGTTTTACTATGAGTTCGAAACCACTTATCCAGAAATTCATTTGGATCAAATTGATGCCCTCATAGTTTGTAACACACTATGGAAATCCAGCTCAATGTATCTTGTTTCAGTGACGCGGGAAAACCGATAATTCCTTTACTTCTAAGTATATAGGACAATGTCAATCGACTTTTTTCAATAACGAAAAGAAACATGGACTATAAAACGCAATCGAATTGGCGGGAAATACAGGCATTCCTTCCCAAAGAGTTTCAGCTTGACCGGGATCATGAACCCTCGGAAGAGTGGTGGCAATGGCGAGGGCACCAGATTCATTTGGACTGCTTCCGCAATCCCGCTTCCCCGGTGAAAGTGATTCTGTTTCACGGAGTCGGTACCAACGGGCGGCAAATGTCTACCATTCTTGGCAGCCCCCTGTTCAAGCGGGGATTTGAAACCATTGCCATCGATATGCCCGAATATGGCATGACTCGTGTAGCACCCGGGGTTCTGGTAACCTACAACGACTGGGTTCAGGCAGGCAATGACCTCATCAATGCCGAACTTGCAAAAGATGGTCGCCCCATCTTCCTCTACGGCCTCAGTGCCGGTGGTATGCTGGCCTGGCACGTGGCTGCGCTCAATAAAAAGGTCAAGGGCATTGTGGGCATGACCTTCCTCGACCAGCAGGAACAACAGGTTCGCGATGAAACAGCGCTGAATTTCCTCATGAGTCGTATCGGCGTGCCATTAACCCACCTGGCAGCCAGAACACCACTGGCAAGCCTGCGGATGCCGATGAGTCTGGCAAGCAAAATGTCGGCGCTGGTGAACAATAAAGCGGCGCTCAAAGCCTGTTTGAGAGACAAAACATCGGCAGGCAAATGGGTCACCATGAAGTTTCTCAGCTCGCTCACAACCTACAAGCCGGTGGTTGAGCCCGAAACCTTTACGGTTTGCCCGATTTTACTCTGTCAGCCGGAAAAGGACACCTGGACGCCCCTCTACCTCAGTGAGCTTTTCCTCAGGCGGATCAATCGCGTGCCCAAAAAAGTTGTTATACTTGAAAATGCCGGTCACTATCCCCTTGAGCAACCCGGCCTGAAGCAGATGTGCAATGCGGTAGTAGAGTTTATTGGATGAACTATCGCTTTGATATTCAAGAAATTACAAGGCCGGTAACGGAAAAGCTCTTCGAATTGAGTTCAGCGACGAGTCGTTGAGAAAAACGAAATCGCAAGAATTTTTGTTATGTTTTATTCTGTGAGTCTTGCCAATATCACCCTTTTTCGGAACACTTTTCCCGAAAACTTGTGGCACAGGATATTCAGAAGCCGAAGCAAATGAGAATTTATCTGGACAATTGTTGTTTCAACAGGCCATTTGACGACCAGTCGCGACTCAGGATAAGGCTTGAATCTGAAGCAAAGTTGGCTATACAGGAAAATATTCAATTGGGAATCTTTTCTTTGGTATGGTCTTATGTTATGGATTATGAAAATCACAAAAATCCATTTCCAGAGCGCAGGGAACAAATAGGAAAATGGCGAACTTATGCCGTGGAAGACATAGAAGAGGATGATGCCTTGCTGGTTTCTGCCAGGCTTATTGGTCAAACAGGCATTAAAAAAATGGACTCATTGCATATCGCCTGTGCTACCAAAGCACATGCCGACTATTTCCTGACAACCGATGACTGGATATTAAAAAGATCCGGTTTGATTACAACCATAAAAATTACTGACCCAACAGGATTCATCAAGGAGGTCTCCAAATGATTACCGACACAGAGATAAAACAAAAAGGCATCCACATCCTGTCGCAGTGTCTTGGCGATGTTGGGGCAGAACGGTTTATTGCCTTAATTAAAAGGGAACGCTTCGATTACACAGAGTGGAAGCAAGGGCTGGAAGAGGAATTAACTCTTGAAGAAATCAGCCACAATGCAATGTTGCTCAGGCAGCAGAATAAGGTTTGATCTTGTACCACCTCCACAAGCTGCCGAACGAAGCAGAAAATATCAAGCATGACGACACTCGAAGAAGTATTGGCAGAAGCTCAAAAAAACAAACGCATGCTTTTCCTCTTTTAGAAAAATCAGTCCGCATCATGGTAACTCCGATTCAGAGGGGACGTTCCTGACCAAGTTTATTTTAACCTGTTTTTTCTTAACACCCTTTTCATCACCCTCTCTCTTTTAGCTGACAATTCAGGTTTCCTCCGCTAAGATAGAGGATGAGCTGAAGCGGAGCATCAAGAATATCTTGGCGGAAAAACGGCCCCCCATAAAAAAAGCCTTCCCTGACGAAACAAGGAAGGCTTTTTTGTAACTACTTACTCAGAAAAGGATTGCTTATTCTCCTGCTTTCTGTTCTCCACCTTTTTTCTCAACCGATTTGACCGGGGGTTCGAGTTCAGCAGTCGCTGCCTCGATCTCCTTTTTCTCGTTTGGATGAGCTGCCAGGTAGGCTTCGATCTCTTCCTTGCTCTTGTCCTTGAAATACTCGAGAGCGGAAAGAATGATGCGTTTGTTCTCCTTGTCAAACTCTATGACACGAAGAGGCAGTTCATCACCGATCTTGAACGATGAGTGGATATCCTTTACCCCTCCCTGAAGAAGGTGTGATACCGGAACAAAACCATCCACGTCGCCAGGAAGAATCACGATAACGCCTTTTTCGATGATCTGTGAAATCTGGCCGGGAGTTTCTGCTCCAACTGCATATTTCTGTTCGAACTCATCCCACGGATCCTGATTGATCTGTTTGTGTCCAAGAGCAATACGGCGTGCATGAACATCAAACTTGAGAACCTTGACCTCAAGCTCCTGGTTCTTTTTGACCAGTTCACTTGGGTGGCGGATTTTCTTGGTCCATGAGAGGTCGGAAATGTGTACCAGACCGTCAACACCGGGCTCGAGTTCGACAAAGACGCCGAAGTCGGTGATGTTGCTGACGGTACCCTTATGCAGGGAACCTTCGATATATTTCTCGGAAAGCGCAATCCATGGATCTTCGTTGACACGCTTCATGGAGAGGGAAAGCTTTGTGTGATCCTTGTCGATATTGAGGATAACGCACTCGACTTCCTGACCGAGGGTAACAAACTGACCCGGATGTTTGATGTGCTGTGTCCAGCTCATTTCTGAGATGTGGACAAGACCTTCGATGCCTTTCTCGATTTCAACAAAAGCGCCGTAATCGGTAATGGAAACAACACGACCCTGTGCTTTGGAGCCAACAGGATATTTGATTTCGATATTTTCCCAAGGATGAGATTCGAGCTGCTTCATGCCAAGCGAAACTCTCTTGGTGTTCTCGTCAAAGCCGACAACCACAACCTTGATAGGCTGGTCAAGATCAACAACCTCGGAAGGATGGTTGATTCTGCCCCAGGTGATATCGGTAATGTGCACAAGACCGTCAAGACCGCCAAGATCGACAAAGATACCGAAGTCGGTAATGTTCTTGACTGTACCTTCAAGCACCATACCTACCTTGATATTGGCAAGCATCTCTTCACGACGGGCAGCATACTCCTCTTCGAGAATGACTTTATGACTGACAACAATATTCTGTGTGACCGGATTGATCTTGACAACCCTGAAGTCCATGGTCTGACCGACAAGCGCGTCGAAATCACGAACCGGCTTGACATCGATCTGCGAACCAGGAAGGAAGGCTTCAACACCAGACAGGGAAACTGTCATACCACCCTTGACACGATTGATGATCTTGCCATTGATGATGGTATCGTTTTCAATTGAATCATAAATCTTGTCCCAGATTCTCAGAACATCAGCTTTCTTCTTGGAAAGAATGAGCTGGCCCATCTTGTCTTCGATGTTCTCAAGATATACCTCAACATCATCACCCACCTTGACCTCGTCATCGTCCCTGAACTCAAGAAGCGATACAATACCTTCGGACTTGAAACCGACATCGATGGTGACATCCTTGTTGGATATCGAGACAATACGTCCCTTTACAATTTCATCTTCGGTGATCTCATTGAGTGTACTTGTATAAAGCAACTCCATCTGTGCAAGTTCGGCGGGCTCGTAGAGAGCAAAAACCTTGATCTTTTTCCTTGCAGGTCTTTCCTTGACCTTCTTCTCCTGTTGTGCGAATGCTTCTGCCATTAATTTTTTCCTTCCTCTCTGTAAATTAGCCTGCTTGCCGCGAGAGATTACAGCATGCGGTTTTATGGTTAATAAAAAAAACTGTCACTGAAACACCGGATTTGTCTTACCGGCTTCCTTTCTCTATTTCCAGAGCAAGATTATAGACCATCTCAACCTGGCGCTCAATCGTCAATTCCGAGGTATCAATTTCAACAGCTTCAGGGTGCTTTTTCAGCGGAGCATGTTCCCGCTCGGCATCAGCCCTGTCCCTCTCCTTTATTTCGTCTTCGAGCAAATCGATATCAGGCAGTTCCCCGCCTTTGGCAAGCAACTCGGCATAACGCCGTTTTGCTCTTTCTCTGGGTTCGGCTACAAGAAAGATTTTCAGTTCAGCATCAGGAAACACGACTGTTCCAATATCGCGCCCATCCATGACAACAGCACGCTGACGACCAAGTTCCTGCTGCATCTCTCTGAGCCGTTCACGTACCGGCTTCAGTGAACTGATAAAACTCACCTCGCGACTTACCCGGTTATCCCTTATCTCTGCAGTGACATCCCTGCCATCGAGAAAAACAAGATCACCATCAAAACTTATGGTTATATCATCAAGTAAAGCTGAAACGCTTTCGGGTGAGCGTCTGACATCTTCCAGAACCCCCTTCTGCAGGGCTTTCAGGGTAACTGACCGGTACATTGCACCAGTGTCGATATAGGTATAGCCAAGCTGCCTGGCCAATCTCCGGGCTGTTGTACTTTTACCGGATGCAGCCGGCCCGTCAATAGCAATGATGATACGTTTTTTCCCGATTTCCTGTTTCACCTGGGTATTTTGAATTAGCCTGTCATTTTATAAAATATATTTGCTTTTTCCAAACATATTGGTTACATGTTAAAACCATATCAGTTTCGTGGATACTCATTCTAACAAACATTTTCTTTTATGTCACTTCGCTGCGGCATTGTCGGATTGCCAAACGTCGGAAAATCTACGCTTTTCAATGCCATAACCTCCAAACAGGCTGAAGCGGCCAACTACCCGTTCTGCACCATTGAACCCAATGTCGGCACAGTCCTTGTGCCTGACGAGAGGATGCAGCAGATTGCCAATGTCGTAAAAACACCCACGCTTGTACCCGCGACCATTGAAATTGTCGATATCGCCGGACTTGTAAAAGGGGCAAGCAAGGGCGAAGGTCTTGGCAACCAGTTCCTCTCACATATCAGGGAGGTTGATGCCATTGTACATGTGGTGCGCTGTTTTGATGACGACAACATCATTCACGTCGCAGGCAAAATTGACCCTGCCGACGACATCATCACCATTGAAACCGAGTTGATGCTGGCCGATCTGGACAGCATGGAACGACGGATAGAAAGGCTCAGAAAAAATGCAAAGAAAGAAAAAGAGCTGCTCCAGCAACTCGAAGTCGCCGAGAAAATCATCAGCGGCCTCAGTGAAGGTATTCCAGCCCGAAAAATCATTGAAACCCCCGAAGAACAGGCAATAGCCAGGCAGTTTTTCCTTCTCTCTTCAAAGCCGATTCTCTTTGCCGTCAATGTATCGGAAGCCGACCTGCCAGACGGCAACAGTTACACCGACCAGGTTGCCAAAATAGCCGAGGCATCAGGTTCGAAAATGCTCATTATCAGCGCACAAACCGAAGCGGAAATAGCCGAACTGCCCGAAGAGGAGCGTCCGGAATTTCTTGAAAGCCTCGGGCTGCACACCTCTGGCCTCGACCGGCTACTCAAGACCGCCTACGACCTGCTTGGCCTGCAGACCTATTTCACCGCAGGAGAAAAAGAGGTGCATGCCTGGACCATCCGTAAAGGCGCTGCAGCCCCTGAAGCTGCTGGAGCTATCCATTCGGACTTCGAGAAAGGATTTATCCGTGCCGAGGTGATGTCCTGCCACGACCTTATCGAGCTTGGTTCGGAACAGAAAGTCAAGGTGGCAGGCAAGCTCCGCTCGGAAGGCAAGGAGTACATTGTCAAGGACGGTGATGTGATTGTGTTCCGATTCAACGTATAAGTTTTACCTCATTGCATACTGAAAGTCCCATAGGTATTTTTGACTCGGGTATTGGGGGGTTGACCGTTGTCAAAGCCGTACAGGCTGCGCTCCCCTCCGAGCAGATAATCTATTTTGGCGATACCGCGCGGGTACCCTACGGCACAAAGTCGCAGGTTACCATAAGAAAGTATGCAAGCGAAGATACCGCCATTCTCATGCGGTACCAGCCAAAACTCATCATTGTCGCCTGCAACACCGTCTCGGCGCTTGCGCTCGATGTGGTCGAGAAATCGTGCAGCAACATCCCGGTCATTGGCGTACTGAAAGCCGGAGCTGAACTGGCTGTGCAGGTCACCCGAAACAACCGTATCGGGGTTATCGGCACACAGGCAACGGTCTCTTCAAATGCATACGCCCGCGCCATCAACCATCTCGATTCGGAAATAGAGGTTCTCTCGCAAGCCTGCCCTCTTTTTGTCCCCTTTGCCGAAGAGGGCTTCATCGACCATCCCGCAACAAAACTGATCGCAGATGAATACCTGGCGGAACTCAGAAGCCAGGGAATCGACACGCTGGTGCTCGGCTGCACACACTACCCGATTCTTCGCCGGGTCATTGCAGAAACGCTTGGCCCCAACATCCGGATTATCGATTCGGCTGAAGCAGTCGCCCTCCGAACAAGGGATCTCCTGTCGGAATCAGGCAAACTCAACACCTCCCGGAAAACGCCAGCTCCGCACCTGCTGGTGAGCGATCTGCCCCAGAAATTCAGCATGCTCTACCAGCTCTTCATGGGCTCCGAACTGCCGGATGTCGAACTGGTTGAAGTATAACAATCGCTTTTGCCTTTTGACCTCATAGTTGTTACCTTTGGTTTTTCCCTTTTGACCCCAAATGTCTACCGCGTGAACGTAAACCTCGACAGAACTTCATCAGGCTTCTGCATCGGAGTGCAGGGCACCATCTACGAAGCCGAAGAAAAGCTCCGCGAAAAGGGCAGACTCTTCTCTTTTGGCGACGTTGTTCACAACGAGGTCGAGGTCAAACGGCTCGAAGATCTCGGACTGGTAACCGTTGACGAAGCTGGCTTCAAAGAGCTTAAAAACGCAGAAGTACTCATCAGGGCACACGGTGAGCCCCCATCGACCTACAGAATCGCAAAGGAAAACAACCTCACCGTTACCGACACCACCTGCCCGGTTGTCTCCAGACTGCAGCGCACCACAAGAATGCTCTTTGAACTGGGATACCAGATCATCATCTACGGCAAACAGACCCACCCGGAAGTTATCGGCATCAACGGGCAGTGCAACAACCAGGCGGTCATCATCAAACATGCCGACCTCAGCTATCCCGAAGAGATTGCAGGACTTGACCTGACAAAAAAGAGTGCCCTCATCTCCCAGACCACCATGGATGTGCCGGGATTTTACGAGCTGAAGAAAAACCTTGAAAAGCTCTTCGCCGAGGCACTTTCCCTTGAAGCCACACCGTGGATGGCCATCCGAGACATCGACATCACTGCCGACATCACCGGTGTACGCCCCATGCCAACTCTCGTCTTCAAAGACACAATATGCCGCCAGGTATCGAGCCGCAACCAGAAGCTGCACGACTTCTCACTGGCCAATGAGGTCGTCATTTTTGTTGCCGGCAAAAAAAGCTCAAACGGCCAGGTGCTCTACAATATCTGCAAGGATGCAAACCCACGCACTTTCTTTATCGAAGATATCGACGAGTTTCAGGAAAGCTGGATAAGCAACAGTGACGGCAACCTGGTGGAAAACGTCGGTGTATGCGGCGCCACCTCGACGCCAATGTGGCATCTTGAAAAAGTAGCGCTCCACATAGAACAGTTCGCGCAAAAAAACTCTTCACACTAACAACGAGCAGTAACGTTTTTTGCCACCCATGAGCCAACTCTCTCTTACCATAAACCGCCAACCGGTCAGTGCAGCAGCCGGAGCGACGATCCTTGAAGCCGCAACTGCCGCAGGCATCAAGATTCCAACCCTCTGTTTTCATAAATCGCTCGATGCAACCGGTTCATGCTGGATGTGCATTGTTGAACTCAAGGGCAAAAACCGGTTTGTCCCGGCATGTGACACCCTGGCCTCCGAAGGGATGGTGATAGAGACCGACAACGAAACGCTCAACGCCATGAGGCGCCAAAGCCTTGAGCGCATCATCGAAGAACACAGCGGCGACTGCATGGGCCCCTGCGAAATCACCTGCCCTGCCGGATGCGACATCCCCGACTTCATAGCCGCCATTGCCCGCCACGATGACAGGAGCGCCATACAAATCATCAAGCAAACCATTCCCCTGCCCGGCATTCTCGGACGCATCTGCCCTGCCCCCTGCGAGGACGAGTGCCGCCGGCACGGCATTGACCAGCCGGTCTCCATCTGCGCCCTGAAACGCTTCGCTGCAGACCGTGACAACGAACAAACAGATCGCTTCATCCCGGAACTGCCCCCGAAAACAGGCAAAAAAGTAGCCATTATCGGTTCCGGCCCATCCGGCCTGACCGCCGCATACTTTCTGCTCAGTAAAGGGCACGAGGTAACCATTTTTGAATCAGCCGCCCAAGCCGGAGGCATGATGCGCTACGGCATCCCCCGCTTCCGCCTGCCCGAATCAGTTATCGAGAGTGACATTGCCACCCTCATCGAGATGGGCCTTGAGTTCCGCTTCAACAGCACTTTCGGCAAAAATATCACGC
>SZXY01000071.1 GCA_005843805.1 Chlorobium sp.
AGTGCAATATTTTTGTTGGAAAGTGTAACTTTTTTTTTAGGGAATGGTTTTGTGGAGTTCGTGATTTGAGTTATTTTTGGCTGTTTTAAGCTGATTTAATTTTTTCTTAGTGGTTTTTTAATATTCCATTCATTAACATACAGTGTAAATTTAACGATCTTGTTGTTTCGCTTTTACTTCCAATCAGCTATTTTTTACAACAAATCGAGATTATCATCATTAAAAAATTATCAGGAGAGAGTAACCTATGAAAAGCCTTTTACGAGCAGTTTTTCTTGCGGTAATAGCCGTGATGTTTGCAGCAAATCCCTCTTATGCCCATAATACAAAGGCTGAAAGCCTGTTGTCAACTGGTGAAACAAAGCTTGCGTCGGGAAATTACAAGGAGGCGATAGCTGACTTCACCCAGTCAATAAATCTTGAGCCGAGACTCTCCACATCTGACCTTGTAAAAGCCTACTTCAATCGTGGTATGGCCAAAAGCAGTACAGGCGACAGTCAGGGCGCCAAAGAGGACTTTATAAAGGTTACCGAGCTTGATCGTACCCCGAAAGATGGTGTGGGTTACTACAATCGGGCTACAGCTCATTCCATCATCGGCAATAACAAGGAAGCAGTTTCAGACTTTAAAAAGGCCGCATCATTTGGCAATATACCTGCTGAAGAGTGGCTTAAAAAGAATGGTTATTGATTTGTTGAGAGGAAATCGAGAGAGTAATTCAGAGTGAGAAAGCTTGGGGGCACCTTTAAACTTAAGTGGGTACTTTTATAGCCCATGACATCAGAGGAGGTGCCTTTTGGGTATGCTGAAGCCGGGTTTGTACCCGGTTTTTCTTTTTTTTCATGATCGAGAGTATTTGGCCGACTCTTTGCCCTATATTTTCATTCAAGAACAGGGTAAATGCATCTTTTCCCAATAATGGCAATGCTCATGACCGATCTTCTGACTTTTTCAATGCTTCTGCTTCTTCTGTTTCTGCTTCTCTTTGTAGCCTATCGCACGGTGCGTGATGCTCCACTGAAAGCCGAACTGCAGCGCCTTCGGGCCGTGGAAGAGGAAGCCAGAACCGCCGCCATAAAGCTTGAATCGAAATCACTGGAACTTGAAAACCTCAAGATTCGCCATGCCCGCCTTGAATCCGATCTGCAAAACGAGCAACGCAACGCCGTCGAAAAAGCGGCGCTGATGCAGGAATCTGAATCGCGCCTGAAAACCGAATTTGAAAACCTCTCCCGCAGAATCCTCGAAGAGCGGGGCAGGGCGCTCGGGCTGGAAAACCGCGACCGGATGGACGCTCTTCTGCAACCGCTGCGCCAGCAGCTCGACGCTTTTCGCCAAAGGGTTGACGAGGTACACTCCTCCGATACCGAACTCTCCGGTCGCCTTGTCGAACAGGTACGACAGTTGCAGGAGTTGAGCGTCAGGGTAAGCAACGAAGCCAATATGCTGGCACGAGCCATCAAGGGCGACTCCAAAAAGCAGGGTGACTGGGGCGAAATGATTATTGAAAGAATTTTTGAAGCCTCGGGGCTCGAAAAAGGACGTGAATATATTGCGCAGGAGAGCTTTCGCCAGGAGAGTGGTTTGATCAAACGCCCGGACTTCATGGTAATGCTGCCCGGAAACAAGGCAGTGATTGTCGATTCCAAAGTTTCACTGACCGCCTATGAACGTTTCTGCAGCCTCGATGAAGGGCCACTCCGCCAGCAAGCGCTCAAAGAGCATGTACAGTCAGTACGTCGTCACATTGCCGAACTGCAGGCAAAAGAGTACAACGGAATCGGCGGCAACCGGACGCTCGACTTTGTCATCCTCTGCATTCCCCTTGAACCCGCCTGGCAGGCAGTCATGCAGGCCGACCCGGAGCTGATCTACGACATTGCGGGTAAAAACGTCGTTTTGTGTGCTCCAGCAACCCTCATGATCACCCTCAAGCTCATAGCCCAGATATGGCGGCGTGAGAACGAAAACCGCAACGCCGAGCTTATTGCCGACAAAGCAGGCAAAATATACGACCAGGTCTTTCTCGTGTTTGAATCCCTTGTTGAAGCCAGAAAAAAGCTTTCGGGGTTATCGGAAACCTTTGACCAGGCACTCAAACGCCTGAAAGAGGGAAGGGGCAATCTTGTCGGCAGGGTTGAAGAGATTCGCAAGCTTGGAGCCAAGTTAAGTCGTACCATTCCAACAGAAGCCTTTTCAGAAGCGGACTATGAAGCCGCCGACAACGACTGACAAATTTTAAATCGACTGGTCGCAAGCCTTGATATCACGCTCAATATTGGCGCCCTCATTGCTCAGGGCCATTTTAAGGTCATAATCCATCTGCAGACCAAACCAGAACTGGGGAGGAGTACTGAAATAGCGGCCAAGACGAAGAGCGGTCTCGGCAGTGATGCACCGTTTTCCCGCAATGATTTCATTGATACGCCATACAGGAATATTGATATCCTCGGCAACTCTTTGTTCAGTCAGATTCATGGGGTTGAGATACTCTTCAAGCAAAACCGTACCCGGATGCAGCGGTGACATTTTCCTGACAATCATTGATAAATTTCCTTGTTCAACTTCAATTAGCAATCATCTCATGG
>SZXY01000026.1 GCA_005843805.1 Chlorobium sp.
CTTCAATCACCTGGAGCGGGCTTGGGTAGAGCTGTCGAGCCTCTTCGGTGTCCTCTTCGATATAATCCACAATGCCTTTGACAAGGGCGTGACGAAGGCGTTCTTCAACCGGAGCACTCCTCCACTCGGCTGCTTTGGCTTCAGCTTTTTCACCGCCACCCTGGATAGTTTCGGCAAAGTTGACAAGTCGTTCAGTTGCGTCCGGGCGCCGGTTGAGCAGCACATCTTCGACACGAACAAGCAGTTCCGGTTCTATATCTTCGTAGATGGCAAGCTGACCCGCATTGACGATGCCCATGTCGAGCCCTGCCTGAATTGCATGATAGAGGAAAGCAGCATGCATGGCCTCTCTCACCGGTTCGTTACCACGGAAAGAGAATGAGACGTTGCTTATGCCGCCGGAAACCTTTGCGTAGGGAAGGTTCTTTTTGATCCAGCGGACTGACTCGATGAAATCAACCGCATAGTTGTTGTGCTCCTCGATACCGGTTGCAACCGTCAGCACATTGGGATCGAAAATAATGTCTTCAGGCGGAAACCCGACCTCTGTGGTCAGGATATCGTAAGCGCGTTTGCATATCTCAATGCGTCGCTCACAACTGTCAGCCTGCCCTTTCTCGTCAAAGGCCATCACAATGGCGGCGGCTCCATATTGCAGGACTTTGCGGGCCCGTTCCCTGAACAGCTCTTCTCCCTCTTTCAGACTGATGGAGTTGACAATGCTTTTACCCTGGACGCACTGCAGACCGTTCTCGATGACCGACCATTTCGAACTGTCGATCATGACCGGAACGCGGGAGATTTCCGGTTCTGAAGCGATCAGGTTGAGAAACTCCTTCATCACCGCTTCGGAATCAAGCATGCCTTCATCGACATTGACATCAATAACCTGGGCACCACTTTCCACCTGCTGGCGGGCAATGGAGAGAGCTTCATCGTAGTTGCCCTCCTTGATGAGTCGGGCGAATTTTTTCGAACCAGTAACGTTGGTTCGTTCGCCGACATTGATGAACCCTGTTGTGCTGTTGACAAGCAACGGTTCGAGGCCTGAGAGCTGCAACTCATGCTTTTTATCAGGGCGCTGGCGCGGTTTCAGGGTTTTGACGGCCTCGGCAATGGCTTTGATATGCTGGGGAGTTGTGCCGCAGCATCCGCCGACAATATTGACAAAACCTGACGTTGCAAAATCTGCAATCTGAGTGGCCATGTACTCCGGTGAGTCGTCGTACTCTCCGAATTCGTTAGGTAACCCGGCATTGGGATAGACGCTCACATAGCTCTCGGCAATTCCGGCAATCGCTGCAATGAAGGGGCGCATCTGTTTTGAGCCAAGCGCACAGTTCAGGCCAATCGAGAGCAGATCCGGCGTATGGGCAATAGAGATCCAGAACGCTTCGGTAGTCTGACCGGAAAGGGTACGACCACTTGCGTCCACAACCGTTCCGGAGACCATGACCGGAACACGCCAGCCAGAGCTCTTGAAAAACTCTTCAATGGCAAAGAGTGCTGCCTTGCAGTTGAGAGTATCGAACACCGTTTCAACCAGCAGAAGGTCAACGCCTCCCTCCTTGAGTCCTTCAAACTGAAGAGTGTAGTTATCGACAACTTCCCGAAAACTAACCGCCCGAAAACCGGGATTATTGACATCCGGAGAGAGTGAAAGCGTTTTGTTGGTCGGGCCTATAGAACCTGCAACAAACCGGGGTTTATCAGGGGTTCGTGCGGTAAAATCGTCAGCCGCTCTTCTTGCAAGCTTAGCAGCTTCAACGTTCAGCTCCCTGACAAGGTGTTCAGCACTATAATCTGCCTGGGAAATCGGGTTGGCATTGAAGGTGTTTGTTTCAATAATATCCGAACCAGCTTCGAGAAAGTCGCAATGGAGTGCGTAAATGATATCAGGACGAGTCAGAACAAGAATATCGTTGTTTCCCATAAGCGGATGCGAGTGGGACGCAAACCTTGTGCCACGGTAGTCCGTTTCCTGTAATTTATGGCGCTGGATCATGGTGCCCATGGCACCGTCGAGCACGAGGATGCGCTGCTTGAGCAAGCTTGAGAGTGATTCCTTCATTCGTTAAGGCATGGCGGTGGTTAAAAAAAAGAGAATATACGGCATAAGTCGGTAATTCCGTTTGTTCCCTGGCTCTTGGCACAACAAATCGTATCGCTTTCTTGAGTTGTCAGGAATCATTATTCATTTTTTGCGATTCCTGCCACTCTTTCCTGAAGCCAGGAACAGATCAACTCAATACCACTGTCTGCAATCTGGTGTGCAATCGGGTATTCCCGGTACGTGAGATCCTGCACATGCTTCTCCAGCCATTCGTGCGCCGCACGTCCCTTTGCAATCGGCAGCACATCGTCATAAATTCCGTGCATCACAAGAAA
>SZXY01000008.1 GCA_005843805.1 Chlorobium sp.
GAACCCGGTAAAGAGTGGAAGTTCCAGATGCAGGCTTCCTGCAAAATTTTTGCGGTTTTCATGAATATCTGGCTGGAAACCGTTTGTGATACCCCATGAGAGGCTTCCGGTTACAACCGGCAAACCCTGTTTCATGGCAAGGGAGCGACGCTGTTTGGCTGCACTCTCATTCTCTCTCGACAGTTTCAGCTCAAGGCGTTGCTGGAGTGCCTGCGAAAGAAGTGCGGAATCCGAAGAGGGTGTCGGGGAGGTTACAGCAAACGAGCCCTGGAGGGCAAGCGGAGTGTTGCCCTGCAAGCCTGTCAGGCGGCGCAGGGTAAGTTCGTTACGATGCAGTGCATGTTCAAGATCGAGCATTCTGCTGCGGGCAGCGGCGATACGCACCTCGGTGGAAAGTACATCGAAACGGGTTGCCGATCCTGCCTTGTATCGTTTGCTTGTGAATTCAAGCGCCTTGTTGAGTGCTTTTATCTCCTTCTGTTCTACCGTGATGCTTTCCCGGAGAAACAAAATGCCGTAAAAGAGCTGCACGCTCTGCCAGGAGAGTTCCCTGCGGGCAAATTCAAGTGAGTGCTCGGCTGTTCTTTTGCCGGTCATGGCGAGATCGACATTGCTGCCTCTTCTTCCGAAATCAAGCAAGGTTGCCCGTGCGGTCACTTTGGTGTCGTAGTTGTTGTATGGCATGAACTGGATTGTGGGGCCTCCAAAGCTCATTTCAGATACCGGGTCGAGTCGGGTATACCCGGCAGTGGCCGTGATTTGCGGGAAGTATGCGCTTCTGCTCTGGGTGATACGGGCATCTGCGGCGCTGATTTCATCAACTGCTGCTTTCAGTGCCGGATTGTTGTCACGGACAAGCTGGATTGTCTTTTCCAGCGTCAGCGAAGTTGATTGTAACTCTTCGGCAATGGCTGCCGGTAAAGGGCAGGCAAACATAAGTGTTGTTGCTGCGATACAGGCAGTTCTGCTCAGTAAACTCTTCATTATAGCGCTAAGGTTTTCCTTTATCCAGCTTTATGATATTAAATAGTATTGCAATTTATATGCCAGAGAGCGTAAATCCTTTGGAAAGAGGCAAAATGCATGCCCGATAAGGGTTTCAAATGTGACAGAATTTTCTTTTTTCTGAAAAAGCAAGAATTTTCTCTATACTGTATTCCGAATATTAAAGAATGATCTGATTTTCCCGTCATGTTATGAGCAGTTTTTCCGTTCATGAGGCGCATAAGCTTATGCAGTACATAAGCGACGCCGTTGGTTCCATTCGCGATCCCCAGGAGCTGTTTCGAACGGTTACCGACAAGCTTCGTCTTGTCTTTGAGTTTGATTCTGCAGTGATCATGACCATTGACAAGGAGCGTCGTTACAGCAATGTGTTTTTTGAAATGCTGCGCTTTCAGCTTCCTGAAACCCTTGAACGCAAAAAGAGACTGATTTCCGGTTCATGGATTGAGCCGCATCTCGGTGATGCGTCGGTGTCGGTTCTCACTATTGAAGAGGCACTCGACCGTTACCCCTCGGACTTCCCTGTTCCGCAGATGCTCTACGATCTCGGTATGCGCCAGGTGGTGCTCTCTCCTCTGCGTACCGGAGGAAAAATTATCGGGTTTCTCTGTTTTGTTTCCAAGGGTGACAAGGAGTGGTCGGAGAGTGACAAAGAGCTTCTTGCTACTCTTTCGTCCCCAATCGCTGTGGCAGTCAGCAATGCCCTTGCCTACGAGGAACTTCGCCAACGAGAAGCGCAGACCGCCATGCAACTGGCAGTCAACAATGCCCTGCTCACCATCAAGGAGCGCAACAGGATGCTACTTGCTGTCTGCGAGCAGATCGACAAGCTGGTGCCTTCTACCTTTCTTGGTATTCGCGTCATGGGTGAGGATGGAAACTATCGACTGTTCGACAATTTCATGCGTGAAGAGGAGCGCGGTTTTGTGCCGGTTTCATCAAAAGAGTTACTTGGTATTGACGATTTTGATGATGTTGCTCGCGAAAGTTTTTCACTGATCACAAGTTTGGGAGTCTACTCCGGGGAAGAGTTTCTCAGGCTTTGCGGAGAGTATCGCATTCTGGCGCTTGTAAAGGAAAAGTTCGGGGTTTGTTCCATGCTCACCGTTCCACTCTGGCATACTCCGGGAAGTCGTGCCGGGTTGATTATTTCCAATACCATCCGCTCTTTTGACGAGCATGACCTGGCTACCGTCACTCTTATTGTTCCCCAACTCTCCCTTGCCCTGCAGAACTACCTTGCCTTCGAGGAGATAGACGAGCTTCGGCGCAAGCTTGAAGGGGAGCGTACCTGCCTTATCGAAGAGATCAAGGCGGCGCATAACTTCGAGGAGATTATCGGCAACAGTGCCTCCCTTGCGGTTGTACTGCGAAGGGTCAGTCAGGTAGCACCAACCGATGCAACTGTTCTTATCCAGGGTGAAACAGGAACCGGCAAGGAGCTTTTTGCCCGAGCCCTGCACAACCTTTCCGCCCGACGGCAGCGCGTGCTGATCAAGGTTAACTGTGCCACACTTCCGGGTCCGCTTGTCGAATCGGAACTGTTCGGCCATGAAAAAGGGAGTTTTACCGGCGCGGTTGAGCGGCGGATCGGCAAGTTCGAGCTTGCAGAAGGAGGGACTATTTTTCTTGATGAAATCGGTGAACTGCCACTTGAACTGCAGGCAAAGCTGCTTCGAGTCTTGCAGGAGCGAGAGCTTGAACGCCTTGGAGGAAGACAGGTTATAAAGGTTGATGTTCGTGTCATAGCCGCTACCAACCGGGACCTCG
>SZXY01000103.1 GCA_005843805.1 Chlorobium sp.
GGTGAGGTTTGTCACCTTTTGGAGGGCAGGCTCCGCCAAATCCGGGCTTTCCATAGTCAGTGACACTCTGGACACTGCCTTGAGGGGCAAGCATCTTTTGAGGATTGCCTGCGTCAGTTTTCAGTTCACTGATTGCAACAGGAATGTTGAAGATAAGCCAGTGCCACCATCCGCTGCCTGAGGGAGCATCGGGATCATAAACAGTAACGGCAAAGCTCTTTGTGCCTTGGGGAGCACTTGTCCAGCTCAGAGACGGAGAGATGTTTTTTCCGCTGCAACCAAACCCGGAATAGACCTGGGTATCAGTCAACTGTCCACCAAAAGCACTGCTTTTCAGGGTAAACTCTGCAGCTTCAGCACTACCAATACCAAGAGTTCCATAAAGCAGCACCATCACCATGAATAGTTTTTTCATTCCCTTTCCTCCTGTCTGATATTGAGATTGTTGGCTGGCCTGAGATTCTTCATCTCTTTGGTAATGTTACAAAATCTCATCGATTTTATCGAAATCTTCCTGTTGCTTTGCAAACTTATTCAACTGCTGCATTGCTGGTCATCAACCAGTTCAGCAAAGTTGGAGAGTACCTTCCGGGCAAAAGGGGTCTCTGTAACCTCTTGAAGCAACCGCTCAACATTCTGACCGTTTCTCTGAAGACTTTTGGACTGGGCGGAGATATAAGCCTGCATGACGGCCGCCGTATACTCCGGATGAAACTGCACTCCCCATGCACAATCGCCAATCCGAAAGGCGTGGTGTTGATCATGGGAGTTTCGGGCAAGAACTACCGCATCGGGCGGCAGACAGAGAACACTTTGCGCATGAGTGGTGTGGGCCGCAAACAAGGAAGGAATCCCCCTGAAAAGCAGGTCACCTTCTGCTTCATGCGTGAGAGATATACCAACCGTGCCGATCTCCTTGCCGAGCGGATTATAGCCAACCTCTCCTCCCATGGCACGTCCAAGAAGCTGGTGCCCGTAGCAGATACCAAGCAAGGGCACACCAGAGCCAACCAGCGATGGAATCCATGACTCTATAGAAAGGCTCCAGGCAAGATTATCGGTAACCATTGCATGTGATCCTGTCACGATAACACCGCCACACTCCTCACTGGAGGGAAGAGCACTCCCCTGCACTATATCAACAACCTCAACAGGAACCTTTGGGGTGCCAAGTGCGGTTTTAATCCAGTCGTCGAAATCACCGAGAGCTTCAAGAGTTGATGAGAATGTGCTCCCGGCCTTTATGATGTAAAGCTTTTTCATTCTTTTTCAAAGAGTTACTGAACCGTCGCCGTCGCAAACCGGAAGCTATTACTTTCAGGGCCGTCAAACAATAGCTGTTATGATCCTCATGAAAAGCAACTACCATGGTTATAAACGAGAGAAAAACAGTTGCTGCATGGCCAATCATGGCTTTTTTGGGCTTTTATTATATATTTGCCGCACAGCAAACCAGGATGTGCAGATTTTATCTGTTTTCACAAACTTTCTCACACATTGCAACGTCGCAGGTCAAACAGAAAGGTTTTAACCGTCAGCCGTGAAGAAACATTCGCTTATTTTTTTGACCGGGTTCAGCGGATCGGGTAAGTCGACCATAGGGCCGCTCCTTGCCAACTCACTCGGCTATGAGTTTGTTGACCTCGATCAGTTTATCGAAAAAGGTGCAGGAAAAACCATCACCCGGATCTTTGCAGAAGAGGGAGAGGCTTACTTCAGAAATCTTGAACTGCAATCCCTTGCAGGGCTTGTTGAACAAAACAATGTGGTCATATCTCTGGGTGGTGGTGTGCTGGAAAACGACAGATCCTATGACCTCATCAGGAAAGCAGGCACCCTGATCTACCTGAAATCAACTACAAAAACCCTTGCACGCAGACTCTGCAACAAGAGCGACCGTCCCTTGCTGAAGGGTGAAAACGGGCGGAAGCTATCGCGTGAGGAGATCGAGGCAAAAATCGCCTCTATCCTCGCCAAACGGGAAGCCCGCTATGAGAGCGCTGACCTGGCCGTTCAGACCGACATTAAACGCATAGGATCAACGGTCGAGGAGCTTACCCGCAAAATAGAACGCTATGTGCGCAAAGCCTCCACCACAAGCATGGATCAATAACCAATAAGGAAACTGTGAGCACGATCATTGCAGGAACTCCGGTTACCGCCGGACTTGGAAAGTTGTTCAAAGCCCACGGCCTTTCAGGAAAAACCGTGGTACTGTTTGATGACAACACACGCAAGCTTTACGGAGAAGCGATTCTCAAAACGCTTCAGGAGGAGGGTTTTCAGTACAAGGAGCTTGTTGTTCCGGCAAGGGAAGCATCCAAAAGTTTCAGTGCAGCCTACCGGCTTTACGGCAGCATGATCGAAGCTGATGTTGACCGGAGCTGGAACCTTCTGGCAGTAGGAGGCGGCGTTGTGGGAGATCTTGGCGGTTTTATCGCAGCAAGCTACTACCGGGGCATACCGGTAATCCAGCTTCCCACAACACTTCTGGCCATGACCGACAGCGCCATCGGCGGAAAGGTAGCCATCAACCACCAGCTCGGCAAAAATCTTATCGGTTTCTTTCACCTGCCAACACTGGTGCTGATCGATCCCTCATACCTTAAAACCCTTCCAAAACGTGAAATTTATTCCGGTATGGCTGAGGTGGTGAAATATGGCTTTATTGCCGATAAAGCATTTTTCAACTTTCTTGAGCTCCATTTCAGCGATATAATAAACCTGCAGGAACCATACCTGACCGAAGCTGTCAAAAAAAGCGCTTCTATCAAGGAGGATGTCGTCAAGAAGGATTTCAGGGAGATTACCGGACTGCGCGCAACGCTGAATTTCGGGCATACCTTTGCCCACGGGCTGGAAAAACTTGCAGAATACCGTTATATCCGCCACGGCGAAGCAGTCACCATCGGCATGGTCTCGGCCCTCTTCTTGTCACACAATCTTGGCTATCTCGACCGCCAGTCGCTTGAGCAGGGGCTCGCTCTCCTCGGAAAGTTCCGTTTTCCCAAAGGATTGCTGAAACGTCGCTTTCTCGATATCGACAGCCACCTGCTGCTCGAAAACATGCTCTCTGACAAGAAAAAACTGGATAAAAAACTTCGCTTTGTACTGCTCCGGCAACTCGGTGAAGCGTTTCTGCTTGAAGAAACCATTGAAGAGCAGAGGGTAGTGAAAGCCATCAACGACACAAAGGCATTTTTCAGCGGGAAGAGTTGAGCGAGAAAAGATAGCGGGTACCCTTGAGCACCGCAAGCTCCTCAAGCACCGGGGAAACTTCAAGCATGGCGGAAACAAGCGGTGCACTTCCTCCGGTAGCAATCACCACGATACGCTCTTCGCCCTGTTCATCGACGAGCCAGCGCTTGATCTTGCCCAGAAGCCCCTCGATACTTGCAGCACAACCCCGGATAATGCCGTTCCTGATGCAATCGGATGTTGAACGCCCAATAAGTGTTTCGGGAAGTTCAAGAGCCACAAGTGGCAGGCGGGCCGTACGATCATGCAGTGCATTTGCCATAAGTTCAAGACCCGGCATAATGAGACCACCCAGATAGTCCTTCCTTGAACCAAGCACGTCAACCGTTATGGCTGTGCCGATATCAAGCGCAATGACCGCACCATCAGGATAGAGCATTCGGCTCAGGGCACACAACGCAATACGGTCAGCACCAAAAGATTCCGGCGATTCGTAGTGCAGTGTAAAAGGCATACGCATCGAAAAAGTGACTTCGAGCAACTGACCGCTCAGGTAACGGCGAAGAGTGGTGAGAATGAGCGGCTCCAGCGAAGGAACGACACTGCAGAGAGCTGCATTGCGAAGAAGAGGATACTTCTGCAAGAGAGGCACAACCACCCCCTCGACAGCTTCATGACTGAAAAGAGAGGCCGAGGGCACCTTGTGCACTTCAAGACAATCTTCAGCATTGAAAACCGCAAAAGATGCTGTTGTATTCCCTGTTTCCACAACAAGAAGCAGAGTGTCAGACAGCGATGGTTCAGTGGAAAAAAGCATGGTCATCTCTCGTTGAAAACCATTCAGCGCAGCTTGGCTGCAACACCTGTTCGGGTGGACAGGTCTGAAAGAAAACGCTTGTAGCCAGGAAGAGCGGTTGTTACAAAAACAGAATCCCGGACGGAGGCTTTTGCAGCAACGATATAGATTTTAGGAGGCGGATTGTAGGTAACGATCTCCTGGTAAATCGAAATAACATGAGCAAGAGGAAGCTGTTTTTCATTGCCCTTGCGATCAAGATAGAGCAGCTTGTCAGCGGTAATTTTTATAGAATCACCATCCTTGCCATGCTCACCATCGAACCTGGTATTGTAATACGAGGGAGCTCCAAGTGAAACTGTAGTAAGCAGCAACAGCAGCGAGGTTTTCCAGAAACATCCAAGGTTTATGGCATAGGTGAATCTCCCGTACCGGTAAAAAATCGCCCATCCCAGACTGAAAAATGACATGCTGAGAAACCATGTTATATAAAAATAGTAATCCATCCACCATGCGGGATAGGTCATGGGATAGTTAAAAACCTCAGGCATGTCGGTACAGGTTGGCTTTATGAAATAATCGAAACCGTTTGTAAAAATAAGGCTTAACTTCAGGTTTGCAATAAAAAAAATTTATTCCGCCTCGACACGGAACAACAACCCGCAAGCCCATGAAATCATACCACAAAGAGCTCTGGATGCAGGTCCAGGAAAGAATGGATTTTGTAAACATTACCCGCGATGTTGAACTGGCGCTCAAGGAGAGCGGCATTCAGGAAGGGCTCTGCCTGGTCAACGCCATGCACATCACAGCTTCGGTCTTTATCAATGACGACGAGCCGGGACTTCATCATGACTACAAGCGATGGCTCGAAGAGCTGGCGCCACATGAACCTGTCAGCCGTTACCGCCACAACAATACCGGCGAAGATAACGGTGATGCCCATCACAAGCGCCAGATCATGGGCCGGGAAGTCGTCATTGCCGTAACCAAAGGCAAGCTGCATTTCGGCACCTGGGAGCAGATCTTCTATGGGGAATTCGACGGCATGAGAAGAAAGCGAGTACTCATCAAGATTATCGGCCAGTAGGCATTCCAGCACAGAACACGCCCTCAAAAAAAAGCCCGCAACTGCTGCGGGCCTTTTTTGTTTCACTATTGTGACTGGTTCAATGCTCAAACAACATTTCCAGATAGGTCGGAAGCTGCCAGCGGCTGCGATCAACCATCTGCTCGAGCCTGTCGGCAACGTCGCGGACACTGACCATGAACGGAAGAAGTTCATCTGCACAGTAATCAGCCTTGTCAAACTCGGTCTCAAGCGTTTCGATTTTTTCAATGGCCTCATTGAGTTCGACCGTCATGTCAATCAGGGTTGAAAAATCTTCAGCCAGCAACTTCAGGTTATCTGCCTGACTCTGGAGCGCCTTGTCGGAAAGGCCGATAGCCTCAGCCGCACCAAGCAGATTGTTGAAAGAGCTGCTGACATCGCCCTGATATTCGGAAACATCAGGAATGACAAAGGTCTTCAGCATGAGCTGCAGGGTACGGGCTTCGATATCGATACCCTTGACATAGCGTTCGAGACGGATATGCAGACGTGAATGAATCTCCTCTTCACTCAGCACACCATACTTGACGAACATATCCTGAATATCCTTCTTGAGCAACACTCTGAGCGACTGCGGAGTGTTCTTCAGGTTAGGAAGACCTCTCTCTTTGGCTGCCTGCTGAAGTGCATCGCTGTAGTTGTCGCCCTGATAACGGATAGGCTTGGTTGCGGTAATCTGGTCGCGAAGAACATCAAGAATTGCTGAATCACGATCCTTGCCTGCGTTGATTTTTGCCGTGATGGCTTCAGTCAAGTCATCGAGAGCTTCAGCCATAAGGGTGTTGAGCACCATGTTCGGCACCGAAGCAGCCTGTGAAGAACCGACAGCCCTGAACTCAAACTTGTTGCCAGTGAAGGCAAAAGGCGACGTACGGTTACGGTCGGTATAATCCTTGTTGACAACCGGTACCTGATCAAGACCAAGATTAAGCACCTGTTTTTCGGTTTTAAGATCAACCTTGCCACTTTCGATAGCATCAAGCACTCTTTCAAGCAGCTCACCAAGGAAAACGGTTACCACAGCCGGAGGAGCCTCATTGGCACCCAGACGGTGATCGTTGCCCATACTTGCGATAGACATTCTCAGCACATCAGCTCTCTTGTATACCCCTTTAAGCACGGCAACAAGGAAAACGAGGAAATGAATGTTCTTTTCAGGAGTATCACCCGGATCAAGCAGGTTGACGCCTGTATCAGTTCCGATTGACCAGTTATTGTGCTTTCCCGAACCGTTGATTCCGGCAAATGGTTTTTCAGCCAGAAGCAGTGCAAAACCTCTCTTGTCAGCAATTTTTCTCATCACTTCCATGACAAGCAGGTTATGGTCAACGGCAATATTTGCCTCTTCAAAAATAGGGGCGATTTCAAACTGATGGGGAGCAACCTCGTTATGACGGGTCTTGGCCGGAATACCGAGCAGGTAAAGCTCATGCTCGACATCCTGCATGAATTCAAGCACGCGATCAGGAATCGAACCGAAATAGTGATCCTCGAGCTGCTGTCCTTTTGGAGGAAGAGCACCAAGCAGGGTACGACCGCACATGACAAGATCAGGACGCTCTGAATAGAACTTCTTGTCGATGAGGAAATATTCCTGTTCGCAACCGGCAAAAGTTTTTACGCGTGAGACACCTGTAACGCCAAGCACTTCAAGAAGCCTGATGGCCGACTTGCTGACAGCATCCATGGAACGAAGCAGAGGAGTTTTGGCATCGAGTGCTTCGCCATGATAGGAAATGAAAACAGTTGGAATACAAAGGGTGAGATCTTTTCCACCCTTCATGAGGAAGGCCGGGCTGGAAGGATCCCATGCGGTGTAACCGCGAGCTTCAAAGGTGGTACGCATACCGCCGGAAGGAAAGCTTGAAGCATCAGGCTCACCCTGGATAAGCTGCTCACCCGAAAAACGCTCAATGGGAGTACCATCGCGGTCAATCGATAAAAATGCATCATGTTTCTCTGCCGTTGAACCGGTCATCGGCTGAAACCAGTGGGTGTAATGGGTAGCACCCTTGTCCATGGCCCACTCTTTCATGCCGTGAGCTACAACGCCGGCAATTTCTTCAGTTATTTTCTTGCCTGCCTTGATGGTACCCTGCAATGCAGTGAATACCTCTTTTGGAAGCCTTGCACGCATGGCCTTCTGATCAAAGGTCATCGCACCAAAATAGGTGGAAACCGGAATGTTACTATCGCTGCTCAAGAGATCCTCCTTGTTGATTTTGCATAATGATTGCTGTGTTGCCTCTGAAAAAATGAAAACCCGTATTTAATTACTTCCTTGACTTCTTTTCATCGAACGTTATCAGTACCTGACGATCCTGAAGGTTATTGCGGACAATTTCAGCACTGATCCTGTTGTTCTTCTTCAATTGGGAAAGCACAAAGCTTGTATTGGTTCCAAGAACTCCCGGCCAGCTCTGTATTCTCGAAAGAAACTTTTCAAGTGAAGCTGTATTGTGGGTCATGACCTTCAAAATATGCGACCCTTCGCCGGTCACCGAAAAACACTCCATGATCTCATCCTCTTTCATCACATGCTCCATAAAAGACTTATAGTGCTTCGAGGAATCGATCCTCACTCTTACAAACGCATGGATATCGAACCCAAGCTGACGTTCATCAACCTCCATGGTAAAGCCCTTGATGATACCGCTCTTCTGCAGTTTGTCAAGCCGCTCGCTGACTGAGGGTATCGAGAGACCCACCACTTCGGCAAGTTCGCTTAATCGAACCCTGCCGTTTTCTCCGAGAGATTCGATAAGCTTAAGATCGATCAGGTCAAGATGTCCCGACATAAATGGATGTTTTGTTTAGTTTTTAACAGAAATTACATAATTATAAGAAATAAACAACACTTCTCTTTAGGATTCGCAACTTTTTCTTGAAAAATCTTAAATAATTTAGGAGAACGCACGATTTACGCTATTACTGCCCATCCTGAATACGACAAATTATGGCGTCCGGCACAAGCAAATGAATGAGGATGTGAGAAGTTGACGAAAAAACAACAACACATTGAAATTTTGCCGTCATCCCAACCGGAAAAGGAAAAATGGCTGATTTTCGTTATCGAATGACATTTACTTATATTAACGCCTTGACTGAGATAATCCACATATCTTGTAATCACAAACCATAGGTAAATACGTTGAAAATAGCGATTTTCGGTGCAGGAGTTGCGGGCCTCAGCGCGGCAATAGAACTTGTGGATCGAGGGCACACTGTAGAGATTTATGAAAAGCGTAAAGTGCTTGGCGGAAAAGTTTCCGTCTGGAAAGACAGTGACGGCGACTCCATAGAATCAGGACTTCATATTGTTTTCGGTGGGTACACGCAACTTCAGCAATACCTCAAACGGGTAGGTGCAGAAGATAATTACCAGTGGAAAGAGCATTCCCTTATCTATGCCGAGCCAGATGGCAAGCAATCTGTTTTCAGAAAAGCAAACCTGCCCAGCCCCTGGGCAGAGGTCGTCGGCGGCATGCAGACTGATATTCTAAGCATCTGGGACAAATTCTCCCTCGTCAAGGGACTCTACCCTGCCATTACAGGCAATGAGGAGTATTTCCGCAGCCAGGATTATATGACCTATTCGGAATGGCACCGTTCGAAAGGTGCTTCAGAACACTCTTTGCAGAGGTTGTGGCGCGCCATTTCTCTCGCCATGAATTTCATCGAGCCAAACGTTATCAGCGCACGGCCAATGATTACCATCTTCAAATATTTCGGCACCGATCACGCCTCGACCAAATTTGCCTTTTTCCGCAAAAACCCCGGTGAATCGATGATCGAGCCAATGCGGCAATATATACAAAGTAAAGGTGGCCGAATTTTTGTCGATGCCAAGCTGAAAAGCTTTGAACTGAACAGTGATGAGACCATTCAACATGCCCAGCTCCAGGATGGCCATAAAATTGAAGCCGATGCCTATATTTCCGCGCTGCCGGTTCACAACGTCAAAAAAATTCTGCCCACAGAGTGGCTTGCGCACAAATATTTCCGCAACCTTTTTGAATTTGTCGGCAGCCCGGTAGCAAACTGCCAGCTCTGGTTCGACCGGAAAATTACCGATACCGATAACCTGATGTTTTCACAGGGCACCACATTTGCAACCTTTGCCGATGTCTCCCTGACCTGTCCCGGAGATTTCCAGAAAGGAATGGGCACGGCTGACGGCGGCAGCGTCATGAGCCTTGTGCTTGCACCAGCCCACCAACTGATGGATATGCCAAACGAAGTGATCACCAGGCTGGTACTCAAGGAGATTCACGAACGCTTCCCGCTATCCCGTCAGGCAACACTGCTCAAATCAACCATTGTCAAAATTCCCCAGTCGGTCTACAAGGCGGTACCCGATGTTGACCAGTTCCGCCCAGACCAGATCAGCCCCGTAAAAAACTTCTTTCTTGCCGGCGACTACACCTATCAGCGATACCTCGCCTCGATGGAGGGAGCTGCACTCAGCGGAAAACAGGTGGCCGAAAAGCTCCTCAGCCGGTTCGGCAACTGAAAACAACCATAATACAGTGGTGAGGAAAAGTCCTCCTGAAAAGACTTTTCTTCACCGCCCTGTTGCGCCTCTACAAGCCTTCGGCCATATCTCATCCACCCATACAAACTGAACGAATTAGCGCAATAAAGGCTTGAAAAGAAAAAACGC
>SZXY01000192.1 GCA_005843805.1 Chlorobium sp.
TAATATTTGAGCAAGGTGGTTTTTCCAGAACCGGGATCTCCGATAACAAGTAGCAATGGATAATTTTGAAAGACAGAACGCATGACATCTTCTGGGGTAGTGGTGCGTTCCTCCGGTTGAGCTTCACACCATGCATCGTCACCGTGGAGCCGGGTTTCACAGCGTGAAGTACCTGAAAGATTTAACGAAACAAAGGTATCCTTCAGCCGGACAGAAAAACTCTCAATGGCGGGAGAACCCGAAAGATTGATGTTGCCCATTTGCTCTTTCAGTGTTGACTGGTAGCGGAGCAAGGCTTTCCCCGAATCACTCTCGGCTGGTCGGTGGGGCTTTATCTGCGCAAAGTCATCACCAGACTCTTTTGAACAGAACCAACGGCGAACCTGTATCTCAAGCTGATGAGCAAGTTTTTCACTGAACTCGTGGAGTGTGTCATATTGTTCACACAAAGCTCGTTTTTGTATCAGTTCCCTGAATTCATGAAGCTTTGCTACCTGCTGCCAATCAATCTTGTTGGGTGAAAGCGGCACATTGGAAAAGTAAAGCATGACAAGTTTTCCAGACACTATCATTCTCTCAAGCTCTTCAACTGCTCCTCCAGGAGCGATACCTGTACCGGTGCCAATGCGTGTCCAGAAAATACCGATAGCACAATCGCACTCATCAACAATCTGTTCATTGAGAATCCCCTGCACCCGCCTCCCAGCTTCAGGTGCTGCATGTGATTCCCATAACACTGCTTCGAGCATCAACGGAAGCTGTAAACGAGCATTCATTTTTTTTATGACCTCTTCTGCAATTTTTCGTTCCTCTGCAACATCTGAAGGCGAAGCAATAAGAACCTTTACGAGAAGAATATGTTTATCACTCATTCTTTTTGTCATTTGTCACTTCTTTTCATACAAAAACATAATCGTTATTGTTTTGGCTTTTCAGAACGCAACATATTAGAATTTGATTTAGAGTTGGAACGAATAACCCGAAAACCAATAAGATTGTCCCCTTGAGATGGATCACCGTTGTCCCGGGATGAGCAACGCAGACCGGCAGGCTCAACATTCCACGAACCACCTCGCAAAAAAAATCTCTCTTTTTCTTGCTCATTCCAGTTACCCATCCACTCCCAGACATTGCCTGCCATATCGTACAACCCGTCAGGAGTCGCACCTTCGGGATAACAACCAACAGGCATAGTTGCATCTTTCTTGCTCTTGTAATTTGCCCGTTGCGGTGAGGGATTAGCTATTCCCCACGGGTAGGGACGTCTTTCTTTTCCGCTTGCAGCATATTCCCACTCAATTTCTGTTGGCAGACGATACAAGTCCGAGTCTATGCATTGTGTTTCCAGGTATGAGAGCCAGTAGCAATAAGCTTTTGCTCCATAACAGTTTACACCTACCACTGGCTGATCACTCTTGTTAAATCGTTTGTCGTCATCGTAAGCGGAACATAACCGCGTAGCAAGATTTGAATCAGCCCTCAGATAGTCGTAGAAACCTGTATCGTAAATTATTTTTGCATGAGCAAGCAGCTTTTTCCTGAAAACTTTAGGAGAAAGCACACCAGAAAAAGAGCCTTTGCCTGAGAGGTAACTGATAAATTGACGATAAAGACGATTAGTAACGGCGTATTTTGCCATGTAAAGGTCAGATACCACTTCCTGTTTATCAGTCAAAGAAAAAGTGAATGTCCCGCCCTTGATCAGGATATAATGTGCGCCAAGTTTATCAAACAGCACAAAGTTTAGCCACCTCTCTACCAACTGGACTTTATCCGCGTAAGAAATATCATCAGGCTCCAGCTCCCGTTGCTTCATAAGATCGGGCTGACTCGACTTAAACGCCATATAATTGTCAAAAATCGCTTTTGGCCCGGGAATTACATCATCCATCTCATCAATCCTGAGTGCGTGCAAAACATCCCTGATACACTTTATCAACTTTTGGGGATCGTTGTCATGCGATTTGACATCCTGACCGGAAATATCAGAAATAAACTGCTGATAACGATGGCGCTCCTTGTCAAGGATAATCAACACTTTCTCCTGCTGCGGCTTTGTACCAAATCTCTTGGCTCCGAGGAAAAGACCAAGCTCGAAAGGCATATTGAATCGTGGCAGGTTATTGACATCAAGTTCAGTTCTTGAAATATCATGGATTCCACAACGACACTCTTCAATGATTCTATTGATTTTTTCTATGCGTACCTGCCCACCATCATCAACTTCAAACGCGCAACGAGGACGAAAACCACACTTGTAGACCGTAAAGAGTATCGCATCAAAAAATGGAGCGTACTCTTTGTCAAAAGGGCAATTGATAAACACATTGCGGTTATAGTTATATCCTGTTGACATGGCAAACGCAATTACGGTTTTTCCTGCGCTGTATTTTTCCGCGACAACAGACGAAGAAAGCAGCAGCTCAAGAGTTAATCAAGCGCCATTAATCGCCTCGCATGATAAAGTGAGGTAATAACAACCCGTGATAATTTTTCGTCAATCTTGTAGATAATCCTGTATTCTCCATACAATAACTCACGAACACTCTCATCAACAAATTCCGGAACAATTCTTCCGATATAAGGAAAATCCTCAAGTTTCATAACGGATTGCTGCACAGCTTCTGCCCACTTTCGGGCGGCAGCAGGTTTATCGGCAGCAATAAACCGCACAATCTCTTCAATCTGAAAAACTGCACGTTCTGAAAATTCGATAATCATTGCTTTTCGGCTTCAGCAATAATCTTTTCAAGCGAGGCAAAAACTTCCTTTGCTGGAAGGGTGCGGTTATTACGATAATCTTCAAGCCCTTTGGCAACAGAATGCATAAACGCTATTTCATCAAGCATTTGTTGATATTGTTCAGCATCAAGCAACACCGCTGAACTTTTCCCTTGCTGCGTTAACAGCAGTGGTTGTTTGCTTGTGCTCAACTCCTCCATATACCGCTCAATATTATTTCCGAAATCAGTCAATGGAGTAACATTTCCGACCTGAATGGTATTCATGGCATTCCTGAAAAGTAATAAGATGACACTATCATGTATAATGTAACGCCATGCAAACAAAAATCATTGCCAGTTATGTAAAAAAACACCCAACCCCGAGCGATCGCAAAAGGTTATGGGTATCAGCCTGACGGGCATGACCAACCCAGCCAGCCAGGCTTTGCTGCACACTTTCAGGCTTGGCAAGCAAGGTGTATTGTATTCTTTGTTTCGCTCTCCGGACATTTTCTGCAGGGAGCAGCCGGTATGACTGAAAAACTTTTTGCCCGAGAAAGCATTTCCCTTCACTTGTCGGATAGAGTTCCGTTCTTTGAGGGTTAAGCAACAACCTGAATTGCAGCAAATACTCTTCGATTGCTCTTTTCCACTCCCACAACTCGCTCTTTGAATCTGAGAACAAGACGAAATCATCAACATAGCGCACATAACCCCCGCATCGCAACTGCTCTTTGCAGTAGTGATCCAGAAAACCCAGATAGTAGTTGGCAAAAAACTGGCTGGTCAGGTTTCCGATGGGCAGCCCTCTTCGTCTTTCGAGCGGGGTAAAAAGTCCGTCACCCGGAAAATAGTGAAGATACCCGACTTGCTCATTGCTGTTATCAATTATGGTATCGATCAGCCAGAGGGTATCGGCACATGCTATCTTCTTTCGAATCAGCAGTTTAAGAATCTCGTGATCGATGGATGGAAAATATTTCCTGATATCACACTTCAGCGCAAAAGCGTACTTTGTCAGGTAGTGCTGGTAGCGTCCAATTGCCTTGTGGGTTCCCTTGCCTGTTCTGTTGGCGTAGGTGTCGAAAACAAAGCTTCTCTCGAAAATCGGGCCAACGACGTTGATGAGCGCGTGATGCACAACGCGGTCCCTGAATGGCGCAGCGCTGATCATGCGTGGTTTTGGCTTGTAGATACTGAAACTCTTGTACAAACCGGGCTGAAGGGTTTTGCTCTTCAACTCGCCAATAATATCCCAGAGGTTTTCTTCCAGATGTTGGTAAAACCGAAGCACCGACTGGTTTTCGCGCTTCCCTTTTGCCGCTTTTTGAGCTGCCGAAAGCACATTTTCAAAGGAAGTGATACTCTCAAAAAGGTTTTTGCTGGTTTTCATCGTGTTGCCGGGAAAAAAAACAGGCAGCTTTTTCAATTGCTTACTCAAGCTGCCTGTTTTGTGTCTACTGTTTGTGCCTGCCCCATTGAACCCAAAAATGGCGACAAGCCTCAGGAGAAAGAGCCAGATGTC
>SZXY01000029.1 GCA_005843805.1 Chlorobium sp.
CCTGATCTCCCGCGCCCGTAAGAATGACCACGCCGATCTCCTGGTCGTTGCGGGCATCAGAAAGAGCGGAAATCATCTCATCAACTGTCTGTGGACGGAATGCGTTACGCACTTCCGGGCGGTTGATGGTGATTTTGGCTATGCCTTCAGCTTTATGGTAGAGGATATCGGTAAATTCACCTGTTGCAATCCAGTTTACACTGCTCATAGGTTTTCTTCTTGCTGGTTGAAAAAAAATTGCAAACGATCCAGAAACAACTCCCTGTTTTCAATCTGTAGGGTGTGGCCGCAAAGCGCAAAGAGCTCCAGAACGGAGCAAGTGCATAACTTAACCATTTGGCGGCCAATCTCAACGTACCGCTCATCTTTTTCCCCCGCAAAAAAGCTTGTCGGCACCCTGTTTTCCTTCAGAAGCTCCCAAAACGAGGGTTGCCGTCCCGTTCCAAGCACTCTCAGTGAAGTGGCGAGGTTGTGTGGGTCATTGATTTTTCTCTCGCTCTCTATCACTTTGAAGAGCGGATGGCTTTTCAGGGTAGAGAAAAGCGGCTGCTCATACCAGAACTTGATGAACCCCTCAAAGTTGATTTCAATTTTCCGTGCGACCCCTTCATCGCTTTCACGGCGCTGAATGCGTTCTTTTTCAGTTCTGAGGCCGGGAGAAGCTGAAACGATCACCGCTTTTGCAAAGAGATCCGGGTGGCGGAGCAGAAGAGCCAGAGCAATACGCCCCCCCATCGAATAACCGACCAGAAAGCAGGGAGGCGAAGCAATTGTGCGCACCAGTTCGGCCAGAGCATCTACCGTCTGCTCAAAAAAACCATCAGGATTCACGGTTTGGTGGAAGAGAGCCTCGCCATGTCCCGGCAGATCGATCATTACGCAGCAGTAGTTCTCCTGAAGCTCTCGGGCAATGGGAAGCCAGTCGCTGCCCGAACCAAGAAACCCGTGCAGAAAGATGATGCGGGGCAGGGAGGTGTTGCCGAGGGTAGTATGATGAAACGGGATCTGTTGTGAGGTCTTGCGCATATCATGTGTGTTTGTCAAAGGGCTCGTTATATGGACCAAGGAATCGAATGCCATTGAAATGAATCAAGTGAGAGGGTGAATCAGCGATCCAGACCTCGGTTTCCCATGCGATCTCACCAAGATAACGACTCATCAGAGCCCGGTCAGGAAAAGCTGTCACATAAACCAGGCCTGCAACGGATTTATTGAAGAGCTTCGCAAGTTCATCGTGCCGCTTCCCATTGACCGGCCCATGACTTGTTACAGCTTCAACAAGCAACAACCAGTTTTTTTCGGTGTAGTGCAAAACGACATCAGGCATCTTGCCATGACTATCCATATCGACACCCAACCTGGAGAGCAGGGGGGCATCGAAATAACTCCATTTTTCACCGGTGTCACCTGCATAAACGAGAACGCTTCCCGGAGCAAATCGAGAGGCAAACTCCTCAATAATGGCTTTGATCAGTTGGCTGTGCTCGCCAGGGCTAAGGGTGACCTTTTTGCCCGCAGCAATCTCAACCGGAATGCGGTTCTGCTCTCGCTCACTTGCATAACGGGCGACCAGTGTTTCCCGTTCCGACATGTAGGCAGTCAATGCTTCATGCCAGGCGTTAGTACCGAAGGTTCTGAGCAGTGCCAGCGTGGATGGTTCTATCTGATATACTGCTTTGGGGCTGTTGACTGCGCGATCTGGTTTGTCGGGGTTATAAAGCGCGATACCTGCATCGCAGAACTGGTGCATTGTCTGACGCCGGAAAGTTTCACGCGTGTTTGGGGCATATTCCTTGTGGAAGTGTTCACGCACCCAATCCATGACAGGCGTAATACCCATCAGCGGGTTTTCAGCATCACCCCACTCCTTGTTTGGACTCATTCCAAGAAGAGCCAGCAGGCAAAGAGCAGAGCGATCGTTATGTTGCTCACGTGGCAGGCCAAGCGACGCAATGATCTGAAGAGCCTCCTTGATGTATTGTTTTTTACGTTTCATTCTGTCAGGGTTCTTATCTTGGCCTCGATTGCTGATTCTGCAAGCTCTTTTTGCTGCATGACCCATTTTCCGAGCGCAACCAGAATATCACGGCTTGGATACCTGATCTGCCGAAGGTCTGTTGCATTGACCTGCGTGTGACCGTTGAAGCGCCGAAAATGCTCATCGACCGTGCTTGTGTTGAGATAAACAGCAAGACCACGAGCCAATGCTTCCGGCAATCCTCTTTTGTTATCGTGAAAGAGGTTCAGGTGGTTTTCAAAGCCAAGCATGGTCGCATCTCCAAATGCGCAAGGGTCAACAACACTTGCCACGATGCGCCGTTTTTCTTCCTTGGATGAGAAGCGTCGAACTACACAGTAATATGCATTCTGGTAAAGCCATTTTTCGGTATCGCTGTTTCTCAGAATCGCATTTGGTTTTTTCATGCCGGCAATCGGCCATGTGTTCTTGATAGCACTGAAGTGGGCAGGGTAAAGGAGTGGTACGGTTCCTGATTCAGGCATAGAGCGCAGATGCTCTTTCAGCCGAAAATCGACAACAGGACCTGTCGATACCTGTATGCCAAGATCACTCAGATTGTGACAAATTGCAGGGGAGAACGTTATGGCCCCGTTTTCTCTGGATGCTGGCACATGGATAAAGTGTTCCCGGTCATCCGGAAATACAATTCTGTCAAACGGGTATTCGTTAGTTGTCAGGTCACTGAAGGTGTCGTCAGTAGAGGTAGAAACCGTTACCGGACCAACAAGACCGTCACGTTCAAGTCGAATGATGATGTTTTCCTGTAAAACCGAGTCGTCCCTGAACGCCTTGCTGCGAGAGTCGAACAGGTGAATATGACGAATGGCGGCATATTCAAGCATAAAATCACGAAACGGACGATAATATGGGCCATTGCAGAAACTGCGCGGAATAATTGCTACAATTTGACCTCCAGGGGCAGCTAAAGCTATAGTCAACGCCACAAAAGCCGAATAGAGATTGACCGTTTCAATCTCAACATCGCGAAGAAGCAAACGCTCTCTGGAGTGGCTGCTGATTTTCTTGTAGGGTGGATTTAAAATGGCATGGGTAAAGTCGTACTCTCTGAATTGAATGGCATTTACTGCTGATTCAATAAAGTCACTCCCAATTATCTCATACGAGAATTGCGGTAAAGCAGTGTACTGTAAAAGAGAAGTTTGAAGTTCTTTATGAATGGTGTCGTCAATCTCAAAAGCTTTTATCCGGATTGACTTGAAGTTCAGATTCCCGGTCGAGCATCTTTCAAGAAATGCGCTTGACAGCGCTCCTATCCCCGCACCGGCATCCAGCATGCGACATTCACCACTTGAGTCAGGAAAAAGCCCTGCCATGAATGATGCCGTAGTTGCAGGTGTGAGATATTGCCCTAACTGCGATTTCTTTTTCGCATCGGTACGCTTTGATACCTTCAACCGGTTTTTTTCAGCAACGGTAAACAATATTTTACGCCTCCCCGGCAATTGCGCATTTCCTGAAATCAGACATGCAAGGTAATAACAAATATAATAAAGCCATGCCGCATATTATGAACAATGCTTATGCAGCACACTTTGCCAGTCAGGGTTCAGGTGTTTTATTTCGATCTTGATGACACGGTATTGAGGTTCAAGGATTTTCTCGAAACCTGATACATGGTTAGCAATAACGTTTTTTCGAGTAACTTGTTGCTGAATTTACTACTTTTATACGTCAGTTTGCGGTTGCCAAGCAGAAACAAAACGTGCAATTCTCTATGCCTACCATTGCGATGTTTTATGGAATTATTATCAGGATGTATTGTTAGCCGGGTGAACACAATCCTCCTCATATACACGCTTATTATCAGGACTGCAAGGCGATTATTGACATAAATACTTGTGAATTATCAGAAGGAAGTCTGCCATCAAAACAGAAAAAACTTGTTTTGGCTTGGGCGGAAATTCATCAGGAAGAGCTTTTGGCTGATTGGGAACTGGCCTCCAATGGTGAGCTGCCTTTTGCCATTGACCCTCTAAAATAGGAGATTGTAATGTATTTTTCTGTCATAGGTGTAACTCCTCTCGGCGACCATACCTTGATGCTTGAGTTTGAAAACCGGGAAAAGAGAGTTTTTGATATGGGGCCGTATCTCGATATGGGCAAATTTTCTGAATTGCGTGATCCTGTGCTGTTTCGTTCAGTGGCAGTAAAGTATGATTCAATAGAGTGGTCAAACCGTCTGGACATTGATCCGGAGTTTTTGTACGAAAAGAGTGTCGCTGTTCCAGTGTAATCAACTGCATTATTAGCAATCATTTATCTGAAAGCGGGCAAGGCAGAGTCCATCGTATGGATATCGCCATTACATTTGCTTACAGCGTTTATTTGATGTTTCCATGAATGATTTCCAGGCACATTTATTTTAACGAACTCTAATGCCAGGTCACAATTCCCTTCAGCCGCGTCAGGTTCCGCAAGTCATGGTTTCGAGCACTTTCACCGATCTGAAGGAACACCGTGCTGCGCTGATTGAGGCTATCAACGCACACGGGTTTCACCCGAACGTCATGGAGCACGATTCCGCATCACTATATAAACCCTGTTCAAGTGACGGAACTCTTTGCAGGAAGAAAAAGAGAGTTGTTCTGTCAAAAAGAACTTCGTAAACTGTAGTAATTTTATTACGTAGCCATAACCGGGATATTTGCAGGGCTTGTTTGCGACTGTATC
>SZXY01000184.1 GCA_005843805.1 Chlorobium sp.
CTGAAAAAAACGGAAGAGTCCTGAACATACCGGGCTGGATGCGACAAAAATGTATTGCGTCATGCAGGCTTGACATCGTTAACTTACAGATCACTCTCAGAATAGAAATAATAACCTCATGAAAGGCAGCCTGGCCACTGATGGTTGTCGATCGTCAGGGTTTGAAGCGCATTGGAACACCACATCCTGGCCACCAATAGTTAATCTTTGCTCCAGTTCGAGTTGCAGCCTCCTGCATTGCCCTCATGCAGGAGGAGCAGGGATTGTATTGTCCAGTAATCTCAAGAATATCTCCGGAATGGAGATCAAGTTGCCTCACTGCCCGTGCCTCAGTATGGGTAGCCAACATGCTTTTCGGGAAACCGAGCACCCTTTCCTCCGGGGTCATATTGCCACTTACGAGCGAAGTTCTCGTTACCTCGTTTCTTCCACGTCGCAAGCTTACCGTGGCACTGTGAGGAGGTCTATAGTCTGACCCGAGAATTCGCAGAAGAGCTTTCTCGTTCGATGGGTATCGCTCCCGGATGACTGCTGCTGCAACCTCGTCAGCATTATCCTCAAAGCGCTGAAAAAGCTCCAGATCTGACATTTTTTTATAACGTTCCCAGTGTGCGAAAGCAGCTTCCTTGTCAGTACTTGCCAACTGCCTGAGAGTGGGAAGATCAAGATCATCATAGGATGGCTGTACCGATTCTTTACCCATGCCCTTCGGACAAGGAACCTCTGCGTAGGGAGGCGAAGAGTGTATTTCACAATGAATACCTGACGGGATAGTTTGATCCGGCACTTCAACGATCTCGTGTTCTTCACCAACCGCTGCTCTGCGATGACCTGCCTCTCCCTTGATGACTGAGGGATTGTCCTCGACATATTGTACCGCAGCATCTGCCTGCGGTGGTGAAACAAGAGGTTCTTGGGATGATGTCGGTTCAAATTTCCTGCTGGTCGGCGCTTCTGCATCAACAATGGGCTCTTTGGGTGGCAGTGGATCAGCATGTGCATTATGGACTGGCACTGTTTCAACATGAGTTGGTCTGGCTGGAATGGTTGAGTGAGGAGATGGATTTTTGACGGGTAAGGGAAGATCCGCTGGCATTTTGGCAACGGCATCTTCTGCTCCGCTGAACAGCTTCTTCAACAATGCAATCAAATCGTCAAAAACGCTTGTCGCCTCACTGATAAAATCTTCGAAGCCTTTCAGTAAAGTGCGTCCCGCCTGAGCAAACCCTGCTTTGAGAGTTGCGACCATACGGTTAATTTCAGTAATGATAGCTCCGAGTTCACTTGTAATAAATCTGACACCTTTCATCAAGGTCGGTGCAACTTTATCCAAAACTTGTCCAACCTTAGCCAGAGCATTTCCAATACCCTCTGTAAAAACAGCCATAAGCACTTCGACAAGTACAGATCCAACAACTATTCCGATACCTTCACCTATCTGGCCCCATGGTTGTTCCAGAAACCGGAAAAAGGCTTGCCCTGCCTGATGTCCACCTCTCTTGGCAAGTTCAAATACACTTCCCGAGAGAGCATCAATGAGTCTACCCGCAAAGGCCATCGGGTTTTTGCGAATTTCTGCCATAACAGCTTGCGCTTTGTCTCCCAAAGCTGAAAAGCGGCTGATGAGAGTACCAAGCATTTCGGCGAATGCATGGTAGTTTTCAATAACGTTGGCAAGAGCCTGCATCTGCCATGCCTGAAGCTTCCATGCAAACTTCACGATATCGACAATACCTTGAACCGGACTCCATAGTCCTTGAAGAAGACCCCAATAATAGCCTTTTCCACATGCCAGCATCTCTGAAGGACTTAGAAAAAGTTCCTCTACACGCTCCATGAACTGTTGGCCTTTACCTGTTTCGACCTGATACCGAATCTCTGTATAAAAGCCTGTAAAACCACCCTTTACTATGGGCTTCAGAAATGGAATGCCAGCCGTTGCTGTTGAGGCAAAGGTATCGATGGCCATTGACTCCACGAAACCAAGAGAGTCATCACGCTGCGTTGCACCATGATCTGAAGTGACTTCTCGCTGAATCTGTTTATCTGGCAGTTGACGAATGTTGTTAACCGGACTGTCAACTTTTCGAGCAACCGGAGATAACGTGCGTTGTTCGTCGCCCTTGACATAATGAGCTTCTCCTGAACCTGATTGCTGTATCGTATGCGTTAACTCATGCGCGATCAAATGCAAACCGTCATGCGTTTGTGGCGAAAACTTTCCATGATCGAAATAAATATCGCGGCCTACGGTAAAGGCTTGTGCATTAAGATTGTTCGACAGTTGTGCCGTTTCGTGATCCGCATGAATACGCACATCGGCAAAATCCGCTCCAAAGCGGTTTTCCATGAAACTCCGGGTGGGTTCCGGAAGCGGTGCTCCCCTGCCAAGCCTGGATTCGATACGAGCGGAAATGGTATCGCTCAACGGAGAATTGACTTCCGAAGATTTCCTTTGAACAAAAGGTGTCAGTGATGAGGCAAGGAGCTTGCGTTGCAACCGTTTATCCTCCTCTTCGCAACTGGCGCATTTGCGCTGCACCAATGGCACCTCCGACATAGCCATCACCCGGTCGGCCACTGAGTCAGCTTCAGCTTCGAGCGGGTCGGTCTCTGAGCCAATCCTTAATTTACGCTGCAACTGAAGCGCAGCCGCGCTGGTTGCCGCCGGGCTGTAACCGGGCTTGTTGTCGGTTATTTTCGATTGACGGGATTGCACTACGGTTCTCCTTTACTCTCTCTTGCCTTCTTTGCTGAATTCTGTTATTATGAACTCAGGAGCCTCCCCACTTTCGGAAAATTTCACTCTCTCTATCTCTCTCCGCATGCGAAATGGAAAGTATATGAGGCGAATGTATTGCCAACCTGTTTCAAAAAGTTAAAACAGTTTATCCGTCCATTTTTTTGCAGCATCCAAAATATCTTCACCCTTTTCTTTGGCAGAAAAGAATTTTTCAACTTCAGGCAAGGCATTGCCAGCGGGTGTTGGAGCCGGATCGGAAACAGGTTTGAGCGTTGTAGTTGTTCCACTGGCACACGAAGTGAGAATATCCAAAAACACTTTGGCAACTTCCCCGGATGCCCCAACCAGATGCCGGGAAGCATCCAATGCGTTTTTTTTAGAAAAAGTACCGCTCTGTCGGAGCCTGTTCACCAAGTACCATAGTCCAAAATCTTTGATTTTAGCAACCAAAGTCGCTTCCAGGGAACTACGATTGGTCAGTGTCGTACCGGAAAAAACTCCTCCAAGCATTGTCAAAAAAAGCTGACACCGGCTATTCCATTCAGATCCGGGAGCTGAAGCATTCAAATAGGTATCCAATGCTTCCCATAAATAACTTTTTCCAGTGAAATCAAGTTTGGAGATATCAGATGTCGTAGTATCCCTTGCGATGAGAAATGCTCCAATATCACCTTCAAGGTTGAATGCACCACCAAAATCACTCCCTGAAAAAACGGTTGTCACCTTTCTTGCGGGATCGGTCATCCTTCTGATCGAAAGCATTCCAGCTCCCCCACCCAAATCTCCCAGCCATGTGACAATATCCAGACCGGTACCGCCCTGGGTAGGTATTTTCATATTTCTGGCCATAAAACTTCTTCGTGCATCCAGACCAATAATAGCATGACCGAAATCAAAAGATTTCTTGCCGTCTGAAACTTCGGCGCTTTTTTTGAGCGCATCGATCAAGCTGCAATCAAGACAATTTCGAGGATCATCGGGTTCTGATGATACAGTATAGGTATAATTGAAAGCAAAGTTTCTGACCGGGCTTTTTTCAACATCATAATCCACACTCCAGGTCGATCCGTAATATAATCCCCTTATAATGTGCACCCTTTCCTCTATCGTCTTATACCCGCAGTTGACCAGTTGAGTTTCCGCCTCTTCTACCAGCTTTACAAGCTCTTTAAACGTGGTTGCCTTACTGTATTTGGCCGGACAGGTGTCGTCATTTTTTTTCCGAAAAACTTTTTTGCTGATTGAGCCTTTCTGCTGCAGTGTATGTGCCAGCTCATGCGCCAGCAAAGTCCTGCCACTCTCAGAGCCTTGCGTATAGTTACCCCTGTTAAAATAAATATCATTGCCAACCGTAAATGCTTTTGCATCAAGTTCCCTGTTCATGCGAACGGCATAATCACCAGTATGAATTGATACAGCGGAAAAGTCAGTTCCAAAACGACTTTCCATAAAAGAACGGGCAGGTTGCTCCATACTGCTGCCAAGACCTTTGGTGGCATTGATCTGGTTGCTGAGAGCATCGGATGCCACAGAAGCCGAAGCCGTTCCCTTTCCTTGTATAAAAGAGGCCAGCGGCTTGCGATAAACCTTTTCTTCTTCGCAAGAGGCGCATTTTCGCTGAACGACATAAGAGTCCGGCATACGCATTACCCGCTCAGCCACGGCATCTGCTTCAGCTTCAAGCGGATCGTTCTGTGAACCAATGCTCAATTTGCATTGCAATCGAAGATCGGCATCGCTGGTTGCCGCAGGAGTGCAAGCACTTTTTTTGTCGGTTGTTTTCGAGTGATGAAAATTCACGGTTATCTCTCCTTTACACTGTCTTGCCCTCTTTGCGAAATTCTTTTTTAATGCCTTGCTGCAAATCTTCGATCGTTATCTGCTTTTCGTTGCGATTCAGTGCCTGCAGCGAGGCGTACTGTACAACATTCATGATCGATCCACCGGTAAGTTCGTACTGTTGCGCAATACGCATCATCTCTTCCGGAGCAGGGGTTGTACATGCTTTGCTGAACGCATTTATCCAGAGCTGAAAACGCTCGCGCGGCTGCGGTTTCTGGAAATGAATAATTGATTGCAGTCTCCGGGTGAAGGCTTCATCGACATTACTGCGCATGTTCGATGCAAGAATGACAAGCCCGCTGTAATCTTCAAGACGTTGCAGCAGATAAGAGATCTCCTGGTTGGCAAATTTATCATGCGAATCTGAAATGCCGGTGCGCTTGCCAAACAGTGCATCGGCTTCATCGAAGAAGAGAATCCAGTTCTTGTTCTCCGCTTTCTTGAAGACCTTTTCAAGATTTTTTTCTGTCTCGCCAATATATTTTGAAACAACCATAGAGAGATCGATCCGGTAAACATCCAGATTGAAGAGTTTCCCGAGGAGGGCTGCGGTCAGAGTCTTTCCGGTGCCCGGAGCACCGTGGAAAAGGGCCTTGTAGCCAGGCTTCAGCTTGGTATTCATACCCCACTCTTCATAAAGCGTGCGTCCATGTTGCAGCCAGATACGCAATTCGTCCAATTGAGCGGCAGTAAACTCATCGACAACCAGATCCGCCCAATTCATGCCAGTCGTAAGCCGTTTTGCTGGAAACTCCATGCTGAATTGCGGATGACGGAAAATGCCGGTCGTAAAGTAATCGACATACTCCTCCGTCAGGTGTATCGGGCTGCTGTAAAAGGGCTCGTACCCTCCACTCTGTTCAATGGCGATAATATGATGTGAGGAAAAAACATGATCCGGGTCAAACAGTTTATAGAGACGGAAACGGTGCGAAAGATCGTTGCCTGCAAGCAGGAAGAGCGCCGTTTCGATGGTCGGTATAAAACCGCTGTGCCGGCTGCCTTTTACACCGCCAAATTCAGTATAGCCGCGCCCGAGAAGCTTGTTGGCCGAAAAAAAGACGTCGAGCAAATGCGGCTGTATATGCGGAATGATTGCAAGCATCAGCAGCAACCGTTCGTCACCGGAAAGCTGGTAGTAGTTGACAAACTCTGCATAGACCGAACTATCTCCGGCAAGATCAGGGGGCGAGTTCCTCGAAAAGCCGGGCTCGGTATCCCGACCGTGTTCGACGGAATAGTCATTGGTTTTGATGGCAGGTTCGGCAAAATACTCTTGCAAGCGCTCGTTAACCACCCCGGCAAACCAGCCAACCTCTCGCGCCAGACTCTCCGCATTGAGATCAATGCGATGAGGCTCACTATACCCGGAATTCGTTTCTGCATTGTTCATAGCTGCTCCTCTTACCATTCAACATGAATGTGGTAGTCGTTCCAGGGCAAAAGAACCGTTGAATATCCCCAGGGAAGAGAGTCAAGAAGCACATCGAGAGTTTTGCGCTCGACCTGCAAAAGCCAACCCTCCTCTTTTACGGAAAGAAGCCCGTCCCGCTTCAGGAATGTTTCACGCAAACCATCAATCGATGTATTCTTGAGCACCTTCCAATGTTCTATGACCGAAGCAAGCAATGCCCGTGATTCATCCAACTGATACTCCTGCAAGCCGGCATCAAGCGGGATCGGCTCTTCGATGGCAATCCCGCAACATATCTTTTCCAGCACCAGGCTGTATTCCGGCACTTTGGTCGATCCCGTACTCAAAAAACCAAGCAGATGGATTGCCTGGTATTGCGCCTCCTTGTCCTTCCATTGCCTGCCATCAAGCAATCCACAAGCGTCAAACAATTTCATGAAAAATGGGGCGAGAAGAATCAGGCCAGCATGATGCAGTGGATAACGCGCCTGTTCTTTATCACTCTCGAATTCGGCATGAGTCAACACGCGGCCACTGCTCATCAGGCTGTGACTCGCTTCCCTGTCAGAAGCGCCGGGGGTTAAGGGTACAGCAGAAACTTCAACAGATGCGTTTTCGGCAATCGACCAGGGAGCGCCCGGTGTGATCGAAGCAGGTGAAGTCATCGCTCCGGTCAGTTTCGGAACGATCTCATTGACGATAAGAGAGAGAATATCAGAGGCTGGAGGAACAACTTCCCCTTCACTGAACAGTTCAGGTGCGTGGCGAAGCAATGCCTGGCGTAAGGCAACACTGAACCGAACATCAAGGATGTTCGAGGTCAGTGCCCACTGTGACAAAAGCCTCTCGGCATCCTGCAACTCCCTGAAAAGAGAGATGATCGCGCGGATTGCAGTGTCACTTAACTGAAAAGCGGCCCTTGTCCAGAGTGTGGGGTTTTTTCTCTGTTCATAAAAAAAGGAACGCAACCCGGCTGGATGACGAAGGTACAACTCCCGGGCAAGCGTGTCGATATCCGCTTCAGTTTCAACTGCCCACCACGGCAAGGTACCCTGCAAGAGAAAATATGCGAAAAGCTCCATACGGGAGCGTTCTTTCGTCACCTTGCGTTGTTCGATGGTTGAAAGATCAAGCTTTTTGAGAAGTTCTTTTTCAAATTGACGACGAAAGAGGAGCGCGAAATCGCGATCAAGCAGATGCTGACTGAATCGTCCCAGATCGATCTCAAGGGTATCGAGACGCAGCCATTCCTCCTCAGAGAGATATTGAGAGCAGACCTTATCAATAATTTCAACAATCTCTGGCTGAAAGGTCTCGGCAAAAGCCTGACGCGACAGAAACGCAGTGCCCTCGTCAGGACAGCGAAGCTCAAAACAGAGCCTGTTTACAATATGCGTCATAGCTCTTGTGTGCCTCTTTTTTCATTCAGTTGCATTCATCCTCGCAGACACCACAGGGACGGAGTGTATTGAGCACATCGACCAGCGGATTGGTTTTCTCGAATGAGGGCATTTCCGTCTGCGACATTTCAAGAAGCCAGTCAGCATATACCTTTTCAAAACGTTGCATCTCCAGAATGCCAACCCACACAATACGGGTATGAACATGCGCGGGCGATTCGCTCTGGATCGTTTTCTCCACCAGTCCACGAAACGTCGGGTCTCGGAATCGTTTTGGCCAGCAGGGAACAACCGCTGTTGCCCGGAATGAATAGGGGTCTTCGTTATTGTCGCAGGAATCCGGTTCACAATAGAGATCGAGTTCAAATGCGAAATAACGCATAAGCTTTTCAATCTCTTGCTCTATGTCATCCGGTTCCGGCGCTGTCTTTTTGCTGAAAATGAAAAGACTCTCGGCAAGAACAACATTCCGGTTGCCATGAATGATGAAACCGTACTTTCGTTTTGCGGGTTCTTCCTCCATGTTTGAAACAATTTCATAATTGACCCGTTCCGAACCAAACTCATGCAGATCCCTAACCCGTTGTGCCAGATACTCATATCTTCTGAATTTCAGTCGAACGGGCTCGTCACCATTGGCTGTAACCTTCTGAAAAAGAATGGATTTGTCGA
>SZXY01000043.1 GCA_005843805.1 Chlorobium sp.
TGAGTATGGTAACGATTTGTGTTGCATTATTCGATTGATTCATGTGATTATCAGTATGTTTATTACTGACTTCATTGATGCTTTGCTTGCCAAAGGTGTATTATGTTTCAGTGGCGCTGAAGCTTCTGATGCGCTTGGATCAGGCGTTATCGCTACCCGTGCGGCCTTGCGTCGTCTGCGGCATAAGGGTGAGATTGCCATGCCGTTCCGGGGATTTTATTTGATTGTTCCCCCGGAATACCGGTCTATGGGATGTTTGCCTGCAAACCAGTTTATTCCGTTACTGATGGATTACCTGAAAGAGCCCTACTATGAAGGCATTCTTGCTGCTGCTGAACACTATGGTGCAGCTCATCAACGTCCACAGGCTTTTCAGGTTCTCTTGCAACATGCTCGACCGGAAATCATCTGTGGAGATGTGAGGGTTGCTTTCATCATACGGAAAAATGCAGCACTCATGCCTACTCAGGATTTCAAGACACCTCGCGGTTATGTAAAGGTATCGACTCCTGAGGTTACAGCATTTGATCTAACCGGGTATCCGCATCATGCAGGTGGGCTGGACAATACGGCAACTGTTTTGTCTGAACTGGCAGAATCCCTTGATGGCGGGAAGTTGGTGAAATAGCAGAACTTTCTCCCGTAGCGTGGTCTCAGCGATTGGGTTACTTGCTGGACTTGATTGGTGAAACAGGGTTAGCCGAAGGATTGGCTGAAAATGTTGCAAGTCGCAATCCTGTACCTACCTCGCTCTCTCCGTCACAACCCTTCAAAGGAGTTCGACAGGTGACCCGCTGGCGGCTTTTGGTCAATGAAAAGGTTGAACCTGAAATATGATTCCTCTTGACTACATTACTGCATGGAGAGCTAATGCTCCATGGTCGCAGTTATCACAGATTGAGCAGGATCTGAGGTATGTATTCAATGCGCGAAGTATTTTTCTCGCTTATTTTGATTTGTGTAGATTTGGTTTTTACATATGCCGAATGTTTTGAATCAACTTTTACCCTCTCTTTTTTGGTATTCTGTGCTACCAATATTTTGCTGATTTTTCAGGAGCTTGGGATTTTCTCTGGGATCTATTGGAGATGATATCTTGTTTAAGAGCCAATCGCTGAACCTTCCGAAATACCACAAGACGGCGAAAATGACCTCACTCCTCACCAAATTTGCCTATTCGTCCGCAGATAAAAAAAAGAGGTATTTTGGGATATTTTGTTTAAAATAAAGTGCTTGATGTTTTTTATTCTATGAAAAACGTTGAACATCATGAACCAAGGGTGCAGCACCAGTCTCCCTTGGTTAACCTCACCTTTCTTCTGACTTCGGTTCCTTTCTTTTCTTACGCTTGGCTATAGAGTTTCGCAATAGTACGCTTTCGTCTTTTTTTTGCAGAACACAGGTTTTTCATTTGAACGATCAATCACTATGCCTGAAAAAACTCTCTCTACGCTGCTTTCGTCTTTGACCGGGCAAATACAGATCAATAGTGCCCAGGAGGAAAAAGCTCTTGAACTTGTTCAGGAGAAAATCGCTCTTGCCTCGCTTCAGCAGGAGCCTGCGACTATACGTAATCAGGATTTTATTTTTGAGCGGAGCGATCTGGTTGCTTCGTCTGCTGTTCAACAGAGCCGTATCGACAAGGTGGTCGAGCGCTTCAAGTCCAAATCACCTGGCAATCTGCAGGTTTTCGTGCGTACGCTGCCAATTCGAACGACCCAGTTGCAGGGTAGTGTCACGGAAGCTGCGGCTGGAGTCAGGGTTTCGACTTCCGGCCCTTTTCTCGACAGTAGCGGTCACGATTACTATTTTGATTTTGTGCGTACCGAGAAGCTTATTCCTCTCTATATCAGTGGGTGGGCTCAGCCTGCGATTCTTTTCAAGGCAAGTTTTTATGAGCCGCGATTTGTGCTTGCGGATGATATGACGGTTGAACTTACCAGGACGTATACCATTGAGCCTGATTCGGTCTGGATAAATGCGAGAGTGTTCGATCCGGCGGCTGATGCGGCTTATTTTTGCGGGCTTCGGGTTAAGGGTGGAACATTGACGCTTGACAGCGATCCGGAGATTCTTGGAGGAAAACTGACAGTGAGCGCTGTGACAACAGTGCATTGCGAGTTGCAGCTTGAGCAGAACTCGAGTTTTGCCAGCGACCCGTCAAGTCCTTATGGAGTGGATGCACGCCAGGCGAAGTTCAAGCTGCCGGAGAGTTTTACGTTCAATATAAAGGGGAATACAAAGAAAATCCTTGAGGTTCAGTCATCATCGTGGTTGGTGTATGGCCATAATGCCTCGTTTAACTACAAGGATGATCAGAACAGCCTCTTTCTTCCTTTTTTCAGTCGGCTGGTTGTTCCGGTGGAGTGTGATACGTCTCTTTTTAGAATCAGCAAGTGTGATTCTCCGTTCTGCACTTTTGCGGGAGAGGCCACAATCGAGAAGAGCTGGTGGAGCATTCCTGCGGCCAAGATCGATGTTGCGAATCCTCCTGAGGCGGACGGGAACGGTGCTCTCATCGTTGCTTGCGGGCCGGGGCTGGATGCAGAGCCAATCAATCTTCAGAACAAGCATATCTCTCTGCCAGCTCCCTTTATCATTGGTGAGCCAGGTCGTATTGCCCTGACAGACCTGAAGAGTGACGGGTCGGGGGCTCTCCATAGTTTCGCGTTGTGGAAGGACGATCTGAACAGCTTTGGTACCTCCATGGAGTGGCGTATGCGCAAGGATGCTCCCTTTTTCTTCAACTCTGTTGCTGCTGGCGATGAGCTGGTTGCTGGCCTGGCCAATTGCGAGATGCTTCTCGATCGTCCGGTGAAAGTTGATGGAACTGCCGTGACGGTGAAGACGAAAAACAGTCTCTATATTCTCAACGCAGGGAAAGCAAAGCGGCAGGTGAGCGTCATCGATCAGGATGTGCTGAAGGACAATTCATCATCAGGCAAGATTCCTGCTGTAAAGCCTATGGCACTGGCGATGCACAATGCACTGTTTACCGTGACTCCTCCCAACAGTGTGGTGCTTTTTGGAGAGTGTTCGGAAGATTTTGCTTCGGTTATAAAAGGGAAGCTCTATCTCGGTTTTGGCATGTTCTCCTACCTGCCGACTTTGCCTGATCCTTATGCCGCCAACCTTGGCGTTTTGAGGAGCCAATTTGAAACAGGTAGTTCCTCCACCATCGCGGTTGTCTCCGGGAGGCGAGAGAGCATTGTATGGTTGTGGCTCATTGGTCTGGTGCAGTGGGAGAAAAAGAGCGAGAAGATTGATCGTGTAGGTGTCTCTTTCCATTTTGCTCCTCTGCAGGGTGCGTTTCCGGTGGAAAAAATTACAGCCAAAGCTCAAGCGGAAAGTGTCCAGCCAGAGATTGATTATATGCAGGTGGCGATGGAGAGCCCGTTCAAGAACAGCTATGCGCAAACGCTCTCCCTGCAAATTGAGGATACGCCCTCTTTGCGTTCAATAGAGCAGCCTGTCAACCCGCTCCAGTCAATCGTGATGGGCAAGCGCGGCAGGCTTCTGGAAGATTTCTCCCTGCTTGATGTCAGCAGCAAGGCCAATCAGATGGGCGTGGCTTTTACCTTTCAGAACAACCTCGGCAGGTTGTTTGACGTCAAAATTCAGGATGAGGCTAATGCTTCGCTCTTCCCGATACAGATGCGGGGGCTTGACGTCATTACAAAAGGTATCTTTGCCCATGCATTCACTGTGCCGCAGATAGCGTGGGAACCGGTGTTCAACCTCACTCCTCCCCAGATCAAGCAGGGTGACCCTGTTGGATTGCCCTATGATCCGCCTGCCGGATTCAACTACTATCAGGATGACGGCTTCCCGACACGTATCGGTAACCTCAGTTCGGAACCGGTGACGCTCTCTCCCATTCCGCTGTCGAAATATCTTGTTGAAACCTTCCGCAAAAAAGAGGATGGCAAAACCTACGCGATCTTCAATCTGCCGTTTGGGATGGTTACTGTGACCATTCTGGATAATAATTCCAAGCAGACACCCAGGAAACCTGGGCTTGAAAACATCAGGCCGGTTTTCAACAACTATGTGAACGGCGGACTTCAACTGGAGTTGACAGCAGGCTCTTCGTTTGTACCGGGTGAAGATGACATGTTCCAGGGGTTCACCTTTCAGCTTTTCAATATCAATAATCCTGATGGCTCGCCAGCCGATGCGAGCACGCTCGCGCATACACCGACAAGGATATTCAATACGGAATTTTGCGAAAATAAATGGAATCTGCCTGGCAGACCGGGATCGCCTCTCACGAAGGCCGGTCTCAGCGGTTACGGCGCCAGCATGTTCAGCGACTGGCATAACAAGAATGCAGCCTTTGCCCAGACCAGTCAGGCGCTCTTTAATGTTGTTACCGGACGGACCTCTCATGAGGTGGTTCAGGTCAAAAGTATGGTCTATCCCTGGGGCGTAAAGGTTGTTCGTACCATCACTCTCTTCCGTCTTGCCAACGGCTATGTCTGCCGTATTGACAGCGGCTGGAAAGCCGAAAGTGACGGGAAATTTGATTTCAGTTACAAGGTGCCTGTTCCTGAGCCTGACCCTGAAAATCCAGGGCCTGTCGATCACTTTGACGATGTGCCGAATCCTTTCACCT
>SZXY01000016.1 GCA_005843805.1 Chlorobium sp.
AAGGGCTGTGATGAACCTCTGCAGGGTGATTATTCAGCTATTGGCGACTTGCGGGTCGCCTTTTTCTGTTTTACTACTATCCTGTCGAGGGGACGACCCTCATTTCACTCAGTTTGTTAGTATCATCTTGCTGGGTTTTTGGAGTGACCAACTCTCGACCTTGTTGCGTTCAATGAACACTTTGGCGGGTTGGCAGTGATTTATCCTTGCAATTATGGATGTTCGTTCCATGATTTGCATGGTTAATTCTTTGAAATGGCAGGTTCAGGGATTTCTATTGTTTAGTGGCTGGACACATGAATAAAAGGAACCTGGGAGCGAGAGAGGATTACCCCGGAATTTTTTGTCAGCATTCAGGGCTGCCTGCATAGAGGAGGAAGAAGGTTTTTTTGGGGGGAACGGGCGGTCAGAAAGCCCGTATTTCCTTGTGTTTTGGGCTTTTTGGAGGGTGTCATTGATGATATGAAATTTTTTATTACAAGAGGAGAAAAATGTTGAAATAGGTTTTGTTTTTTTTCATAATTCGCTTACATTGACTGTCCTTATGGATTTTTATGTGCATTACGTTTTTTGTAATCAGAGGTTTTTTAATAGAAAGAGAGTTTCAGTATGCCGACGATTCAGCAGCTCATCAGGCTTGGAAGAAGTGTAAAAGTATCAAAAACAGCGTCACCGGCGCTTGAGAAGTGCCCGCAGAAGCGCGGGGTTTGCACACGTGTTTATACGACAACACCAAAAAAGCCTAACTCTGCATTGCGCAAAGTGGCTCGTGTAAGGTTGTCGAACAAGATTGAGGTTACTGCCTATATCCCGGGCGAAGGTCATAACCTGCAGGAGCATTCGATCGTTTTGATTCGAGGCGGCAGGGTAAAGGATCTTCCTGGTGTGCGGTATCACATTGTGCGTGGTTCGCTGGATACTTCCGGCGTGGCTGATCGCAAGCAGAGTCGTTCGAAGTACGGGGCCAAGCAGCCGAAAGCTGGTGCAGCCGCTCCTGTCAAGGGTAAAGGCAGAAAATAGGTCGAATCATAAATTCAGAGAAGAACTATGCCAAAAAAAGGTGGCTATAAAAGAATCGGTGTTGATTTTCGTTACGGGGATGAGAGTGTTGCCCGTTTCATCAATGCTGTAATGCTTGATGGTAAGAAAGCTGTTGCTACAAAGATCGTATATGATGCGTTTGCTATCATTGCTGAGAAGGTGAGTGGTGAAGAGCCTCTGGAGGTTTACCGCAAGGCGATGTCGCATATTGCGCCGGTTGTCGAGGTTCGCAGTAAAAGGGTTGGTGGTGCTACCTATCAGATTCCTATGGAGGTCAAGGCTTCCAGAAGAGGTGCACTTGCTTTCCGCTGGCTCAAGTTGTATGCAGGTAAGCGTGGTGGTAAATCAATGGCTGAAAAGCTTGCGGCTGAGTTGATTGATGCTGCTAACGAGCAGGGCGCGTCGGTTAAGAAGCGCGATGAGGTGCATCGTATGGCTGATGCCAACAAGGCGTTTGCACATTTCAGGTTCTGATGATCTTTTGTATAAAGTGTTGATAAATAAAATTGTGTTATGGCAAGGCTGGTTGATTTAGATAAAGTACGCAACATCGGTATCATGGCTCACATTGATGCCGGCAAGACAACGACTACAGAGAGGATTCTCTATTATACAGGTCGTCTGCACCGGATGGGTGAGGTGCATGATGGCGGAGCGACGATGGACTGGATGGAGCAGGAGAAAGAGCGTGGTATCACTATCACTTCTGCAGCGACCACCTGTTTCTGGGAGCCCAGGTTTGGGAATTTTGCAGGAATCAGGCACAGAATCAATATTATCGATACACCTGGTCACGTTGACTTTACGGTTGAGGTTGAGCGTTCGTTGCGCGTGCTTGATGGTGCTGTTGCGCTTTTTTGCGCAGTTGGCGGTGTTGAGCCCCAGTCAGAAACGGTCTGGCGCCAGGCGAACAAGTATGGTGTGCCGAGGATTGCCTATGTCAACAAGATGGATAGAACTGGTGCCAACTTTTTTGATACCGTAAAGGCTATCAGGGAGAGACTTAGCGCAAATCCTGTACCGCTTCAGATCCCGATCGGCGAAGGCGAAATTTTTGCCGGGTTTGTCGATCTGATCAGAATGAAGGGTATTATTTACAATAAGGATGACGGCAGTACCTATAATGAAGTCGAGATTCCTCATGACCTGCAAAACGAGGCAAGGACATGGAGGATCAATATGCTTGAGGCAGTGTCAGAAGTTGATGATACTCTCCTCGAGAAATATCTGAACGGCGAGACAATCACTGAGGAAGAGGTCAGGTCGGTCCTGCGTCAGGCGACCCTCAAGGTTGCCATCATTCCGGTGCTTTGCGGTTCTTCGTTCAAGAACAAGGGTGTCCAGTTTATGCTTGATGCGGTTGTAGAGTACCTTGCTTCTCCGGTCGATGTGGGAGCTGTTGAGGGCCATCATCCGCGTACCGAAGAATCAGTAAGTCGTGAACCGAGGGATGAGGAGCCATTTGCTGCTCTTGCCTTCAAGATCGCGACTGATCCATTCGTTGGAAAGCTTACATTTTTCAGGGTTTATTCCGGCTTTCTCAAGGCTGGCAGTTATGTGCTCAACACGATGACTGGCAAGAAAGAGCGTGTCGGTCGTGTGCTTCAGATGCATTCCAACAAGAGAGAGGATCTGGATTGTGTTTATTGCGGTGATATTGCGGCGGCTGTTGGTTTGAAGGATGTCAGAACCGGTGATACTCTCTGCGATGAAAACTTCCCTGTGGTTCTTGAGAAAATGGTTTTTCCTGAGCCAGTTATAGAAATTGCGATTGAGCCAAAAACAAAGGCGGATTCTGACAAGCTGGGTATGTCGCTTGCGAAACTGGCTGAAGAGGATCCTACCTTCAAGGTGAAGACTGACGATGAAACAGGTCAGACACTGATTGCGGGTATGGGTGAGTTACATCTCGAGATTTTGGTTGACCGCTTGAAGCGTGAGTTCAAGGTGGAGGCAAATGTTGGTCAGCCACAGGTTGCCTATCGCGAAACCATACGCAAGACCGTTGAGTTTGAGGGTAAATTTGTTCGTCAGTCAGGCGGTAAAGGTCAGTTTGGTCTGGTCAATCTCAAGGTTGAGCCGCTTGAGGAAGGAAAGGGATATGAGTTTGTCGATGCAGTCAAGGGTGGTGTCATTCCGAGAGAGTATATTCCGGCAGTCAATGTTGGTGTGCAGCAGGCCATGAAAGGTGGTGTTGTTGCAGGCTATCCGATGCAGGATATCAAGGTGACCCTGTTTGATGGCAAGTATCATGAGGTTGACTCTTCGGAAATGGCTTTCAAGATTGCCGGTTCCATTGGTTTCAAGGGTGCTGCCAAAAAAGCTGATCCTGTTTTGCTTGAGCCGATCATGAAAGTTGAAGTTGTTACTCCCGAAGAGTATCTCGGTGATGTGATGGGAGATCTTTCGAGTCGTCGTGGTCATATCGAAGGTATGGGTCAGAGAGCGGGGGCGCAGTTTGTCAACGCAAAGGTTCCTCTTTCGGCTATGTTTGGTTATTCGACCGATCTTCGTTCGATGAGTCAGGGAAGAGCTAATTATTCGATGGAGTTTGACTGTTATCGCGAAGTACCGCGCAATATTGCAGAGGCATTGCAGGAGAAAAGGGTAAGCAAGGATTCGGAATAAGCGAGCGAGAGACTGTATCAGTTTTAACTATTACAAAACAATAACAGATAACCGACACGGAGACAAGTTATGGCAAAAGAGTCCTACAAAAGGGATAAACCCCATGTCAATATAGGAACCATTGGTCACGTCGATCATGGCAAGACAACTTTGACTGCAGCAATTACTTCGGTTCTTGCAAAGCAGGGTCTTGCTCTTCAGCGTGATTTCGGCAGTATCGACAAGGCTCCTGAAGAAAGAGAGCGCGGTATTACCATTTCGACAGCGCACGTTGAGTACCAGACAAAAAAGCGCCACTATGCGCACATTGACTGTCCTGGCCACGCTGACTACATTAAAAACATGATCACCGGTGCTGCCCAGATGGATGGCGCAATTCTTGTGGTTGCAGGTACTGATGGCCCTATGCCCCAGACCCGTGAGCACATCCTGCTTGCTCGCCAGGTGAACGTTCCTGCACTTGTTGTTTTCCTCAACAAGGTTGACATTGCTGATCCTGAGCTTATCGAGCTGGTTGAGCTTGAACTCAGAGAGCTTCTTACCCAGTATGATTTCCCTGGTGATGATATTCCGATTATCAAGGGTTCCGCATTGAAGGCTCTTGATGGTGATCCAGAAGGCGAGAAAGCTATCATGGAGCTTATGGATGCTGTTGATGAGTTCATTCCTGAGCCCCTCCGTGATATCGACAAGCCGTTCCTTATGCCTGTTGAAGATGTATTCTCTATTTCCGGTCGTGGTACTGTAGGTACCGGAAGGATTGAGAGAGGTCGCGTCAAGATCAACGAAGAGGTTGAGATTGTCGGTCTGAAACCAACTCGTAAATCGGTTGTTACCGGTATCGAAATGTTCCAGAAGCTTCTTGATGAAGGTCAGGCAGGCGATAACGCCGGTCTTCTTCTCAGGGGTGTCGACAAGACCGAACTCGAGCGTGGTATGGTTATCGCTAAACCCGGTACCATCAAGCCACACACCAAGTTCAAGGCTGAAGTCTATATCCTGAAAAAGGAAGAGGGTGGCCGTCATACTCCGTTCTTTAACGGTTACCGCCCACAGTTCTACTTCCGTACCACAGATGTTACTGGTTCTGTAACACTGCCTGAAGGTGTAGAGATGGTTATGCCAGGCGACAACCTTTCAGTTGATGTAGAGTTGCTTGCTCCTATCGCTATGGATGAAGGTCTGCGTTTTGCAATTCGTGAAGGCGGTCGTACCGTCGGTGCGGGTTCTGTAACAAAGATTATCGAGTAATAGATCGTATGGCTTACGGGGCGGGGCCGAAAATCCCGTCCCTTTTTTATTGATAACACAGAAACAGGGTTCACAAGTGGCTGTACAGCAAAAGATAAGGATCAAGCTCAAGTCTTACGACCATAGTCTGGTTGATAAGTGGGCTCTAAGGATTATTGATGTGGTCAAGCAAACTGACGCTATCATCTTTGGTCCAATACCGCTGCCAACTAAATCTCATGTGTATACCGTAAACCGGTCTCCGCATGTCGACAAAAAGTCCCGTGAGCAGTTTTCATTCTCCTCTCACAAGAGGTTGATTGAAATTATAAACCCGACGTCCAGAACCATTGATATGCTTATGAAGCTTGAGCTTCCAAGCGGCGTTGATGTTGAAATTAAGTCTTAAAGAATTAGAAAAGCTAATAATATGGGTGCGATTCTTGGAAAGAAAATCGGTATGACCCGTTTATACAATGATAAACGCGAGGCAGTCTCCTGCACGATTATCGAGGCAGGTCCTTGCTTTGTGACACAGGTTAAGCGTGTTGATAAAGACGGTTACGATGCTTATCAGGTTGGTATCGGCGAGAGAAAGGAAAAGAAGGTAAGCAAACCATTGCAGGGTCATTACAGAAAGGCCGGAGTCACACCAGGCTACAAGTTGGCAGAGTTTGACTTTTCAGAGCTCAACCAGGAGCTTGAAGCAGGCAGTCCTGTCAGTGTTGATTCTTTCAAGGAAGGCGAGAAGGTCAACGTTCTTGGAGTTTCCAAAGGAAAAGGGTTTGCCGGTGTTGTCAAGCGTTACAATTTTGGTGGCGGATCAAGAACTCATGGTCAGTCGGACAGGTTGAGAGCGCCAGGTTCTGTTGGAGGTTCATCTGATCCTTCAAGGGTTTTCAAGGGAACCAGAATGGGTGGACGCATGGGATCGGATAATATTACGGTCAGAAATCTTGAGATCTTCAAGATTATGCCGGAGTCCAATCTTATTGTTATAAAGGGATCTGTGCCGGGCCCAAGAAATTCCTATGTAAAGATTGTTTCTACAAAAAAGTAAATGCTGAATGCACGTAGCTATGGAACTTAAAGTCTTGAATACCGGGGGCACTGAAACCGGGGAAGTGGTAACGCTCCGTGACGATATATTCGGCGCTGAAGTATCTGAACATGCGATGTACCTCGATGTCAAGTCGATCCTCGCAAACCGCCGTCAGGGAACTCATAAAACAAAGACGCGTACCGAGGTCAGGGGTGGAGGCAAAAAGCCTTTACGCCAGAAAGGTACCGGTAATGCACGTCAGGGTTCAAGCCGTTCGCCTTTGAATATTGGTGGCGGTACGATATTTGGACCAACGCCTCATACATACGAGCAGAAAGTCAACAAGAAGGTTAAGCTTCTTGCAAGACGCTCGGCTCTTAGCGCCAAGGCCGCAGCAGGTCAGATCCTCGTGGTCGAGGATTTCAGGTTCGAACAGATAAAGACAAAGCCTTTTGCCGATATCCTGAAAAACCTTGGACTGGCCGAGAAAAAAACCCTGATGCTGACTCCAGAGTATGATATGATCATCGCGAGGTCAGGAAGAAATATCGAGGTGCTTAATATCATGACTGCCGACAAGGCTTCAACCTATGATATTCTCAATAGTCAGACGGTGCTGGTTCAGAAGACCGCGTTGAAAAAAATAGAAGATACATTAGGGTAATTGCAGTTTTCCAGAAAAAGGAGTTAAAGAGATGAGAAACCCGTTGTTGCGCCCCTGGTTGACAGAAAAAAGTACCGGGCTGACAGAGCAGAAAGGACAGTATGTCTTTATTGTCAAGCCGGATGCCGACAAGAGTGATATCAGGTTAGCGGTAGAGAAGAAATTTGGTGTAGTGGTAAAATCAGTTCGTACGGTTAACTGCCTTGGGAAATCCCGCAGCCAGAATACCCGGAAAGGTTTGATTACCGGTAAAAAGAAAGATTGGAAAAAAGCGATTATCACTCTTGCAGAGGGTCAGTCAATAGACTATTACTCAGGTTCAGCCCAGAAGAGCGAAGGATAGAACTCATAAAAAGGATAGATCATACATTCAAATGGCTATAAGGAAATTAGCGCCGGTAACGCCAGGGTCGAGGTTCATGTCATACCCTGCATTCGATGAAATCACCAAGAGCAAGCCTGAGAAAAGTTTGCTGGTGTCTTTAAATAAATCCGGAGGTCGTAACGCTGCCGGCAGGAAAACTGCAAGGCATAGAGGTGGCGGACACAAAAGGCATTACAGGATTGTAGATTTCAAGCGCAACAAGGATGGAGTTCCAGCTTTGGTTGCTGCTATTGAGTATGATCCGAATCGTTCATCAAGAATTGCATTATTGCATTACAATGATGGAGAAAAACGTTATATTCTCGCCCCGAAAGGTTTGAATGTTGGTGACAAGGTGGAGAGCGGTGAGAAGGTGGAGATCAAGACTGGCAATACCATGCCGCTCAAAAATATTCCCCTTGGTACCGATATCCATAATATCGAGATGAAGGCAGGGAAGGGTGGTCAGATTGTAAGGTCAGCAGGAGGGTTTGCAGTTCTTGCAGCCCGCGAAGGTGATTATGTTACATTGAAGCTTCCTTCTGGTGAAATTCGCAAGGTCAGGGTAGAGTGTCGTGCAACAATCGGTGTTGTAGGTAATGCTGATCATGAAAATGTTGTTCTCGGTAAAGCAGGCAGAAGTCGCTGGCTTGGTATCCGACCACAGACAAGAGGTATGGCGATGAACCCGGTCGATCACCCGATGGGTGGTGGTGAAGGTAAGTCGAAATCCGGTGGTGGAAGACGGCATCCGAAGTCTCCATGGGGTCAGCTTGCCAAGGGTCTGAAGACCAGAAACAAGAAAAAGGCTTCACAGAAATTGATTGTACGAGGCAGGAACGCCAAATAACTATAGCGGTTAACAACAACAAGCAGAGAAACTATGCCAAGATCACTTAAAAAGGGACCGTTCATTGATATAAAACTGGAAAGACGGATCCTTGATATGAATAGCAAGGGTGAAAAAAAGGTTGTAAAAACCTGGTCCAGAAGTTCAATGATTTCGCCTGATTTTGTAGGTCACACCATTGCGGTGCATAATGGCAAGAGCCATGTTCCGGTCTATGTTGGTGATAACATGGTAGGTCACAAGCTTGGAGAGTTTGCCCCGACAAGATCATTTCGCGGCCATTCTGGTGGTGGAAAGGCTGAAAAAGGCGGATCAGCTCCTCGGAAAAAATAAATTGAATAACGCGAAAGGGTAAAGATATCATGCAAGCTAAAGCAATTTTACGGGATACGCCGACATCGCCAAGGAAAATGCGTCTCGTGGCCGGTCTCGTTCGTGGCAAGCAGGTTGATCTGGCCAAGGCCATTCTCCTGAACTCAACAAAAGCCGCTTCTCGGAACGTGATGATGACACTTAAATCAGCCGTGGCTAATTACGCTCAGCGTAATCCATCTGAGAGGGTCAGTGACCAGGAGCTTTTCATCAAGGAGGTTTTCGTTGATGAAGGTACAACACTGAAAAGAACGCTTCCCGCTCCAATGGGACGGGCATTCAGGATTCGTAAAAGATCGAATCATCTGACGATCATCATTGATAAGGTTAAAAATCCAGTAACAAAATAAAACAAGGAGATCGCATTGGGTCAGAAAGTTAATCCTACTGGATTCAGGCTGGGAATTATCAGGGACTGGGCTTCACGCTGGTACGATGACAGTCCTGTTATTTCGGAGAAAATAAAGCAGGATCATGTTATTCGCACCTACGTTCTTGCAAGACTGAAGAGGGAGAGGGCCGGTATTGCCCGCATTATTATTGAGAGAACGACAAAGCATGTCAAGATCAATATTTATGCAGCCCGTCCCGGTGCAGTTGTCGGACGCAAGGGTGAGGAGATAAACAATCTTTCTCAGGAGTTGAGTCGTATCACCGGCAAAGAGGTGAAAATCGACGTCGTTGAGGTTGTCAAGCCGGAAATAGAGGCTCAGCTTATTGGCGACAATATTGCTTACCAGCTTGAGAATCGTGTTTCATTCAGAAGGGCGATGAAGCAGGCTATCCAGCAGGCAATGCGTTCCGGAGCAGAGGGTGTCAGGATCAGGTGTGCCGGTCGACTTGGTGGTGCTGAAATAGCACGTGCCGAGCAGTACAAGGAAGGCAAGATTCCGCTTCACACCATTCGTGCAAATGTTGATTATGCGAGCGTTACAGCTCACACCATTGCCGGTACCATCGGTATCAAGGTATGGGTTTACAAGGGTGAGGTACTCGTTCAGCGTATCGATGCCATTGAAGAAGACGAATTGAAGAGAATCAAGGAAAGACGTGGTGATGCAGGTGCAAGAAATCGCGATAGTCGTGCAAAGCGCCGTCACCGTACCAAGAGAGCATAATATCAAGTACCAACAAATCAGAAAAAGAATGGAGTTGCCGGTATGTTAATGCCAAAGAAAGTTCAGTATAGAAAGACGATGAGGGGCCGTATGAAAGGCAATTCCGGGCGTGGTACATCTGTATCTTTCGGTTCTTTCGGTCTGAAAGCAATTGAGTCTGCATGGATCACCAGTCGTCAGATAGAGGCAGCTCGTGTCGCAATGACCAGATTTATGAAGAGGGATGGAAAAATCTGGATAAGAATTTTTCCGGATAAACCTGTTACCAAAAAGCCTGCAGAGACACGCATGGGTTCCGGTAAAGGTTCTCCTGAGTTTTGGGTAGCCGTCGTAAAGCCTGGCAGAATCATGTTTGAGGCTGACGGAATCCCCAGAGAGGTGGCTACAGAGGCTTTCAGGCTTGCAGCCAAGAAACTGCCGATCAAGACCAGATTCATTGTCCGTCCTGATTACGAAGATTAAAGCGCAACTAATTCGACAAGAGGGTTATTTATTATGAAAAAGTATGAAATTGCGGCATTGAGTAAACAGGAACTGACCGTCAAGCTCAGAGAGCTCGAGGACAGACTTGCCGATATCAATTTTTTTAAGGTTATTGAACAGCCGCAGAATCCCATGGTTTTTCGCAATTCAAGGCGGGATATTGCGCGCATGAAAAACCAGCTCCATAAACTCACGGCCGCCGAAACTGGCCAGGTTTAACGGAAAGGCAAACAATAAAACCGTTTACTTACATGGAAGAAAATAATATGGGCAGTGCATCTATTGCAGAGAGTGCTGCTGTAAGAGGAAGAAAAAAGAGCTGGTCAGGCAGGGTTGTCAGTGACAAGATGGACAAGGCGATCATTGTTGCTGTCGAGCGCAGGGTACAGCACCCGGTTTACAAGAAATATTTCAAGAAAACCACAAGGCTCATGGCTCATGATGAAAAGAATGAAGCCGGAATCGGTGACCTTGTCAAGGTTGAAGAGTGTCGCCCGCTGAGCAAGCGGAAGAGCTGCAGGTTGGTTGAAATTATTGAAAAAGCCAGGTAAGAGAGGATTTTTATACATTTATTAAAGTTTGAAACAGGATGATCCAGAAAGAAACAAATCTGGTTGTTGCCGATAACAGTGGAGCCAAGAAGGTTCGCTGTATTCATGTGTTCGGCGGAACCGGGAGGCGTTATGCCTCATTGGGTGATCAGATTATTGTATCGGTCAAGGCTGCTGTACCCGGTGGTGTTGTAAAAAAGAAGGATGTCTGCAAGGCGGTGGTCGTGCGCTGCGTTAAAGAGTCGCGCAGAAAGGATGGTTCATATATCCGTTTTGACGAAAACGCAGTTGTTCTTCTCAATGCACAGGGTGAACCGAGAGGTACTCGTATTTTCGGTCCCGTTGCCAGAGAGCTTCGTGACAGAAAGTTTATGAAAATCATATCGTTGGCGCCCGAAGTATTGTAAAGTGGTGCTTCAGGCGGGAGTAACTCAGTTGGTAGAGTCACAGCCTTCCAAGCTGTTGGTCGCGAGTTCGAGTCTCGTCTCCCGCTCAGGATTTTATGAATAATATCATATCAGAAAAAATGAAAACAGGGATTAAAAAGGTAAAGCTGCATGTCAGGAAAAACGACTCTGTAGTTGTTATCAGCGGCAATGATAAAGGAAAGGCAGGAAAAATTCTCAAAGTATTCCCTGTAAAGAATCGTGTTATTGTCGAAGGGGTCAATATAAGAAAGCGTCACATGCGCCCGACCCAAAGTCAGCCACAAGGGGCGATCATTGAAAGGGAGTTCCCTATTCATGCTTCCAATGTGAAGAAAAGTTGAGTTTTTCCATTAAATGACGGGATGACAAAGACCATCCTGGTAAACTGATAAAGATAGAAGATGGAGCAGAAAAAAGATATGACACCGGCAAATCCTTCAATAGCGCGACTTCAGACATTCTACAAGGAGAAAGTAACTCCGAAGCTTATCGAGCGCTTTCAGTACAAGAATGTGATGACTGTGCCGAAGCTGAAAAAAATATCGATCAATATCGGTGTCGGTGCAGCAGCCGCTGAACCGAAACTGCTTGAAATCGCCCTTCAGGAGCTTGCCCAGATTACCGGACAGAAACCACAGATCCGGAAATCAAGAAAAGCTATTTCAAACTTCAAGTTGCGTGAAGGACAGCCTATAGGTTGCCGCGTAACGCTTCGTCGCAAGGTCATGTATGAGTTTTTTGACCGTTTTGTCAGTCTTGCCGTTCCAAGGATTCGTGATTTTCGCGGACTCAGCGACACCAGTTTTGACGGTCGCGGAAACTACACTGTTGGTGTAAAGGAACAGATCATTTTCCCGGAGATCGATATTGACAAAGTACCGAGAATTTCCGGAATGGATATCAGTTTCGTTACCTCTGCATCTACAGACGAAGAGGCTTACGTTTTGCTTTCGGAACTTGGAATGCCATTTAAAAAGAAGAACAACTAATTAATTCAGAAAAAGATGGCCAAGAAAAGCGTTATAGCAAGGAACGAGAAAAGGAAAAGGCTTGTAGAAAAATACGCAGTCATACGTGAGGAACTGCTTAAAGCCGGTGACTATGAAGCCCTTCGCAAACTGCCAAGAGACAGTTCCGCTGTCAGGGTTCGTAACCGTTGCGTGCTAACCGGTAGAGGAAGAGGTGTTTATGCAAAGTATGGGTTGTGCCGCCATATGTTCCGCAAGTTCGCTCATGACGGAAAATTGCCCGGCATTAAAAAAGCGAGCTGGTAATTCAGCTTGTCCGTAGTTAAAGAAAGGTATTTGTTCATTTTCGAAAGTAACCAACGTTCGCTATGCCTGTAACGGATTCTATTGCAGATTATATCACCCGTATCAGAAATGCGGGAAGAGCAAAAAACAAAACAACTGATATCCCGTATTCGAAGTTGAGGGAGAATCTCTCGCAATTGCTCCTGGAAAAAGGGTACATTAAAAACTTCACGGTCATTACCACTGAAAAGTTTCCTTTTCTGCGCATTGACTTGAAGTACACCGCGCATGGTGATCCTGCCATCAAGGAGATTACCAGAGTCAGTAAACCGGGTCGGCGTGTTTATGACGGCAAGGATATCAAAAAATATCTTGGTGGTCTCGGGTTATACATCCTTTCGTCATCGAAAGGTGTTATAACTGACAAAGAGGCAAGGGCACAGGGAGTGGGTGGTGAAATCCTGTTCCGTATCTATTAATCCATAAGTAACAGAGCATTAGAATACCATGTCAAGAATAGGAAAAATGCCCATACCCCTGAGCAATCAGGCGAAGATAGAGATTAGTGACTTGAACATCAGGGTATCAGGTCCGAAAGGTGCTCTTGAACAGAGACTTACCGATCAGGTAATCATAACGGAAGAAGGCGGAGTTATTACTGTCAAGAGAATTGACGACAGCAAGAAGGCTCGGGCTCAGCATGGTCTTTACCGCATGCTCGTCAGCAATATGGTTGATGGTGTGACGAAAGGATTTACAAGAAAACTCGAGATTGCCGGTGTTGGATATCGTGCGGAACTGAAAAATGATCTGCTTGCCCTCACACTTGGCTATTCTCACATGATTTATTTCAAGGCTCCTGACGAGATAAAAATCGAGGTGCCCGATCAGGTAACTATTCTCGTGAGTGGTATTGACAAGGCTCTTGTCGGCCAGGTTGCTGCCAAGATTCGTTCATTCCGCAAACCTGAGCCTTATCGTGGCAAGGGTATCAAGTATGAAGGTGAAGTCATCCGCCGCAAGGAAGGTAAAGCTGCTGGCAAGTAATGAATGAAGATCTCAAGTAGTCAGGCAATAACATTATACAACGGTTCAAGAGAATGAGTCAAATCGATAAAGCCTCCCGGAGGCAGAAAATCAAGGACAGAAGCAGAGCCAATGTCCAGGGTACCCAGGCAAAGCCGAGGCTTTGTGTCTACAGGAGCCTTTCAGAGATGTACGCACAGTTGATTGACGATGAAAACGGCAAAACTATTATAGCCGCATCAACGATGTCAAAAGAAAACAAGGCTCTTGAGGGAACCAAATCTGAACTCTGCCGCATTATTGGAAAGCAGCTCGGTCAGAAGGCCCTTGAAGGTGGAATAACTAATGTAGTATTTGACAGGAATGGTTTTCGTTATCATGGCAGAGTCAAGGCATTGGCTGATGGTGCGAGAGAAGCAGGACTGATCTTTTAAAAACTTTTCAAAAAGAAAGTAAATGGCGAAAACTGCTAAGAATATCAGGCCCGGAGAATTAAATCTGAAAGAGAAGCTGGTTCATATCAACAGGACTGCAAAGGTTGTTAAAGGCGGTAAACGTTTCGGATTCAACGCCATCGTTGTCGTTGGCGATAAAGAAGGTCATGTAGGCTACGGGCTCGGAAAAGCCAATGAAGTACAGGATGCTATTGCAAAAGGTGTTGAAGATGGCAAGAAAAATGTCATCAAGGTGCCGATTGTCAAGGGAACCATACCCCATCAGATTATTGCCAAGTACGGATCAGCCAAGGTGATGATGAAGCCGGCAACACCAGGTACTGGTCTTATTGCCGGAGGAGCTGTCAGGGCTGTTCTTGAAATGGCAGGTATCCATGACATTCTGACCAAATCACTCGGATCATCGAATCCTCACAATGTGGTAAAGGCCGCTATCAAGGGATTACAGGGCATATCCGATGCTTATGACGTTGGTGAAAGACGGTCAAAGAGCCTGAAAGAGGTTTTTGAAAGCTAAAATGAGAGAAATGAGATCATGAGTGAGAAAACGTTAAAAATAACCCAGGTGCGCAGTATTATCGGTGGCACGAAAAAGCAGAAAGCCACCATCAAGGCGCTTGGACTTGGCAGACCAAACTATCATGTTGACAGGCAGGACAATCCTTGCACGAGAGGACAGATCAGGGTTGTACAGCACCTTGTAAAGGTTGAAGAAGTATAGGATTTTTACTAATAGCAAGTCGGGAATTGAAACCATGGATTTAAGTTCACTTCGTCCAGCAAAAGGCGCGGTAAAAAACAAAAAGAGGGTTGGCCGCGGGCCGGGTTCTGGAAACGGAACGACAGCCGGCAAGGGTAACAAGGGTCAGCAGGCAAGAAGCGGCTACAAGAAAGCTATCTTTGAAGGCGGACAGGTTCCTATCTACCGCAGGCTGCCAAAATTTGGCTTTACTCCTCATGACAAAAAGCCGGTAAACAGCGTCAATCTTGCACAGATCGACAAATGGATACAGGATGGTCTTGTAGAAAACGAGATCACTATTCTGGATCTCAAGTCCTTACTGCATGCCAGCAATGCTGACTATTTCAAGATTCTTGGTAATGGTGAGCTTTCGAGTGCAATTACCATAAACGCTCATGCTTTCAGCAAGAGTGCCGAAGAAAAAATTGTCGCTGCAGGTGGCAAGGCAATCAAGGCATTCCGTACGCTTGAAGAGGCATCAAAAGTCAGGGATCTTTCGTTTGAAGAGGCACTCTTGAAACCAAAGGCCAAACTGGTCAAGAGAGTTTCAAAATCCCCCAAGCCCTGAATCCGTTAAAAGGACGCTATGAAGCTTACTGAAAGTATAAGGAACATCAATAAAATCCCTGAACTCCGTCAGCGGATTCTTTATACGCTTCTTTTGTTATTTGTCTACAGGCTTGGTTCTCACATTACCATTCCGGGTGTAGATGCGGCTGCAGTGTCAGGCGCATCTCAAACCCATGCCAACGATCTTTTCGGGCTTTTTGATCTTTTTGTCGGAGGAGCTTTTGCGAGGGCATCGATTTTTTCGCTTGGTATCATGCCCTACATTTCCGCATCGATCATCGTTCAGCTTCTTGGCGCCGTTACTCCGTATTTCCAGAAATTACAGAAAGAGGGTGAAGATGGCCGACAGAAAATCAGCCAGATGACCCGATATGGCACGGTCTTTATTGCTGCGCTCCAGGCATGGGGTGTCAGTGTCAGTCTTTCCAGCCCTGCCTCATTCGGCAAGGTGGTTGTTCCCGATCCAGGTATATTTTTCACGGCTACCGTTGTGATTCTTCTGACAGCCGCAACAATTTTTGTCATGTGGCTTGGTGAGAAGATCACGGAACGTGGTATAGGCAACGGAATATCGCTCATTATCATGATTGGTATTCTTGCAAGATTCCCCCAGGCGCTTGTGGCTGAATTCCGTTCTGTTTCTCTTGGAAGCAAGAACTGGATCATTGAAATCATCATTCTTGCCATGATGGCTGCAATCGTGGCTTTTGTCGTTGTGTTGACTGTCGGTACCCGTCGCATCCCTGTTCAGCACGCCAAGCGTGTTGTCGGGCGCAAGGTTTACGGTGGCAGCACCCAGTACATTCCAATGAGAATCAATACTGCCGGTGTCATGCCGATCATTTTTGCGCAGTCAATCATGTTTCTGCCTGGTACCTTTCTTTCCTTTTTTCCCGATAACGAGGTGATGCAGGGCATCGCATCGCTCCTCGCTTATGACTCATGGTGGTACGCCCTTATGTTTGGCACCATGATTGTATTCTTTACCTATTTTTATACAGCCATTGCCTTCAATCCAAAGGAGGTTGCCGATACCATGCGTCGCCAGGGAGGTTTTATCCCAGGTGTAAGACCTGGAAAGAGCACGGCTGATTTTATTGACAATATTCTGACACGCATCACACTGCCAGGTGCGATATCACTTGCCATAATTGCAATCCTTCCAACATTTCTGACAAAGTTTGGTAATGTAACCCAGGGGTTTGCACAGTTTTTCGGCGGAACCAGTCTTCTGATCATTGTCGGTGTAGGCCTCGATACGCTCCAGCAGGTTGAGAGTCATCTGCTTATGCGCCACTACGACGGGTTCATGAAGTCTGGCAAGACACGTGGCCGTCAGAGCCGATAATGGATAGTCCGTTATGATCACGATTAAAAGTGAGCGCGAAATTGAGCTGATGAGGGAGTCCGGTGCTCTTGTTGCAAAGGTACTCGATCTGCTTGAAACGGAAATAAAGCCTGGTATGACGACCAAACAGCTTGATGTTATGGCTGAGGAGTTCATCAGGGATCATCAGGCTGTTCCAAGTTTTCTCAACTATGCCCCCAAAGGCGATCCTGATGTGACGCCATATCCTGCTACTCTCTGTGTTTCCATCAATGAAGAGGTTGTACATGGCGTACCGAGTGCCAAAAGGGTGGTGAAGGAGGGAGATATAGTCTCGGTTGATTGCGGGGTATATAAGGGAGGTTATCACGGTGATGCTGCACGTACGTTTGTGCTTGGCACAATCGAAGAACATGTTCAGCAACTGGTTGATGTAACCCGTGAATGCCTTGACCGGGGAATTGCCATGGCAGTAGAAGGCAACCGTCTTCATGATATTTCTTCGGCAATTGAGGACTATGCCCGTTCATTTGGTTTCAGTGTTATTGAAAATATGGTAGGTCACGGTATTGGCAGTGAACTCCATGAGGATCCAGCGGTACCGAATTACGGAAGAAAGCATACAGGCGTAAAGCTTCGGGCGGGAATGACGCTTGCCATAGAGCCCATGATTGCTCTCGGAAGATCGCGCAGAGCGGTCAGCCGTCGCGGAGGATGGGTTGCAGTAACGGAGGACGGAAAGCCTTCGGCGCATTTCGAGCATACGATTGTCGTAAGGCCAGGGAAAGCCGAAATTCTTACACGTACCTTTCTTGGCGCCCATGAGGCTTGAATTGGATACAACAATCTATCGAACAAAGGAGCACTAAATTTGGCCAAAGAAGAATCAATTGAGATTGAAGGCGTGATTCTCGAAGCGCTTCCAAATGCGCAGTTCAAGGTGAAGCTCGAAAACAGCCTTGAGGTACTTGCACACGTTTCCGGCAAGATCAGGATGCACTACATCAGGATTCTGCCTGGTGACAAGGTTAAGGTTCAGATATCTCCCTACGATATAACGAAAGGACGGATTACCTACCGGTATAAATAAGTGATGAAATAAGTCGTCATGATGTTGATTGTTCGATCTTTATTTGTTACATTAAAAGCCTTTTCAGATTTCTGATTTTTTCGGTTTAATTATTGCATGTGGGGTTTATTATGAAAATATATTCTTCGATTAAAAAGCGCTGTGAGCACTGTCGCATTGTCAAGCGTAAAGGCAAGAGATTTGTGATTTGCAAAGTAAATCCAAGCCATAAGCAGCGCCAGGGTTGATCTTCGGAAAAACAATAGAACTTTAAAGAGCATATGAGGATAGCTGGGGTAAATTTGCCGTTAAACAAACATGCAGTTATTGCCTTGACTCATGTTTATGGTATTGGGAGAGCATCAGCAGAGAGTATTCTGCAGAAAGCCGGTATTGCGCCTGACAGAAAAATCTCCGAGCTGAACGATGAAGAAGCGCATGCAATCAGAGAGATTATTGCTGAAAACTACAAGGTTGAGGGGCAGGCTCGCGGTGAGCAGCAGACAGCCATAAAACGCTTGATGGATATCGGTTGCTACAGAGGACTTCGTCATCGGCGCTCGCTGCCTGTTCGCGGACAGAGAACCCGCACCAATGCAAGGATCAGGAAAGGTAAGCGCAAGACTGTCGCTGGCAAGAAGAAGGCGGTCAAGAAGTAGTAGTGTACAGGCAATAAAATTTTTGAGACAAACGGATCTAAGTTTATGGCTACAATAAGCAGGAAAAAAAAGAAAGTAAAGGTTACTCCGGAAGGCGCGGTGCATATCAAGGCATCGTTTAACAACATTATGGTAACCATTACCGATGTTCTGGGTAATACGGTTTCCTGGTCCAGCGCTGGCAAAAACGGGTTCAAGGGGTCAAAGAAGAATACCCCGTACGCCTCTCAGGTTACGTCTGAAGCTGCTGCCAAGGAAGCGTATGATCTTGGAATGCGACATGTCAATGTCTTTATCAAGGGACCTGGTGCCGGACGTGATGCAGCAATTCGTGCGTTGCAGGGTGCTGGTCTTGACGTGCGTACCATCAAGGATATTACGCCTCTTCCGCACAACGGCTGCAGGCCTCCGAAACGCAGAAGGGTCTGATTTTATATATTCATAGAATTTCAATGAAGCAATTGATATGGCAAGATTCAGAGGCTCAATAACAAAAGTATCCCGCAGGTTAGGTATTGCGCTTGCACCCAAAGCCGAAAAATATCTCGAAAGACGCCCGTTTCCTCCGGGTCAGCATGGTCAGTCCCGTAAAGGGAAGGTTTCCGAGTATGCTCTTCAGCTCAGAGAGAAGCAGAAGATGAAATATCTTTATGGTATTCTTGAGAAGCAGTTCCGGAACTACTACAGAAAAGCGGTTTCCCAGAGAGGTGTTACGGGTGACAACCTTGTGAAGCTTCTCGAAAGACGCCTTGATAACGTTGTATTTCGTGCCGGTTTTGCTCCTTCCAGAGCGGCTGCACGTCAGCTTGTAACGCACGGGCATCTGCTTGTGCATGGACAGAAGGTTAATATTCCTTCCTATCTTGTTTCCCCCGGAGAGCCGATCGAGTTTCGCCAGAGGAGCAAAAATATGGGAGCTGTTACCGATTCACTCAACAGGGCGCCGGAGTCCCGTATCCCTTCATGGATTCAGGTTGACAAGGCAAACCAGAAAGCAGTGTTTTTAAGTGTACCTGAGAGAGAGGAAATTCAGGAGCCATTTAACGAACAGTTGGTTGTTGAGTTATACTCGAAGTGATTTTAATGAATTATAAGGTATAAATACTATGATATACCAGATGCAGATGCCTGCAAAAATAGAGGTTGACGAAGCGACTCATACTGATCGTTTTGGCAGGTTCATTGCGCAGCCACTTGAGCGTGGTTACGGTGTGACCCTTGGAAACGTCATGAGAAGGGTTTTGCTTGCCTCACTTCCGGGGACTGCAATAACGGGCATAAAAATAGATGGTGTTTTTCATGAGTTTGCTGCGATTGATGGTGTTCGTGAGGATGTTCCTGAGATAGTTCTTAACCTCAAAAAAGTTCGTTTCAAGTCTACCTGCAAAAGAAACGGCAAGACCTCGCTTACTCTTGTAGGCCCGAAGGAGTTTACTGCCGGTGACATTATTGCTCAGGATGGAGAGTTCGAGGTTTTGAACAAGGATCTGCACATCGCTACCATAAATGCAAATGCTACCCTTAAAATAGATATCTATATCGGAAGAGGCCGTGGCTATATGCCTGCTGAAGAAAACAGGCCTGAAGGAATGCCGATTGGTTATATCGCTATCGATGCCATTTATACTCCGATCCGGAATGTCAAGTTTACTGTGGAGAATACCCGCGTTGGTCAGCGAACAGATTATGAGAAAATGATTCTCGATGTCGAGACGGACGGGTCTGTCACTTCCGATGACTCCATCAGTCTTGCTGGTAAAATCATTACGGAACATGTTGTGTTTTTTGCCAATTTCTCGCCGACCGAGGAAGAGTTTACCGAAGAGGAGTTCAAGCAGCAGGATGACGAGTTTGAGACTATGCGTCGTTTATTGCATACAAAAATTGAAGATCTCGATCTTTCAGTTCGTTCCCATAACTGTCTCAGACTGGCCGAAATCGATACTATCGGTGATCTTGTGTCGCGCAAGGAGGATGAATTGCTCAACTACAAGAATTTTGGCAAGAAGTCATTGACAGAGCTTAAAGAGCAGCTTGAGAAGTTTGACCTGAAGTTTGGCATGGATATTACCAAATATCAGATAAAATAATATAGTAACCGTTTTTTTGAATTATTGAGATCAGGAAACAGTCATGCGTAAAGTTAAGCCGGCAAGAAAACTCGGAAGAACCGCAGCCCATAGAAAGGCTACTCTCAGCAATCTGTCAACACAGTTGCTGGTGTACAAGCGTATCGAGACGACAGAGGCAAAAGCCAAGGAGACCCGCAGGGTCGTTGAGAAGATCATTACCAAAGCGCGTAAAGGCACTGTTCATGCCCAGCGCGAAATCTTCAAGGATATCCGTGACAAGCAGGCTATCAGAATCCTTTTTGAAGAGATCGTTGCAAAAGTTGGTTCACGTAACGGTGGTTATACCCGCGTTGTGAAGCTTGCGCCTCGTTATGGTGATGCCGCCAAAATGGCTGTCATTGAACTTGTTGATTACACGGAAGCACCATCGGCAAGCCAGAAAACCGGCAAGCAGGATCGCGCAAAACGTGTCAGAGGTTCAAAGAAAGCTGGAGAAACAACTCCGGGTGAACAACCTTCGGCTGAGTAGTTTTCCACCTTCCTGAGGTTGTCAGTCTACAGAGATTCATTGTTATTAGTCATTGCCCTCAAGAGATAACTCGTTATCCCCGGGCAATGACTATATGTTTTTCTGAGAAAAACGGGCTGATGCTGCTGATAGGATGCAGTTCCACCTTTGAGGGAAACCCCTGGTGATCCTTGCTGGAGTCCAACGCTTTTGCTATCTCTTTTTCCAGATTCCCTCCCTTCAGGCAGACAAGAATACCACCTGGTTTCAGTAGTCTGCCAGCATAGGCGCAGAGTTGTTCGAGTGGAGCAACCTGTCTTGACAACACCGTGTCAAAGAGTACGCCTTTGAGCTCTTCTACCCTCGTGTGGAGTGCTACTGCGTTGCTGATGCCGAGTTCCTTGATCATGGCCTGGCATGCTGTTATTTTTTTTCCGGTTGCGTCTACCAGTACAAAATTTGAATCGGGAAACGCTATTGACAGCGGGATTCCCGGCAGTCCACCTCCGGTTCCCAGATCAAGCACTTTTTCGCCTTTGCTGAATGGGTGATAAAGAGCGATCAGCAGTGAATGAAAAATATGTTTGATAATGACAGGAGCGTCTTCCTTGCGACTGACCAGGTTTATCTTTTTGTTCCACTGTTCAAGCAAATGGCTATAGTCTACAAGTTGCTGAATTTTTTGGGCATCAAGCGTTATTGCCTGTTCAGCGCATAAACTCTCCAGGCTCGTAAAATCATCGGTAGGTCGTTTCATGAGTACAATCCTTCTGTTCAGTGGTTTACCCCAAAAAACGACATTTTAGGGTGAATGACAAATTGGCTTTTATATTTGAGTTACAGCGCTCCTCATTTGAACAGAAATAATTGTAAATTAAAGTACAATCGCCCCCTGAAAAGCTTTTTTTTTGCCGCAACGGTCAACACAGAGATAGAGGAGCAATGAGTAACGGTTCAAGCGCACATGTTTATGCAGTGATTATGGCAGGAGGGGTCGGCAAGAATCTTTGGCCTGTTTCAAGACGAAAAATGCCCAAGCAGTTTGTTGATCTCTTTGATGAAGGAACCATGATTGCAAAAACTGTCGGACGCATTCGAGGTACCGTCATTGAAGACAATATCTTCATTATTACCAGTGAACTGGGACGTGCGCTGATTTCTGATACTCTTGGCAGCTTCAGGCATGACAATATTATCATTGAGCCCTCCAGCCGCAATACGGCGCCCTGCATTGCCCTTGCGACTGCGCATATCAGAAAAAGGGATCCTGATGCAATTACCGTCGTGCTTCCTTCGGATCATCTTGTGCTTGACGATGAAGCATTCAGGAAAATTATCGAAGCTGGTATTGAAATTGCCAGGGAAAAAAGAGGGCTGGTCACTATCGGTATCAAGGCTGACAGGCCGGAAACAGCTTATGGCTACATTCAGGCTGACGAACAGCTCCCGCTTCCCCTCACCTTTTCGAATGGGTGTGATTTTCAGTTATTCAGGGTTAAGGCTTTTGCTGAAAAGCCTGATGTCACCACAGCCATCCAGTTTCTTGACAGCAGGGACTTTTACTGGAACAGCGGTATCTTTATCTGGCATATTGATGATATATCCCGGGAGTTTGAGCGCTCCATGCCTGATTTGTACAAGGATCTGCTCAATATATATGAGAGTCTTGGTACGGAGAACGAGCATAAGGTCATTGAGGATGTTTATTCCTGGATTCACCCGCTTTCCATTGACTACGGTATAATGGAGAAAGCAAAACCGGTTTTTGTCCTGACAGGGGAATTCGGCTGGACAGATCTTGGAAACTGGGATGAAGTGCTTAAGGTTGCCGCCAGCCGGAGTGCTCTGGCGGTCGAGCATTCGGATCACAGGCTTGTGAAGATTGAGTGCGACAATGTTTTTATCAGGAAGCCTGCGGGGAAGGTTGTCTGCGCGATAGGACTGAAGGATGTTATCATTGTCGAGACAGACAATGCACTGCTTGTTTGTGCCAAAGGGTATTCACACATGGTAGGCAGTGTTGTCGATAATCTCAGGCGTGAAGGATTGGAAGAGTCCCTTTAGGCACTGGTTTTTCTCGACCAGGTTGCTCCTTCCCTGGTATCCTTTATTTCAATTCCGGCTTCAAGCAGCCTGTCGCGTATGGTATCACTGAGGGCAAAATCACGGTTTTTGCGTGCTTCTGCTCGCAGTTCCATCAGAATGGCCATGACCTTGTCGAGACTTTTTCCACTCTCTCTGTTCTCCCCCACGCCTGATTGGCTGTCGGGTTTCAGAATTCCGAGAACATTCGATCCTGAAGATTCAAGGAAAGCAATTGTTTCCTGCCGGGAGGTTTCCGTCATCCCCTCTTTTGCGTCAAGCGCGGCATTAATGGCTTTGGAGAGTTCGAAAAGAACCGCAATTGCTACTGGTGTATTGAAATCATCGTTCATTGCATTGGTAAAGCGTAACTCGAACGGAGATACAGCAAACGTTCCGCTTCCCGCTTTTTGTTCCTTCAGGCGCCGCAGAGTCTCACGGAGTTTTTCAAGTCCGCTTGTTGACGCCTTTATTGCTGCTTCTGAGTAATCGAGAGGGGAGCGATAGTGGGATTGCAGAATGAAAAATCTAATTGCCAGTGGATCGGTCTCTTTAAAGATCTCTTTGAGGTTGACTGAGTTTTTCAGGGATTTACCCATCTTTATCCCATTGACCGTAACCATGTTGTTGTGCATCCAGAACCTGACGTAAGGTTTGCCGGAAGCAGCTTCAGACTGGGCGATTTCACAGTCATGATGGGGAAACTTGTTTTCCATGCCTCCGCCGTGAATGTCGATAGTTTCACCGAGATATTTCATCGACATTGCCGAACATTCAAGATGCCAGCCAGGATAGCCGATGCTCCACGGGGAATTCCACTTCATCAGATGGCCTTCAGTTGCCTTTTTCCAAAGCGCAAAATCAGAAGGGTGGCGTTTTTCGGAGCGTATCTCTACCCTGCTTCCGGATTGTTGTGCCTCCTGGTCAGTGCGTCCCGAAAGTTTTCCGTACCCTGAAAATGATTCAACGGAGAAATAGACATTACCGTTGACTACATAAGCGTGGTCTGTTTTTACCAGCCTCTCTATCAGGGCAATCTGTTCAGGAATATGGCCAGCAGCATTTGGTGCTATATTCGGACGGAGTACTTCGAGCTGGTCCATATCTTCATAGAAACTGCGGGTATAGAACTGTGCAATTTCCATGGGGTCGGTTTTTTCAAGACGAGCCTGTTTCATGATCTTGTCCTCACCTTCATCGGCATCGTCGGTGAGGTGTCCCACGTCGGTGATGTTCTGCACATACTTCACGATGTAGCCGCTATGGCGCAGCCAGCGGACAACCACGTCAAATGATACATAGCTTTTTGCATGGCCGAGATGAGCGTGGCCGTACACGGTAGGACCGCATACATAAATGCTCACGATTCCGGGATGAAGCGGTTCGAACTTCTCTTTTGTTCTGCCGAGGGAGTTGTATATGAACAGTGACATCTTCTCTTGTTCTGCCTTTTTTTTGTAGGGTGTAATGCGTAAAAATCCCGATGAAAGTTAAACATTTGGGTTTTTAACGCAAGGTTTTTAGCTTCCTTTTTATTGCTCTTTTTTGTATGACCGCTCTTTTACTGTATGAAGATTATTAATACTGCCTTTCTTACAAGTGTTTCCGCTCTTTCCGGCCTTCCGGAAGAAACCTTTCCTGAAATTGTCTTTTCAGGAAGATCCAATGTCGGCAAGTCTACCCTGCTCAACTCGCTCGTCGGGGTAAAAGGTCTTGCCAAAACCAGTGCAACACCCGGAAAAACACGACTGATCAATTATTTTGTGGTTAACCACGAGGTTTTTTTTGTCGATCTTCCTGGGTATGGTTATGCTGCTGTCGGTCATGCAGAGAAAGCTGCATGGGGTGAACTGCTTTCCTCCTATATTCTCCAGAGACGGAGTATTGCGCTGGTTGTGCTGCTTTTCGACTCCCGCCATCCCGCAATGCAGTCTGATCGGGCAATGGTGGAGTTTCTTGAGTTCCATGAACGGCCTTATGGTATTGTGTTGACCAAGGACGACAAGCTGACCCAGAAGCAGAGGGTGCAGACGAGGCGCATTATGGAAAGTTGCGCTGCTAAAGCCAAATTTATTGTAAATTATTCATCTTTTTCCGGCAAGGGGAAGAGTGAGCTTCTTGCTCATTTTGATCATTATATCCGCTAAATAAACAATCGTCGTGGAATCAAAACAATTCAGAACACCCACACAGTCGGCAACCGTTATTGTCGGCACACAGTTCGGTGATGAAGGCAAGGGAAAACTTGTTGATTACCTTTCGGACAAGTACGATATCGTTGTCCGTTATCAGGGAGGGGCAAATGCCGGGCATACCATCTGTTTCGATAATAAAACTGTTGTTCTGCACCTCATTCCCTCCGGAATATTTCATGCAGGATGTGTTTGTGTTATCGGTAACGGAGTTGTTATTGATCCAGAGGCGTTGCTTGATGAAATCAAAAAGGTTGAGGAGCTTGGATACGAGGTAACGGGCAGGTTGTTTATCAGTCATAATGCCCATCTTATCATGCCCTATCACAAACTGCTCGATTCCCTGCACGAGAGTGCCCAGGGCGACCAGAAAATCGGAACCACTGGACGGGGTATTGGCCCGAGCTATGAAGACAAGTTTGCCCGCCATGGCATAAGGGTTGTTGATCTTCTCAATCGGGAAGTGCTGCAGGAAAAGCTCAGGGAGAATCTGGCGACCAAAAACAAGCTTTTCAAAAATATTTATGACAAGGAAGAGATCGATGTCGAGACCATGGTGCACAAGTATGAGGAGTTCGACAAAATTATCGATCCCTATGTCACCAATACCCAGCTCTATCTGAACCGCAAGCTCAGTGAAGGAAAAACTGTTCTTCTCGAAGGTGCCCAGGGGTGTTTGCTCGATGTTGATCATGGTACCTATCCCTACGTGACCTCTTCGAATCCGACTTCTGGTGGAGCGTGTACCGGATCAGGTATTGCACCGAACTATATCGGCAAGGTGATTGGTGTCTGCAAGGCTTACATGACAAGGGTCGGTAACGGGGCTTTTCCGTCTGAACTGAATGATGAGACCGGTGAACTTCTCGGCAAGATCGGTCACGAGTTTGGTGCAACGACTGGCAGGAAACGTCGTTGCGGCTGGATTGACCTGGTTGCCCTTCGTTATTCACTGACGGTCAACGGTGTTACGGAAATTGCACTTACCAAGCTCGACGTGCTTGACACCTTTGATGAGGTCAAGGTTTGTACTTCCTATATGCTTGACGGCAAAGAGATTCATGATTTTCCGACTGACCATCAGACACTTTCGCGGGTGACACCGCTCTATACTACCATGAAAGGCTGGAAGGCATCGAACGCGCATGCCCGCACATTTACCGACATGCAGCCTGAAGCGCAGAACTATGTGACTTTCCTTGAGGATCAGCTTCAGGTTTCAGTGACCTTTATTTCCGTTGGTCCCGGACGCGAAGAGACAGTTTTCAGATAACCTTCAGTTTTTTTTTCATGGCATTGATGGATATCGCAGTTATTCCTCTTGACAGCAAGGAGGGAAGCCTGAGCGGCTTTGTTGCCGGATTGCAGGAGATTCTTGCTGCAAGCGGCTGCAGTTTCAGGCTTCATGACATGGGGACTACGGTTGAAGGTCCATCCGCCCTGCTTTTTGAGCTTGCCATGAAGCTCCATGATTATTCGTTCAGCAAGGGCGGCAAGCGCGTATATACGGTCATGAAGATTGATGATCGCCGTGATCGTGCTGTTCGTCTTGGAGAAAAGACCGACTCAGTCAAGGCGAAAATAGTCCAGTCAAGGGAGTCAGGGGAGTAGGGGGATTGGTGAAAATATTTTATCTTCACTTTCTTTTAAATATGGTCGTTCTATCGTTTTTGCAGCCAGCACACAAAGGGTGTTGTTGTGGGCAGTAACTATCAGGAGAAAAACTTCATGATGCAGGTTCCCGGTGATGTTCAGATAATAAAGGAAGATAATGTTACGCACAGTTTTTGCGGCCTTGCCTGTGTCGGCTGGATGTATCAGAAAATCAAGGACAGCTTTTTTCTTATTCTCGGAACGCATACCTGTGCTCATTTTTTGCAGAATGCTCTTGGCATGATGATTTTTGCAAAGCCGCGTTTTGGTATTGCACTTATGGAGGAAGGTGATCTTTCCAAGAATGAGCCTACTCTCGAGGAGATTATCAGTGAAATCAAGGCGGATCATCATCCTTCAGTGATTTTCCTGCTTTCTTCGTGTACCCCGGAGGTTATGAAGGTTGATTTCAAGGGTCTTGCACATCAACTCAGCACTCCCGACGTTCCCGTACTTTTTGTTCCGGCCAGTGGTCTGGTCTATAATTTTACGCAGGCAGAGGACTCTGTACTGCATGCCCTTGTACCGTTCTGTCCTGAAGCTCCCGCTGGCCAGAAAAGTGTAGTCTTTCTTGGCTCAGTGAACGACGTTACAGCAGACGATCTCAGGGCGGAAGCTGAAGAGCTTGGTATTCCTGTCGGCGGTTTTCTGCCCGAATCCCGTTTTGATAAAATGCCTGCCATTGGTCCCGATACCGTGCTTGCCCCTATCCAGCCATATCTTTCGAGGGTTGCCGTCAAACTTGAGCGTGAACGGGGAGCCCGTGTCCTTCACTCTCTCTTCCCTTTCGGTCCTGATGGTTCGAGAGTTTTCTGGGAGGATCTTGCACGTGAATTTGGGATCACTATAGATCTGCGTGATCGAGAAAAAGCCGCATGGGAGAAAATTCGCACACAGACAGCAATGCTTAAAGGCAAAAAGGTCTTTCTGACTGCCGATACCATGATGGAACTGCCGCTTGCACGTTTTCTCAAAAGCGCAGGCGCTGATGTGGTTGAATGCAGCAGTGCCTATATCAATAAAAAATTTCATGCTCGTGAACTGCAGGCACTTGAAGGCGTGCGGGTTGTCGAGCAGCCGAACTTTCATCGCCAGCTCGAAGATGTCCGGCGCCTGAAGCCCGACATGATCGTTACCTCGCTGATGACTGCCAATCCTTTTGTTGGCAACGGCTTTATTGTCAAATGGAGTATGGAGTTCATGCTTGTCTCCATTCACAGTTGGTCGGGTGTCTTTCCACTGGCCAATCTGTTTGTTTCACCGCTCCAGCGCCGCAGCAAACTGCCCGCTTTTGACCAGGAAGTCTGGCTTGAAGGGGTTATGCCGAGTGCAGAATAATTCACCGGAAGGAAATGCAATAACAAACTGTCAAAGAGTATGCGCTTAGCTTTCTGGCTCTACGAGGGCACAGCCCTTCATGGTATCAGCCGAGTCACCAACAGTATGAAAGGGGTTCACACCGTTTATCACGCCCCGCAGGGCGATGATTATATCACGGCAACCTATACCATGCTTGAACGAACCCCGCAATTTCCGGGTCTTTCCATCAGCGTGGTCAGGGGAAGGGACCTTGCACAGGGAGTATCGAGACTTCCGGGAACATTGCAACAGGTAGCGCACCATTATAACCCGGATCTTACCGTAATCGCTCCGAGCTGCAGTACCGCTCTTCTCCAGGAAGACCTTCACCAGCTTGCGGCCCAATCGGGTCTCCCTCCAGAAAAACTTCTCGTCTATGCACTCAATCCTTTCCGGGTTTCGGAAAATGAGGCTGCTGACGGTCTCTTGACTGAACTGGTAAAACGATACGCAGTTGCACAGGAAAAAACTGCGCAGCCCTCAGTCAACCTGCTTGGTTTTACCTCCCTTGGTTTTCATTTGCGTGCCAATCTTACAAGCATCCGGCGCATGCTGCAGACGCTTGGAGTTACCGTCAATGTTGTTGCCCCCTGGGGTGCCGGGATTGACGATCTCCGCAAACTCCCTGCAGCCTGGCTCAATATTGCTCCCTATCGGGAAATAGGTGCAACGGCAGCGGAATATCTCGCTGAAACCTTCGATATGCCAGCGATCTACCAGACTCCTATCGGCATAGAGCCGACCCTTGCCTGGCTTCGCTCGGTCATTGCAGCGCTCAATGCTGCTGGTGCTGAGAAAGGGCTTCCTCCGATCACCATGCCGAAACTCAATGCTTTTTCGCTTGACGGCATGAGCGCACCAAGCGGTGTTCCCTGGTTTGCCAGAACGGCCGATATGGAAAGTTTCAGCAACAAACGTGCTTTTATTTTTGGTGATGCCACTCATACGGTTGCGCTGGTGAAGTTTCTGCACGACGAGCTTGGCATGAAGATTATTGGTGCAGGCACCTACATGCACCAGCATGCCGACTGGGTACGCAAAGAGCTTGACGGATACCTTCCCGGTGACCTTATTGTAACCGACAAGTTCCAGGATGTTTCCAAAATCATTGATGACGAAATGCCGGATCTTGTCTGTGGTACCCAGATGGAGCGCCACAGTTGTCGCAAGCTCGATGTGCCCTGCATGGTTGTCTGTCCGCCTACACATATTGAAAACCATCTGCTCGGTTATTACCCGTTTTTTGGTTTTGATGGAGCCGATGTTATTGCCGACAGGGTTTATCTCTCCTGCAAGCTCGGTCTTGAAAAGCATCTCATAGACTTTTTTGGAGACGCCGGTCTGGAATACGAGGAGAGTCCAGTTTCAGCAGCTCCCCAGGCAGACTCTCAGGCTGTATCGTCAGGTGCAAACGGTAACGCTTCTTTTGAGACAGCAGCTCCCGTAGTTGCGGTTGCCGATGGAGGAACGATGATATGGACAGACGAGGCTGAAACCATGCTGAAGAAAGTGCCTTTTTTTGTTCGTAAAAAGGTCAGAAAGAACACGGAAACCTTTGCCCTCGGAATCGGTGCGCCACAAGTGACCGTTGAGGTTTTCCGTCAGGCAAAAGATTCTCTTGGCGGATGAGGTTTTTCTATTAATCATTTTTTCTGTTATCACTATGAGTTTAGTATTAGCCGTATATGGCAAGGGCGGCATAGGAAAAAGCACCACCAGCGCCAACATTTCTGCAGCACTTGCCCTCCAGGGCGTCAAGGTATTGCAGATTGGCTGTGATCCCAAGCATGACAGTACATTCCCAATTACCGGGAAACTGCAGAAAACCGTTATCGAGGCTCTTGAAGAGGTTGATTTTCATCATGAAGAGCTGACTGCAGAAGATATTATTGAAACAGGCTTTGCCGGTATTGACTGTCTTGAAGCTGGAGGCCCTCCGGCAGGAAGTGGTTGCGGCGGTTACGTTGTCGGTGAATCTGTCACCCTTCTCCAGGAACTCGGCCTTTATGACAAATATGACGTCATTCTTTTCGACGTGCTTGGTGACGTTGTATGCGGCGGTTTCAGCGCTCCGCTCAACTATGCTGATTATGCCATCATCATTGCCACCAACGACTTCGACAGCATCTTTGCCGCCAACCGCCTCTGCATGGCCATCCAGCAGAAAAGCGTGCGTTACAAGGTCAAGCTTGCCGGTATCGTAGCCAACCGCGTAGACTACACAACCGGTGGAGGCACCAACATGCTTGACCAGTTTGCCGAAAAAGTCGGCACCAGACTGCTCGCCAAAGTGCCCTACCACGAACTTATCCGCAAGAGCCGCTTTGCCGGTAAAACCATGTTTGCCATGGATGAAACACCCGACAAGGAAGAGTGTCTTAAGCCCTACAATGAAATTGCCGAGTTTCTTGCCGGCGAAAACCCGATTGCCGCAGTGCCTGTTCCGATCGGTGACCGTGAAATTTTTGCCATGGTCGGCGGCTGGCAGTAAAGCGGCTCGTTAGGTGGGTTTTTTTGTTGTATTTTATAAGTCTTATGAGTCCTATAGGGCTCATAAGACTTATTGGACTTATAAAAGCCATAAGAACCCTGAACAACCCAGACCAAACCTTTCTTCCTCATCACGGCAACTACCGCGAATTGCTCTCTTATCAAAAGGCAGTGGTAGTATATGACCTCACCTGCCGTTTTTGCCAGCGCTTTCTCACTCATCCAAATCGTACCATTGACCAGATGATGGTACAGGCTGCACGTTCCGGTAAGCAGAACATTGTGGAAGGGAGCAAGGCGTCAGTTACATCAAAAGAGATGGAGATAAAGCTGACCAATGTGGCTCGGGCCAGCCTTGAGGAGCTTCTGGAAGATTATCGTGATTTTCTGCGGGTGAGGGATTTTGCAATCTGGCAAAAGGATTCCAGGGAAGCCCTATACGTCAGAAAACTCGGAAGCAAACCCCAGGTGACCTTCGATGACTACCGCGAATTTGTTGAAACCCGTCCTGCCGAAGTGGTGGCCAATATTGCCATCTGCCTGATTCATCAGACAAACTATCTCCTCGATCAGCAAATCCGAAGGTTGCAGCAGGACTTTCTTGCAGAGGGAGGCATCAAGGAACGCATGGCTCGTGCACGCCTGCAGGCAAGGGAGCAACAAAGAAACCACCAAGGAAAACCCTGACAAAGAAGATCCTGAAATTTTTTTTATGGGTCATATAAGTCATATACGACCCATACGACCTATAACTCTCGATCTTCTCAGATCTCGCACAGGTAATAACATCGTATACAGCCGCTTTCTTTTCGTATATCTGCCTTGATTTTCGTTTTCGGGTTGACAAGCTCCTGCAGGAGGGCGGTGAAGGTGCCAAGGTAGAAGTTGCCAACAACCGGGTTTGTCGGGTAGGTTACCCTCACGGTTATTTCCGGTGGGCGGTTCATGGTGTAGCTGA
>SZXY01000207.1 GCA_005843805.1 Chlorobium sp.
GCTGCATATAGAGCACCCATTCCCGGATCAGATGACCGAAAACCCGCTTTATGTCGCCATTGATGTGTTCTTTGTCACTCGGAGGAAGACGATCGAACGACTCCCGTGCCTCAAGCTCTTCCGTGATATGAAACGCTGCCCAGAGCAAGTCAGTAAAATTTTCATGCTCAAGCAGATTCTGGTTTTCCAGCAGACTCAGAAGGAAACTCCGTTTTCCAGCCAAGAACTGCTTCAGGCAGGGAAGGGCGTCACTATCTATACTGATCCTCTGGTTGCTTCGGCGCAGATAGTCGAGCGCCTCATCAAAATCCTGTTTTTTCCATGATCCGGTCATACGCATGCGGTTTTTCAGCTCTTCGCTTCCGATCACGTGTACAGACAACTCCTTCAGCAAATGGTTGCCGAATTCACTGAAAAAGACGCCGATGACCATGTTCAGTTTTCTCATTACCGACTGCCGCTCCCTTTCCCTGAGCACCCTTTCGAAAAGAAGCGTGACGACGATGATGTAAATGGGCAGAAATGCGAAATTGCCAAGAAAGCTGGCAGATATTTCCCTCAAGTTGCCGAAAATGCTGAAGTCAATACCATAAAGGGCCAGCGAGATGGCAAAGAGGGCAGACACCGTCCACACCTTGTTCATAAACAGTTTTTTAAACATGAACACCCCTTATTTTAAACGGAACCAAACAACCTGAAATACCTGTGCATCATAAACAAACAGGCAGGAGTGTTTCACCGTTCGCTCGGAAAAGAAAACAGAGAAGATGAAATGCCTGCAGTGCCAAATCAGGACTCATAAATTCATGTCCGCTTCGGTACAAATAAATTGAATGCTCGCAAGCCGATTTTTTCCCTTAAATCTTCTGATGGATCGGAACATTTTTCCGATTTTGTGTCAATTTTTCTTGAAACACTCCGCCTTTGTAATTACATTGTATCTATTCATGGTCAATTTTAACACGGGAGGGATGTATGCGCACAAGTATCGTTCGTATTGGAAATTCTCAGGGCATCAGGATTCCCAAGGTGCTGATTGAACAGTGCCATTTAGGGAAAGATGTGGAGCTTGAAGTTGATGATAAAACGTTAATTATTCGTTCAGCATCATTTCCCCGTCAGGGCTGGAATGAAAAGTTCAAGAGCATGGCCGCAGCAGGAGATGACACTCTCCTTGATGGTGAACTTGATAGCCTCTCTTCATGGGATGAGGACGAATGGCAATGGTAGTCAAGCGATTTGAGGTGTATCTGGTCAGCCTTGATCCCCCGACAGGGCGTGAAATTCGCAAGACTCGTCCATGTCTTGTTATTTCGCCAAATGAAATGAATCATTACGTCGCCACGGTTATTGTTGCTCCCATGACCACCAAAGGCAGAGATTACCCGACAAGGGTCAACTGCTCTTTCAATGGCAAGGATGGGCAGGTGGTTCTTGACCAAATCAGAACCGTTGATAAATCGCGATTGGTTCACAAACTTGGAGAAATTGACTCCAAAACAACAGCGAAGGTATTGGCAGTCATTGCTGAAATATTTGCGCCATAATGGCTGATCACCGTGGCAACCTGCTGATGATGCACATGGTTATTACTTTTCCTGCTATTCTCCCTCTACACCCCGTAGTCCTCGCCAGCAAAGCCTTCATTGGCTGACAGAGTATCGGCAAAAAGTCGCTGCTGGCTTGAAATATGCTTCCTGCTTCATCAATTCCACAATATTTTTTTCCTGTAACCTCCGCCATTACTTTTTTTTGATGTAAATATTCCGTAAATACGTAGCATTGAGTAATCTCTGACTCTAATGAACTTGCGCTTACCTTTTCCATCATAAACCGATTGATTACGATGCAAACGGGGAGTCGCCGCCTATGAAGCTTGTGCAGAATAGTGGAACAGACAGAGTCATCGACCTCCTCCGTCCAAAACTCACCGAAGGTTGCCAGCTTGATATGGTAACTTCCTCTTTTTCGCTTTTCGCTTTTTCAGGAATCCTTCAGAAAATGGCAAAAGTTTTCAAATGCCGTCTTCTTCTGCCCCAAGTCACCAAGGAACTGTCAATTCCTGGTTCTGAAGCCGATTGAGCTGTGCGTAACCGCTTGCAAAACAGATGGATTGCCAGCTTCCGGCTCTCAGAGTTCACAGGTACCAATCATGGTAGTGACGGTTGGCACCATCAGCACTCCCCACTAAACTATACGCCGTCTGTCCCCCTGCCGGAAAAACGGCTCCATTTCATCCGGTAACAGAAAATATCCAACCCTCTTGCTTATATTATCACTTCTATTTCCCGGTACTTTCCAGAGATAAGCCACTCTACTCTATGGGATTATGGAATAAGGCTCAAGACGGATAAGCAGGCCACCCAAGGGACAACCGAACCAATCTCATTTCAAAATTATCAGTTATCAGAAAAGGAATACTCTCTACTCATGGCAAGAACAAAAGCTCCAAAAGAGGTAAAAGAAGAACCTATAGAAAAGCAGCTTTGGAAGGCCGCCGACAAGCTGCGCAAAAATATTGACGCCGCCGAATACAAGCACATCGTGCTTGGACTGATGTTTCTCAAGTACATCGAAAAAGCCGCACTCAACAAGGCAATTGCGGAGAATTTAGCGAGGGTGAAGGTATGAACACACCGCTCAACACAACGGAGTACAGGGAATTTATTCGGGAGATTAAGAACCGGATTCAATCGGCGCAACTCAAAGCTGCGGTTTCAGTCAATCAGGAACTCCTGCGGTTGTAATGGGATTTGGCTGAACGCATTATTGCCCGTCAACAGGCCTCGGCTTGAGGTGATGGCATTCTCGGGCAG
>SZXY01000078.1 GCA_005843805.1 Chlorobium sp.
ACACGATAACGCACTATGAAACATCAATTTATAAAGATCTTTGCTATCGATATTCTTGACGGCTTTTCATTGCGTGTACATTTCAATAACGGTACGGTAAGGGAAATCAATCTGGAACCCATTTTGTATGGTGAACTCTACGAACCGCTGCGCAATCATGATTTTTTCAGACAAGTGACTGTTGACGAGGAAGTCGGAACTATAGTATGGCCAAATGGAGCGGACTTTGACCCTGACTTGCTCTACGCCTGGGATGAACACATCGACGCCTTTGCAGCCCAGATGCGCAAAGTCGAACAGTCATAATAAACGTTTGACGGCTCCGCCAGGCTTTTTTACCCCTTGCGCCCAATGCAAACGGTCGTTTTGCCAATCCCGAGCATCAATATATCACACACCTGCCCATGTGGGTTGGCGACATAGTCCGTCTCCACAAGCCTCCACCTCCGGGCTTGTTGTCAGTAAGATCGGAGAGGAGTTGGTTGATATAGTCAGGAGTGTCCCCCTCGGTACAGGCACAAAGTCTCAAGCTGCCAATTGCAGCGCTGCAATCCGCGATTCAAGGGGCGGATGGCTGCTGAACAGCGCCATCATCCTGCCACCCGCAATCCCGCTGGCCGCCATCTCCTTCGGCAATTGGCCGGCCTCGAGGTTCCCCAGGGCTCGCAGGGCGTCAATCATCGGACGTCGGTCACCCAACAGCTTAGCTGCTCCTGCATCCGCCCGGTATTCACGCTTGCGTGAAAAATACATGACGACGATGCTGGCAAGAATACCGAACACGATTTCACATGCAATGCTGCTGATCCAATAGCCGATGCCCGGACTGCTTGATCCCTCGTCGTCCCTGCGAAGAAAGCTGTCCACCGCATAGGCAGCGATTCGCGACAGAAAAATCACGAAGGTATTGAGCACACCCTGGATCAGTGTCAGGGTCACCATGTCGCCGTTTTCAATATGGGCGACCTCGTGAGCCAATACGGCTTCCACCTCTTTTCGATCCATGCTTTGCAACAGTCCGGTCGAGACCGCCACCAGCGATCTGGACTTGCTGGGGCCAGTCGCAAAAGCATTGGGAGCGCCGTCGTAGATTGCCACCTCAGGCATCGCAAAACCGGCTTTAGTGGAAAACCGTCTCACGCTTTCCACAAGCCAGGCCTCCTCCTGGTTGGCAGGACTCTTGATAACCCTTGCGCCGGTGCTCCATTTCGCCATGGTTTTGGACATCAACAGCGAAATAAAAGAGCCTCCGAAGCCGATGAGGGCAGCAAAAGCCAGCAGCATGCCCATATTCAAACCATTGCTGGTCAAAAAGCGATCGACACCCAGAATTCGGGCACTGATCGACAGCACCAGCATTACCGCCAGGTTTGTCAACAAAAAAAGAACCACCCGTTTCATCCAAATCCTCCCGCGTTATAATTGTTTTTGATCAGTTATGCCTGACAGGTCATGATCGACCCGCACGGTAAATATTCTTCAGCGTAGTACCGCAATACCCTTCCGGTCTATCACTTCCAATAAACGCTTTGCAGCCCCGCCCGGCTTCTTTACCCCTTGCTCCCACTGCTGAACGGTCGTTTTTCCAATTCCGAGCATCAAAGCAAAAACAGGCTGGCTAAGATGGTTTTTTGTCCGAATGCGGCGTATGTCCTCCGGGAGAAAAACCTTTTTTTCCGGCAAGCATAGCGATTCTACTGTACGCATCGTTACTTCATCCATCGCTCCGACCTCAAAAAGGTCCTTGGCCATTTCATGGGCTATATCAAGAATCTTGCTCATAAACTCTTACCTCCCTGCATTTCTTTGTCGATATAAGTACCTGTAACTGTTTGTCTGTTGCACTTAAAAAGTCTTTGGCTGTAAGCTGAAGCGCGATTTTTTCTTTGTTCTCATCCTCCGCCCAGCGGGAAAACCATTTATTTGCAAAAGCTCTCATTTCAACAAAAAAAATCACTAAGCGATACACTTTGCAACAGAATTAATTGTCGAAGCAATCATTTCCAAAGCCAACTTTCATGGCAACCGGGGTATCTCGTTATAAATTTTGATAAAACCTCTTGATCTTCTGCGCCATCAACACTCTGCAAGCCCCGAGAAAATTCTCATAATCTTGTAACGTCATCTCATAAGAAAAGAGGAATGTGGACGTAATGACTTGAGCAGGTATCGATTTTTTTAAAATCCATGTTACTGCATTCAGAGGAAAAGGGGGCTCCGCGATTTTGAGAAAAATCAAGTTTTCGTATGGCGATATGAACAGAATCTCTATAGCACTGAACGAGGGGCTTTCGTCTGAAGATGAGGATGCCAGGAT
>SZXY01000091.1 GCA_005843805.1 Chlorobium sp.
TCCAATGTTGGTAAAACAACCCCGGTTGGCAGTTATCCTGATGGCGCTACGCCTGAAGGGTTGTACGATATGGCCGGAAATGTTGATGAATGGTGTCTGTTATACGACAAAAATACTTCTGCCCGTGCGTTGCGCGGCGGTTCCTGGTACAGTTCTTCCCGACGATCTGCGTTGTTCTGCCCGGTACCACCTTTCCCCCGGCAGCACGAGCTACGTTGTTGGTTTTCGGGTAGTTCGTTCCAGTCATTCTTGCTTTTGAAATTCTGTTTTTCTGTTCTCTGGAACTCTGGATAGCCGCTGCAAGTCTTCGGAAATTTTTTTTGATGGAGGGGTAATTATCTTCTTTTTACGCCAACAAGCCGACATTTTTCACGTCGGCTTGTTGGCTGTAAACTTGATCAATACTTGTTGACAAACCCGGTCTCGCTGATGATGCGTTTGCCTTGCGGGGTTTTGGGCAGGTCGATAAATTTCTTGATGTTCCCTGCTGGCTTGCCGTTGGTGTACATGAAGAGCGGGCGGCTCACCTTGTAGCTGCCGTTCTTGACGGTTGTTACTGAAGGTTTGACTCCATCAACACTGAGTGCCTTGACTGAGCGGTCAACAAAGCCGAGGCCGATATAGCTGATTGCGGCTGGCGTTGAAGATACGCGGCTTTTTATGGCGCCGTTGCTTGACTGGGTTTCAGCATTTTTTGAAATCTGGTTCTCTTTGCCCATCACCAGCTCCTGGAAGCTGTCGGCGGTGCCGCTGTTGGATTCACGCTGGATGACGATGATCGGGGCATTGGGGCCGCCAACCTCTTTCCAGTTGGTGAATTTACCCATGTAGATGTCACGAATCTGTGTTTTTGAGAGTGCATTGACGCGGTTGCCTGGGTGCACCACAATGGCAAGGCCGTCAAGTGCTACGATGTTGGCGACAGGGTTGACTCCCTTGCTTTTTGCTGCTTCAATTTCGTTTTCTTTCATTTCACGCGACATGTCGGCGATGTCACAGCTTTTGTTGATGAGGCTTTTTGCGCCGTTGCCTGAGCCTGATTCGCTTACGGCAACTTCAACGCCGGTGGTTTTGGTGAAGTAGGATGCAAATGCCTTGGCAATCGGGCCAACGGTGGTTGAGCCGTCCATGACGATCTTTTCGGCAGCGTTTGCCGAACCGGAAGCGATAACACCGAAGAGTGCTGTGCTTAAAAGTATTTTTCTGAAGAGTTTCATATTTCTGTTTTGTCTGATTGAGTCAAAAGTTTAAAGGCTGTCTTATAATTTCTGAAAACAATGTACAACTTTCTTTGTTGAGGAATTGTTACGGAAGTGTAGAGAGATGGTGAACTCCTTGGGAGCGCCGAGCTCCAGCTCGGCAATTTGTGAACTGGAGATCACTACTAAACTTTCAAAAAAACGACAAGATTTCGGGAAAACGTTGATAAAGTTAAACATCAAGTCGCCGAGCCGGAGCTCGGCACTCCCGGGAAAGAGTCGCTGAAGGAGTGGATGGCCATGGTGGTTGGCAGCAGGAATCCTTCGCCGTAGAGTGTGCCGATTTGCTCGCCGAAGTAGCGGGCACGGGCTTCGAGGCCGGTTAGAAATTCGCGGCGCTGGATCATGGTTGCGGCTTTTTCGGTTGAGCCTTCCTGGTAAAACTGTGAACCGTATGCAAGGATGCCTTTTCGGGAGGTTTCGAAGGTTTTTGAGATATCAACGATAATATCGGCTTCAAGGTGTTTGAACTGGATGTAGTAGAGCAGGTGTCCGGGACGGTGGGGTTCCTGTGCCTCTCCGTTCATGGTTGTGTGAAGCTGCCTCAGACCGGCGTAGTAGAGGGCATCGGTGACAAGCTTTGAGGATTTTGTGTGGTCGGGGTGGCGTTCGTCGGGCGGGTTGGCAAAGACCACGTCCGGTCTGTAGTGCCGGATGATGCGGATGATGTCGGCAAGGTTCTCTTCGGTGTAGAAGAGTTTGGAGTCTCCGAGGTCGAGCGTTGTGCGACAACGGTATCCCATGATCTCTGTGGCTTTTTCGGACTCTTTCTGCCTGGTTTCAGGGGTGCCGAGTGTGCCCATCTCTCCTTTTGTCAGGTCACAGACGGCGACCGAGTGTCCTTCACTCATGATTTTCAGCAGAGTGGCTCCGCAGGCAAGTTCCACGTCGTCGGGATGGGCGCCGAATGCCAGCGCGTAGATTTTTTCAGGTGACCTTTGCAAATTGCCTTCTCTTGTTAATGGTTATATTGACGCCTGAAACTCTTTTGTGAAATGCTGCTTCAACCAGCGATATCAGAAAATAAGAGGAGGGTGGGCGTTTTTTGCTACCTAATATGCCCTCCCTCCGGGACTTTTTGGGATCAGGAACAAAATATTAATCCATTTCTGACCAATGCTCAAAGTAAAGATTGTTCGCCTTAACAAAAAAGCCTCTCTTCCTGTTTATGCAACTGCTCATGCTGCCGGGATGGATATTTCTGCCTGCCTTGATGAACCGGTTATTCTTGAGCCTTTTTCCACGGCGCTCATTCCTTCGGGGTTTTCGATCGAGCTGCCTGAAGGGTATGAGGCGCAGCTTAGGCCCAGAAGCGGTCTTGCCCTGCGTTCGATGATCTCACTGCCGAACACTCCGGCCACGATCGATGCCGATTATCGGGGGGAGGTCAAGGTGATTCTCATCAACTATGGCAAAGCGCCTTTTACTGTCTGTCACGGTGACCGCATTGCTCAGATGGTGGTGGCAAGGGTCGAGCAGGTGCATTTTGAGGAGGTTGATGAGCTTGGTTCAACGGTGCGGGGTGACGGGGGATTTGGCCACACGGGTACAGGGCAGCGGTGAATCATACGGGGTGAATAGGGCTGGGACAACAGGAGAGCGTCAAGCGAAGTATCCGACGTTCAAGGGATTCTTCGCTTTGCTCGAAATGGTCATGACGGAGGTTATTCTCTGCTGCCGGGTTTGTCAGGCCGGAGGCAGAGCCTTTACTTCAGGAACAACCTCTTTTGGCGTGAAGCGGATTTCAGTGACATCTTTTTTGGGGCGGTTTTCACGACCTGTCATCATTCCTGGCATCCCAGGCATTCCCGGCATCCCTGGCATTCCCGGTGAAAAGACGTTGCTCATGAGTTGTCCCAGCCCGGCACTGACGTTGTCGAAGAGGTTCTGAACCTGGTTTGTGCTGACGGTTGAGTTGAGGTTCTCAAGCAGGTTGGTCCACAGTTTGCCGAGTTCCTGGAACGAGTTCTGAACTCCTCCAGAGGTGATGGTGGCGGTAACGCCTTCGATCAACTGGCCTGAAACGGTGTTGACGTTGCTGAGAATTCCCTTGACCTGTTCGGAGTTGATGGTCGAGTTAACGGTTGAGGTGACGCCTTCGATGAGTTGTCCGGTGGCGTTACTGACGGAGCTGATAACGCCCTGTACTGATTCGGCAGTTATCGACGAGGTGACGCCTTCGATGAGTTGCCCGGTAGCGTTACTGACGGAGCTGATCATTCCCTGTACAGGCTGGGAGTTGATGGTCGTGCTGACGCCTTCGATGAGTTGTCCGGTAACGGAACTTACAGAGCTGAACATGCCCTGAACTGACTCGATGGTTGAGTCGATAAGAATGCCTACGTTGCCAATCAGGCTGGCCATGTCACCTTTTCCGACACCGGATTCCTGATTTTGCGGAGGAGCCGGGTTTTGTGCGCCTGCCGGTTTGTTGAGTTCTTCTGCTGCCATAGCTATAGGTGGTTAAAAGGGTAAGTAATTGATAGTAATTTTCTGAATATAAACAATCTATTTACGAACTCCTTCTCTCCGGTGGCTATTTTACTGGCTTGAAGGCCGGGCTCTTTTTTCCAGTCTTTTTTCTTCTCTCTCAGGTGATGTTTTCACGGTAGTAGCGGATAATACTCTCCTGGTCAAACCCAAGCGCATACATGAGATGAATGGTTCCGAAGATGAGCTGGAGCGGGATGATGCCGTTGCGGTGGTACTTCCTGGCCGATGTGGTGACCTCCGTTTTGAGGATGTGAAATCCCGTGCGTCGTTCCAGGCGGTTGATGATATCGATATCTTCCATCACCTGAAGGGTTTCGTCGAATCCTCCGAGATCAAGAAAGAGCTGCTTTTCAACAAAGAGCGACTGGTCTCCTCCCCGGAAGAGTGTCAGCGGAAACTGTGTGAACCATCCGAAGAGGCTCATGAGAGGGTGGTCGTCATCAAAATGCATCCTGAAACATCCCGCCTTTTTGCCTGCTGCCATAGCTGAACGGATATCGTCGATAAAGGTTTCCGGTGGAATGGTATCGGCGTGTAGAAAGTAGAGTGTCTCGCCTTCGGCAAGCTGTGCCCCGGCGTTCATCTGCGCTGCCCGCCCTTTTGCCGTGCGGCAGAGCTTTACCGGAAAGCCGGTGAGAATCTCGGGTGTGCGGTCTGTGCTGGCGTCACTGACAATGATTTCGATACCTGCTGAACGCCGGGTCATGTTGATGAGCGCCTGGAGGGAGTGTGCAATTCCAGCCTCTTCGTTCCAGGTTGGAATGATGATGCTGATTTTTGGCGGGTTCCACAGTCCGCTTTTTTTCAGGTCGTCGATGGTGTCTATATCGGAGAGTTCCGGAAGCAGTTCCGGGGTTACGGCGTGGCGGTGCAGTATGGCGATGCTTTCAGCAAGTACCTCCGGGGTGCTCCACTTCCGGTCAAGAAAGAGTTCCGGGGTGAGCCTGTTCAGTCCGACAAGATAAAATCCTCCGTCGCTGGCTGGCCCCAGTACGGCATCGGAGTGTTCAAGGGCGACGAATGCACTTTCGATTATCGAGCTGCTCAGCTCGTAACAGTCGGTTCCAATGAGCACAATATGGCGATATCCTGTTTCAAATCCGGTTCGGATAGCGTGCAGCATGCGTTCTCCCAGATCTTTGCCCTCCTGCAGCATGGCTGTGGCGTTGCCAGTAAGGAGGAGATCGGACGCAGGGATGAAGCGGGAGTAAAAGATTGCCCTTGCGGCATCAACCTTCTCTGTGGCAAAAGCGGTATGGTGTCGGAGTGTTTCGTAAATTTCAAGCGCTTTTTCTTCTCCGACAGAGCTTGCAAGCCGGGTTTTTACCAATCCGGCTTCGGGGTTTTTTGTGAAAATGATGAGTAAGCGCTCGCTCTTCATACCAGTGATCCCTTACAGCTTGAACCAGCTCCCGCTGTGCATCCGTAGCAGTGCTGCCCGAGAATTATATGGCGGTTGCGCAGCTTTTCCTCATTGAACTCCTTGATGTTCTGAGGAGCGGGTTTTGAGACCTTCAGATGGAGCATCTGGTTAAAATCGCAGTCGTAGAGCGTGCCGTCCCAGCCTACCGAGAGGGTTGTTTTGCACATGAGGTTGTCGAGTGCCAGTGGATTGTAGCTTTTTGCAAGCAGCGTCATGTAGTTGCAGTAGGTGCCGTTTTCAAGCAGTTCGTTGAGAAAACGGCTGATCGGCATGTTGGTGATGGTGTAGAGATGGCTGAAAACAATGCCGAACTGGTTGAGGAGCTTTTGGCGGTACTCTTTTTCCAGTTGCTGCTGCTCACCCGGCAGTGAGGGGCCACCTGGGTTGTAGACCAGGTTGAGTTCAAGGCCGCTCTCTTCTTTGCCGTAACCGATGCTGTTGAGCAGTTTCAGCGCGGCTATCGAGCGGTCGAAGACGCCGGTTCCACGCATTGCGTCAACATTCTCTCTGGTGTAGCAGGGAAGTGAGGCGATCAGCGTGACCCGGTTTTTTTTGAGAAATTCCGGCAGATCCTGGTATTGCTTGCCTGATGAAAAAAGGGTGAGGTTGGAGCGTACAAGGATCTCTGCGTTTGGAACCCTTGTTCTTATGCTTTCGATGAACCAGCGAAATTCCG
>SZXY01000164.1 GCA_005843805.1 Chlorobium sp.
TATCGACCACATAACTATCATCTCCAAAACCACCAATCAGCGTATCCACATCTCCTCCGCCGTCCAGCGTATCGTTACCTGCAAGGCCAGTCAGCAAGTTTCTGCCCTCTTGTCCTGCCAGCAAGTTGTCGTTACTGTTGCCTGTAGCATTGAGATTTTCCGTACCAGTGCTCAACAACACGTTCTCGACATTTGGCATAGTCTCAAGAGTGATGCTGACTGATGCCAAAATGCTATCGTTTCCTTCGCCGCTCATCTCAATCACTTTGTCAAAAGGGGAGTCAAGCGGGTAGGTGTCGTCACCGGTTCCACCGACCAGTGTATCCGTACCGGTATCTCCGTCAAGAGTATCGTTACCTCCCCCTCCGGTCAATATATTGGCCTCTTTGTTCCCTTTAAGCCAGTTATCCAGTGAATTGCCCGTGCCCGAAATGACCCCTGAGCAGAGTAAAAGGTTTTCCACATTTGCACTGAGCGTGTAGTTGGTTGCAGCATAGAGTGTATCGTAACCTGCATTCTCGTTCTCGATCACCAGGTCACTGCCATTGTCAACAATGTAGGTATCATCGCCTTCGCCGCCAGCCATTGTATCTGCACCTGACGAGCCATCGATGAAGTTGTCCCCGGCATTTCCGTAAAGCAAATTTGAAAGGCTGTTACCCGTCGCATTGATAGCGTCCGAACCAGTCAGCGTCAGATATTCGATGTCAGTGCCAAGAGTATAGGAAACCGATGACAAAACCGTATCCGTACCTTCTCCAGAATGCTCAATTACCGTATCAGACTGGTTGTCGATCACATAGGTATCGTTACCGGCTTTTCCAAGCATAGTGTCGGCACCAGTTCCTCCATCGAGAACATTTGCAGAAGCATTGCCAGTAAGGCGATTTTGCAGATCGTTTCCAGTACCGTTGATTACGCTGCTTCCAGTCAGTTCAAGATTTTCGACATTGGGTGTAAGAACATAGGAAATGCTCGATTTTACGGTATCGAAACCGCCATCAGGCAGTTCGTTTACCCTGTCGCCTGCATTGTCGATAATATAGGTATCATCACCGGTTCGCCCGGTCATGGTGTCAGCTTCGGCTCCGCCATTCAGAGTGTTCCCGCCAGCATTGCCATTCAGAGTATCACTGGTTTCCGTACCGAACACAATTCCAGGGTTGGCATTGAACTTGAAATGTCCTGAGTGAAGTGTATCACTTGATACTCCCTGCAAATTGAGACAGAGCTGATTGGTGTCGTCTGAGGCAGTTATGCGGGTGAAAGTTGTTCCGTTGATAATCATGGTCTGGATTGAGAGATCGCCAAACCCGTGTATCCATTTAAGGTTGGTCATGTCGATGATCTCACCCTCCTGGGCGGGATTGAAATCGGCGACAAGATTGTAGGTCGAGATTTGTCCTGCAGAACCAACCAGACTCCCATTACCACCGCCGTTGGCAGTAAAGACAAAAGTGTCGGCTCCCGCACCTCCAACACGTGTGCCATAATACAAATAGTTGGTGCCAGAGACAGTGCCCCAGTCACCCTCAAGAAACAGCACATCATTACCGTTACCTCCATCCATGAAATCATTGCCTGCACCACCGAGCAGCAAATCATCGCCGTCTCCTCCGTTCATCGAATCGGCACCGCTCGCTCCCCTCAATACATCTTTGCCAGCTTCACCCTGAAGGTTATCGTTGCCGCTACCTCCAAGCAGCATATCATCGCCAGCACCTCCAAAGAGGTAGTCATTGCCTGCACCACCTTCGAGCCAGTCTGCGCCAGGAGTAATCGTATATCCAGGATAATCTCCCCAGATCGAATCATTGCCGTCGCCGCCGTCAATCAGATCGTTAGGCGCCGTGCCGCCAATAGCGTCGGCACCACCCAATGCGAAATAACTTATTTTGCCAAGGTTGTCAGCAATAAGACCATTTTCAACTCCTGAGGAGCCTGAAAAAAATGAACTGCTGGACAGATAGCTGGCATACCATTCCAGCGTTGCCATATCACTGAAGCATCCGAAATTCTGCTCACTGATCTGAGAGGGGGCAATGTTCTGCAACAGCAAGCTCTGGCCGCCACCCAGATTCAGTCTGGTATTGCTGCCTTCCTGGGAGAGCGTGATTTGCGAGAAGTCGGTTACGTTGTCGAACCCTACAAGCAGAATTTTCTCTCCAGAGGTTCCTGGGGAAAAATCGGTAATCGTGTCAACGCTGTTGGCCGCCGGGCAGACTATGAAATAATCATTTCCACTGCCACCAGTCAGCATATCGTTAGCCTGACCTCCGTCAAGAAGGTCCATTTGCTCTCCGCCATTGATTGAATCATTGCCACGACCGCCGGAGAGGCGATTTGAGCATGTGTTGCCAGTGATCGTATCGTTTCCGTCTCCGCCAAAAGCAAATTCGATATCACCGCTGAGCGTCAGGTTGCGGCCACCAATTACACTTGTTGCTCCATTGGTCAGGTTGATTGAAGAGCCTGTTGAGACAGCAGCAGCATTGATGATGTCGAGACCGCCGTTCGTATCATTGATCGTCGAACGAGACAATCCTGGTGAAGATGCAAACTCATCGGTAAAGAAATAGATGTTGTCTGCCGATGACGAAACCACAGGATTCTGTCCGGCAACGTTGCTGGTGTTATTAAATGTTTCATTCAGGTCACATCCATAAGCATCAATTTTCCAACCGTTGAGTACTCCACTGCCAAGGCCGGAACGATCAATGATTCGTAATTGCCAGTTGCCAGCGACGTTCTCTCCCCAATCCTGGGTTGTATCGAAGGTAAACTCCAATTGCCGCATTTGCATGTCCGGGTTGGAAACTGGACCCTTTCCCGGATTTGCCACCAGCTTGCTGACTGTTCCTGCAGGCGAAACCAGTTCCACCGTCAGGTCGTTGATATTGTTGTGCACGATGTCGATGGAGAGCTCCACATGTTCTGCCCGAAGTCCAGCCCCAAGAGTAATGCTGCGCGTGACTGTAGTCCCGTCGGTGATGGCAATGGCGAGGTTTGTCCCTCCGTTTGAACTTCCTTCTCCATTAGACAAGTGCCGTTCATTATATGCGTTGTGAAAGGATACCCATTTTTCCGCCAGACGTACCGCAGTTCGTGCATCAACCTCACCAAATCCATAGTCATGGCTGACGTGCATACCGCCTCCGTTCCAGTTTGTGGCACCATTGTATGTCGTATCACTATTCGGGTCGTTAACTTTCTTTGCACTCAATGCAAGGATTTGTTGCACGTCACGGTATCCGAGCTTCGGATTTGCTTCAAGCATCAGGGCGATGATACCAGTGACGATGGGAGTGGCAAAACTTGTACCCTCGGCTGTGCTGGTATTGTTGCCGAAGACGGTACCATCAGCATTAATCAGGATACTTGAGGTCGAAGCAACGTTGCTGCCTGGCGCAGAGACAAGAATGCTCGCTCCGGGGTTACTGAAAGGCGCCTGACCAATGGATAGCGTCGAAATGTCGCTTTCAGCATTGATGGCTCCAGTGACGATAACATAACGATTGGCTGTCAGTTCGGAGGCGTTGGTGTTGCCAGCCGTCTGACGGCTGTTGCCGCCAGCCATGACGATATTGCTTCCAAGTCCCTTTCTTCCAAATTCGATGGCAGGCTTGAAAAATTCGTCAGCCATTTTCGGTTCGCTGAGGGTGAAGTACTCAAACTGCCCACCATAGCCCCAACTGTTGTTGCTGACATCGAACTCAGCGAGTTTATAGAGATTGTTAAAGTCTACCTCTATCTGGTATGGAGTGTTCTGATTCAGTGTTTCCCCAACGTAAAAGCCGGCAAGGGTTGCGTCGTAAGCAACTCCAACCGCAGCTTCGCCATCAAGAGCTCCAACCATAACGCCAGCCACCAGCGTTGCATGCTCACTGAAACTTTCCGGAATATCGTTGTCCGGGTCGGATAGCCATATGGCATCAACGTTTTTCTGAAGATCGGAGTGACGGTAATCAAAAACCTCAGCTCCCTCAGAAAAGGGCATGCCTGGCTCGAACTGTCCGATTCTGACTCCCAGGCCACTATATCCCAAACCATAGGCATCTTTCCAAACAGGAAGGATGTTGATATCGCTGAGGTACCACTCATCGGTGAAGAGGCTGTCGACAGGCATCTCAGAGGTTTTCAGGTATACCTGTCCTCGAAGTTCGGCCTGGATATCGGTTCCGGCACCCCCATCAACAAGGTCGGCACCCTTTTGGGCAGATAACGAGTCGTTAGATGCTCCACCTATCAAGATGTCGTCTCCCTCCCCTCCCTGGACGAACACGCTGCTCCGCCCACCGCCGATGATGATGTCCTCTCCTGTCCCTCCGACAGCCACTTCAACTTCCGACTGGGTAAGATTAATGGTTACGCCCTCGGAGCCCACGACCTGGAGCATGTCGAAACCTTCACCGGCATGAATGTTCTCCTGGAGATCATCGGAATCAATTATCAGCATGTCGTCGCCCGCTCCTGCGTTGAAAGTGTCCGAACCCTCTCCGCCGACCAGCCAGTTATCAAGTGCATTACCAATCAAAGTGTCGTTGCCAATGTTGCCGTAGGCATTGGTGACCCCTTTTTGTGCAACGTCGATGTTTTCACCTGTTGTTGCGCCTGAAACATAGGTGCTCTGGCCATCTTCAGCGGCAACAACAGTTCCCGCAGCGGAAATCGTCGATGTATTACCAATTGGGTTGGCAATAAACCTGACCGCCAGAGCCTCTTTTGTCTGGCCATATTGAATAAAGGTGCTTAGTGCCAGAACTTCGTTGCCGCCGTTAACCAGGCCGGACTCGCTTGCCGAGGAGAGGTTAATCAAAGTAATACCAAGCTCATTCAGCCTTTTCAATTCGCCAGGATCGCTCTTTCCGTCCTGGTCGGCATCCTGCCATACCCTCACGTTGTTCCATGCTGTATCTGCATTGGTGAACCTGTTATCCCCGTTGCTGTCGAGGCTTGTCAGAGCGGCAAAACCGTTCGCATAGTTTTTTATCCCAGCTTCACCATTTGTTCCAACCGTGCCGTTGAAATACTCGGAGAAGGTTTCATGAATGTCGTCAATCTGACCGTTATTATTGAGGTCCATCACGACAATGCCGTCTTGCGCGCTCATCCACCCCGTGAGTTCCTTTTTACCATCATGGTCAATGTCGAAGAGAACAGGGGAGTCTGAAAAGCTCACAAGAATCACCCCGTACCGTTCAGGTCGAGCACAAGAGGATCCACGGGAATCCACTGAGCCGAGCCGGAAGCCTGTTGGTTGGTAAATGCCCCAAGAGAGGTATTGTCGCTTGTGTAGGTATAACCGAGATCCTCATTGAACAAAGTCCCGGCAGACCACAACTGGTTCGCACCAGGCATAAAACCATCACTGATGATGGCATTCGCATAAGCCGTATTGCCATCAGCGGTATTGACATTTCCGATGCCTTCGATCTGGCTGATACCGTTGTCAAAGAGGGTCGAATGGTCAATATTGACAGCATCGGTTGGGTCCTCGGCAACATTCTCTTGTGTGTCGGGGTCTGGAGTGATGTCGAGGGTAAAGGAGTTAATTGCTGATGGTAGGTTAACGAGTGTTCCTGGAGCAATGCATATTTTGTCGGAAAGAGCTGGATTTGCTGCAATAAGTTTATCTACAGAGATACCAGTTACAAATGAGATAGTTTCAAGGTCAATGAAAATATTATCGACAAAAAACTGATTTGGAGAAATTGATGAGACATCTGGAGCGGAGGAAGCATTGTTTTGAACAGAGTATGGGACATAAATTTTTTCTCCAGCGTAAATCTTGTCAGGGTCAGAAATATCAGTATTGAACTTGATCAGGATGTTAATGGTTGTACCCATTTTTTTGGCAATATCCGATAATGTATCCCCAGATTTAACCGTGTATACATCAAAGGTTTCAGTGGCTTCAAGATGTTTGTTTAAACGCTGAACAATCACTTCGGAACTATCATTCTTTTCGATTATTCTGAGGCCTTCATTTTCATTTGTTGCGGTAAAAATCTTGGTTGATGAATTGATCTTTGCTGTAACTATAATTTTATCTGTAAGAAAAGTTTGATAGTTCAGGTTAGAAGGTATTGAAGAAATATTGAAAGTATAAAAGCCTTCCTTAATTGACTTATTGATATTAGTAATATTGTGAGTATGCATAAAAGCATCAAGACCCTCTGATAACCCCGAAGCAATGTTATAGAAAGGCAATGTTGAATCATTAAATTTCAATACTTGGTCGGACGACGAATAAATGTTGTTAAAAACTTCTCCATTCTTTGTTCCTGGAATATCCTTTCCCAATGACCCAATCCAGGTGGCATTGATTGAATGGAATTCCGATCCATGCACAGGCGTAATTCTCAAGTCGTTGAGTATTGTTCTGTAAAGATTGCTATTAAGAAATAAATCTGCCCCAGGGCCATCAATACCATACCCGCTCCAGTCAAAGGTATATGTCAATAATTGAGCATAAAATTCACCAAAAGAATGACCGGTAACATTAATTGAATACCCAGAGAAGTTCGGATTATTAGTTATGTTATTTTTTAGGTTCGCACCAAATTCGATAGCATCCTTTGCTTATTTGGTGTTGAAACTCATGCCATAGTATGTGTTTGTCCATGTTAGCACATCTGTTGGATACTGATTAGTTCCCGCAATCCCCACCCAAATTTACTTAGTTATGCTGTTAACATAGACTGAAGCCTCAAAACCACTATCAGTCTTTTGATTTTGCAATAAGGTATAATTTGATCCAGGACTCATTATCCCATAAGCAGCTTCTGCAACTTTCCCTGCAGTATAAATTTTTTCATTATTGCTGATCATGATGTTTGGTCTCAATTTTGAGTTAAATAACGTAAATAAAGGTTTGAGAATAACCTTAAATTTTATATCAACGATTTAAGCGAAAAAGATGTTTTTATTAGCGAATTTTTTTTGATAAAATGTTTGCTGCAAATAAAAAAAAAGCACTTGCGACCCAAAGCCAGTAACCTAAACCATACCCTGTTATTAATGAATAATTAGGTGCCTCACTTGTAACAATTTTATCGTAGAGTAAAAAGCTCAACATAACAAGAATGGCTCCTAAAGAAGCCAAAAAGCTCAATTGAAAATTTTTCCGGAAAAAACCAATCCAACTTAAAAATAATAGTGGGTTAGCAAACCAGGTGAAATAACCATATAGAAAGCCTATCCATCCTGTCAATAATAATGCCCATCCTGGAGTCAAAGAATCAAGGCGATCAGTGAAGTAACAATCTTGAGTAAGGGACAAAAAGAATAAAACAACACTGCCAAGGGAAAAAAATAAAGGAAGATTTTTTTGCATAACAATAGTGTTTATATTTTTATTAACTAATTTTTCGAAATTTTACATCAAAAAGTCGCGGATATTCTTTTATATCGTTTCTGATTGAATTATCCGCAGGAAGTTCTAAAATTGCGATTCCCTCTTCTTCTTCAGGATTAAAGCGTACCAAAAAAGGGGAATGTCCTTCATTATCACTTTTGGGAAATACCCAAACGGCGATGCCATTGTAATGATACCCTCCTTCGCATGTATAACAGATGTCTTCAATGTCAAAATTCAGAAATTCTGATTCATTCATAAGAGTAAAAGTGTATTGAGTAACTTTAAGTCGGTTTTTTGATTGACTATCCTCATTTATTGGTATCCAATCACCAGTAAACTCTATTGGTAATGGTGGTTTTACGGCAAATACAGGTAATGGCTTTATTGAAAATACAATTATGATTACAGTTGTAAAAAGTAAAAATAAGATATATCGAATAGTTGTTAATCGGAATTGGATATTCCAAGAATATATTTGATTACTAATTTTTATTTCATTTATCCAGTTCATAGTGCATTTGTTTTATTGTTTATTTTTTTTCTATATTCGCTATCGTTCATTTCCCACATTCCTCAATGTAAATGGTTTTATTGAACTCTATTATTAGGGTTTCAATAATACGGTCAAAATTTACACTATTAACCGTGAGGCATCGGCCATCTTCAGTAAATAGATCTATGACGTAACCTTGGCCAAAGCTCAAAGGACCTGCCACGAAATCAACAATGACATAATATTTCCCATCACTACCTTTTCCGCATGTTATACCTGTAGGAGTTTTCTCTACCACAAATTCCTGTCGGAAATTTTTTGACTGTTTTGGAAAAAAGACTTTGCCGTCTGCATCGATAAAGCTCAGGGTATTGTGTATGCATACTCGTTGATCACCTGGGTAGCCTGGCTTTCCTTTTCCACAGGTTATTACCACTTTGTGCGTTCCAAATTGCACTTCGATCCTCTCTTTTGCATTTGTAGGATTATTTGGATCAGGTGGGTCAGCACCGTGCAGAGGGTTAGCATAAAGGCGGTTTAGCGTGCCAACGAGCATGAGGCACACAAAAACAACGTACCACACTGGTGAAGCTATTCGTCCAGGCTTCATGCCATCATTCTCGTTATATGGTTGAAAAGTTGTTCAGGAGGCCATAGTGTTGTGTTGCATCCTGCGGGGCAGAAAAGCACTGTTGTCCAGAATCAGCGGTAGAGCGCCTCTTCCTGAAGCAGTACTGGTTTCGGAAGTTTTTGAGGATGGGGATTAGCCGAAGAGGGAGTGGCTTTTTGTCTCTTCTTTTTAGCCAAGCTACCGCACAGGCTTTCGCTTTTGGTGTGTAGCAAGTAACCTTGTCAACTCCAGGAGGATGTTTTACTTGATTTTCCGTTACCCGCTTCATGGCTAATGATGATTTCAGCTCAAAAGTGAGTCAAGGGCCATTGCGAGGTTTTTACATCGTAGCGGTGACCTGACTCAAGGTCGAATATCAGAAGAAAAAAAGTACAAGATTTTACAAAAACCAGCAACACTTTTTGTGCTTTTTAGGGGTACTTTAGAAATGTATTCGGTTAAGAAAAAAACTTTAAAGTTATTCTTAATAGATACTTGGGAAGATTCTTTGTATAAGAAATACCATTGGAAGAACCTGTGCAATTTGGTTTTTTTGAGCACTTATGTCGTTGCATTGTCTTGGGTATCTGGTTTCGCTGCAGCTATATTTTTTTTACAATTATTCTGCTCTGTCAGGCGGTGATATTTTGACGAAAATATTGGCGGCTATGGAACAACCCGCACTTGCTACCCAAAGCCAGTAACCGGACCCATACCCGGTTATTAACGAATAATTTGGAGCCTCACTTGTAACAATTTTATCGTAGAGTAGAAAGCTCAAGATAACTAGAATAGATCCTACTGAAGCCAATAAGCTTAATGGATAATTTCTTCTAAAAAAAGCAATCCAACTTAATAATAACATTGGGTTTGCAAGCCATGTGAAATAACCATATATAAGACCAAGCCAGCCCATCAATAGCAAATCAAAGCCAAGTCCCCAAGCTCTGGGAGTATAACTTCTGACATATTTGACATAATAGCAATCCTGATTAAGGGATAAATGAATAAAGCGATACTTCCAAGTAAAAAAAATGCAGGTAGCTTTTTATACATAACTATAGTGTTTATATTTTTATTTATTGTGCTTCCGTAATTTTGTGTTAAAAATTTTAAGATACTTTTTTATATCGTTTTTAATTGAATTATCTGCAGGAAGTTCTAAAATTGCTATTTCTTCTTCTTCTTCAGGATTAAAGCATACTTAAAATGGAGACTACCCTTCATTATCACTTTTTGGAAATACCCACATGGCAATGCCATTGTAATGATACCCTCCTTCGCATGTATAGCAGATGTCTTCAATGTCAGAATTCAGAAATTCTGTTTCGGTTGGTCATATTCAGACTAAGGGACGGTGCTCATTTTACTCAGTTGCTCGACCACAAATATAATCACACGGAGCATAAGCAGAAAAATAGCAAGAGTTAGAGCATAACCCCGCTTTGCACCTGTTGGGCAAGCGGGGTATCATAAAAACGTGCTTTACTGTTTCGGGGTGGTAGCTGATGTGATAGCGGTTGCAACTCCCTGAAGGAGCTGGCTGGCGGTGTTAGCCGCGTTGCTTAAGATTGTTGCACAGAGATTTGTGCAGGACTGGACGATTGAACTGGCTGATGTGTCACCGTTAGCCCGTGTGTCAGT
>SZXY01000023.1 GCA_005843805.1 Chlorobium sp.
GTTTCTTGACCGGAAGGGGAGCAAAACTTTCTTCAATCTCGCCAAGGTATTTTTGCTGAATGGCTTTCCAGTTCTCCAGATAGCCACTGTTCTCTTTGGTATCGAGCAGCCTGTTGACCAGTACCATATCCACCTTGAAACCGTAAAGGTTCAGATAGGTCAGGGCTCGCATGGTCTCCTTGATCGACATTTTCTCGGCATTCATCACCAGGCGAACTGTTGATGTGACATTATTCGTCAAAATCTCCCTGATATCCTCAAGCTCATCAAAAACCTGATCAACTGAAGCAAGTGCATCTTCCGGAGGAATATAAAAAGCTATCTTGTCCGACATTTTTGAGAGTGGTTTGCTGAGCGGTCTGACAATATATTTATTGACATTCTTGACGGCTTTCATGCCCCATGCAAGGGTGTCGGGAAGGGAGAGTAGCCGCAGGGTTTCGCCTGTCGGAGCAGTGTCAAGGACAAGCACGTCGTAAAGGCCGGAGGCTTTGTAGCGCTTGATTCTCAACAGGGAAAAAAGTTCTTCCATACCGGGCAGGATGGTCATTTCATCAGCCATGACCCCCGAAACTCCCTGGGCCATGAAAATCCTTGTATAGAATTTCTGCACAGACTGCCAGTTCTGCTTGAGATCAACATAGGGATTGACCTCAATGGCATCGAGATGCTCCCTGACCTTTGTCGGTTCGGCACCGAGAGGCAGGTTGAATGAGTCTGATAAACTATGTGCGGGATCGGTTGAAAGGACAAGGGTACGATAGCCCATCTCCGACAAGCGGACAGCCGTAGCAGCAGAAACACTGGTTTTGCCTACCCCGCCTTTACCTGTAAATGTTAAAATACGCATGAACCACACATTGGATTGAAGAAGTTCAAGAAAAAATCAGAACGAGTAGCGCAGAACGCCGTACAATCGCCGATAACATATATTTTTATGATAAAATAAGGTTAGTGGGCGATAAACAATATCGTTTTTTTTGTGTTTCAGCAACTGCCAGCTTGATTTTTTGGGCATTGAGTTTTTCAGAATATTGAGAGGCTGAAAAAGTTGCCTTTGCCATCAACCAGCATTTCTGCGTTATGATTTTGTGGGTTACTCAGGAATATTGCCTTCCGCCAGCGAATTAAAGCCCCGCTCATGGCTTGAATTTTAACATAGTTTATTCTTATTGTTTGCATAACCGTGCCTGCTTTTTTCTACGCTAATCGAGTATAATCTACGATGTCGAATTGATAGAAGCCAGACTTGCTCCAGTTTACCTGTTGTACAGCCAACGTCAGAAGATTTGGATGGAAAGGATGGAGGTGACGGACTATTTCTTCGGTATAATGTTGAGGAGTAGATCGACGGAAGGAAAAAAAGAAAACGAAACTCTCAATAAAGCTCCGCTTTCTTTTTCTGTAAATGGTTGGACAATAGTCAGGGACGATGCTTTTGGTTATGATGCACTCAATCCTTGAAACGCTGTTCAATATCCTTGTTGGGGCTGGCATAGCCAGAAGTTTCAGGAGATGAGCCTCTCAACCCTGATGATGCAGAGCCACCGTAAAGAAAAGGATAGGCGTTGACCAACAAGCGTTTTGTCGTTTTCCCTATATTTTCCAAAGAGTCGCCTACTACCCACCAGTGCCCGTCAATGAAGACTTCCACAAATTTTCCGTAAGCCTCTCCCCAATTGGTAAAAACTCCATCTGAATTGCGCATGGTCATTTGTTTTCAGGTTTAATAACGACATTAGGTCAATTTAAAAAAATCATGCGCCATAAAAAAATATTTTATTGTTCCTCTCAAGAAGGGAGTATAACTCTGAGTCTTATTGCATTGAAGATACAGTTTTGGTTGTATTTTACGGCTGTTGGCTGGTGAGTGTTTAATCTTTGTAACCTTTTAACGTGAAATGTCCTATGGGAAAACTAATGCCTTACAAGGGAGTTTGGCCGCAGGTGCATGAGACAGTGTTTATGACCGAAGGCGCTTATGTTGTTGGTGACGTGCATATTGGTGCTCATTCAAGCGTATGGTTCAATGCTGTGGTGCGAGGTGATGTCTGTCCTATTCGTATCGGCGAGAAAACCAGTGTTCAGGATAATGCAACCCTGCATGTTACGCACGACACTGGCCCGCTTAACATAGGGAACTGCGTGACAATTGGTCATGGTGCGGTTCTTCATGCCTGTACGGTGCATGACTACGTGCTGATCGGGATGGGTGCGGTTTTGCTCGATGACTGTGTTGTCGAACCCTGGTCGATTGTTGCGGCAGGTTCATTGGTAAGGCAAGGCTTTACGGTGCCTTCAGGCATGCTGGTTGCTGGTGTTCCAGCCAAAGTCATGAGGCCGATAACGGATGCCGAGCGGCGAAATATTGAGGAATCTCCCGAAAACTATGTAAGGTATTCACAAAACTACCGGGAAGATGAGAAGCACTCTTGACCCCCTTTTTTTTTCCTGAACCCCTGGTTCTTCTTCTCTCAACTTTTTCAGTGGTGTTCTTGCCTGATTTCACTAAATTGAATCAGATTTTTTTGATTGTTCCCGGTAAACCTGGCAGTTTTTTTCTTTTGCCTCTTTTTTTTATAACGCATCTCCTGAAACTTCTTGTCTTTTATGATGCAAAACGATGTTGTTGTTGTCGGCGGTGGTATAAGTGGCCTCAGCCTTGCTTTTTATTGTGTACAGGCTGGTATGAAAACCACGATACTTGAAAAAAATGATACTACCGGCGGTTCCTTTGCTTCCCCTCACTACAGTGCAAATGGCAAGAAATTCTGGCTGGAACTTGGAGCACATACCTGTTACAGTTCCTATCAGAATCTGCTCGATATTGTTGAAGTGTGTGGTCTGAAGGATTCTATCATTCCTCGGGCAAAGGTGCCTTTCACCCTTTTTGTGAACGGCAAAATCAAGTCCATTGTCTCCCGGCTCAATATTTTGGAACTGCTTGTTGCAGCGCCTAACCTTTTCAAACTGAAGAAACCCGGTCAGAGTGTGAAGTCCTATTATTCGAAAATTGTGGGGGAACAGAATTACCGGGATGTGATCAGCCACTTTTTCAATGCCGTTCCTTCGCAGGTTACCGATGATTTTCCGGCTGACATGATGTTTAAGAGCAGGGAGAAAAGAAAGGATATGCTCAAGAACTATACCTTCAAGGGTGGTCTGCAGAGCGTTGCAAAGGTTATTTCTGCCAGCAGTGGCCTCAATGTGTTTACCAGTCAGGAGGTCAACTCAGTCCAATACGACAATGGCCAGTATATTATCCGGAGTGCCAACGGTGGTGAGTATGCAGCCAAAACCCTTGTGCTGGCAACTCCCTCTTCTGTTGCTTCAAAGCTGTTGTGGGATATCAATCCCGATATTGCCAATCATCTCGGTCAGCTCAAGGCAGCAGATGTTGATTCTGTCGGAGTAATTGTGCGCAAGGAAAATATTTCCATGAAACCGGTTGCTGCCCTTATTGCCCCCAACGATATTTTCTTTTCGGTTGTCTCCCGTGATACCGTTCCAGATGATAACTATCGTGGATTTACCTTCCATTTCAAGCCAGGTCTTGATGAAAAGACCAAAAGAAGCAGGATAACCGAGGTGCTCGGAGTCAGTTTTTCTAAGATGGAGCATACCGAATCAAAGATGAACACGGTTCCTACCCTTAGACTTGGCCATCATCAATGGCTTGAAAAAACCGACATGCTCATGAAGGGCAAAAAGAACCTTCTGTTGACTGGCAACTATTTTGGAGGAATGGCCATCGAGGATTGTGTAAGCCGTTCAAAGAGTGAATTCGAGCGTATGAAAGGGTAGTAAAGTTTTCATTGATACATAAAACCCGGACCATGCAGTCCGGGGCTCGTGTAGAGTTATAGTTGCACGCCTATGGATCTGGTAGTGAGAGTATGGAATTCGCTACAGGACGGCTACCTGATATCGACCATAATTGTTGTTTTTGCCCTGCTTTTTTATCTGGGGGCAAATACGCTCTTCCGCAAAGTCATAGCAGCCATTCGCTCTTCGATCAGGGAGATAGCCATTCCTTTAGAGCTTATGGTCTGGCCTTTCAGGTTGCTGGTTTTGCTTTTTGCCCTTGCAGTATTGATTCATTACCTCCCTCTTTCCCCTGACAACAGGGATATTGTTCGGCACACACTTCTCATTATTGCCATTATCGGGGTATCATGGTTCATGATGCGCCTTTTGAGGGTTTTTGAGCAGTTTATTCTGCAGCACTATGCATCGAAAGGGAGGGAAAGCGAATCGGCAAGAAAAGTAGCAACTCATGTCAGCCTTGCCCGCAAGATCCTCAATGTGCTTCTTGTGCTTTTTGCTCTCTCCGGGGTGCTGATGACCTTTGATACGGTTCGCCAGGTAGGGCTCAGCATTTTGGCCTCTGCCGGTATTGCCGGAGTTATGCTTGGATTTGCAGCCCAGAAAAGCCTTACGACCCTGATATCGGGGATCCAGATTGCAATAACCCAGCCGATCAGTATCGGAGATCTGGTTGTGGTAGAAAACGAGAGTGGCAGGATTGAAGAAATTACCCTCACCTATGTGGTTGTCAGGCTCTGGGATCAACGTCGCATGATAGTGCCTATTACCTGGTTTATTGACCGTCCGTTTGAAAACTGGAGTCGAACCTCTCCAGAGCTTCTCGGTACAGTCTTCCTTTATACTGATTATGCCATTCCTCTCGAAACGCTTCGCAATGAACTTGAGCGGGTAGTGGCCTCTACCCCTCTCTGGGATGGCCGCGTTGTAAAACTGGAGGTGACCAATGCTACCGATAAATCAGTCGAGATACGGCTACTTGTCAGTGCAGCGAATTCCACAGATATATGGGACTTGCGCTGTCTTGTGCGTGAGCGGTTGATTGAGTTTATCCGTGGCCACTTCCCTGAAGGATTCCCCAGGGTAAGGATGGAGATGGGGCAGAGCGACGCATCAGATCCTTCTGGTGGAGCATAAAAAAATGTGATTTTTTTGGTTTTTTCCATACCTTCGCAGGTTATCCTGATTGTTGCCGTACCCTGTTATGGAGAGATTGGCAAGGAGCCGGGGTTGCGCAAAGTATTTGTTTTGTACAGTTAAAAAGGAGAAATCTATGGCTCAAGCCAAAAAAGGGGATACGGTAAAAGTTCATTATACCGGGACGCTGGATGACGGCACGATGTTCGATACATCGGCTGATCGCGATCCGTTGCAGTTTGTTGTAGGAGAAGGGCAGGTTATACCGGGATTTGACAATGCGGTTATTGATATGGCTATCGGAGAGATCAAGGTCTCCGTTATCCCTGCTGAGGAAGCCTACGGAGCGCACAGCAAAGAGCTGGTAACCGATGTGGATCGTGAGCGCTTTCCTGCCGACATGGAGCTGGAAATCGGCCAGCAGCTTCGGGTTGGTCTTGCCGATGGTCAGGAGGCTATTGTGATGGTTGTCGATCTGAGTGACACGGCCGTGACGCTCGATGCCAACCACCCTCTTGCAGGTCAGAACCTCACCTTCGAGATCGAGATTGTGGAGATTCTTTGAGTCCCTTCAACCTGGATTGTTGGTATGAAACTCGGGAAGGCCGGATACAGAGCCTTCCCGAAGGTTTTCTTCACAGAGGCAAATGTTTTACGTTTTGTTGAGTATCCTGCTCTTTGAGCATGAAAATCAATTATTACCCTGATACTGATTCTCTCTACATCGAACTTTCCGCACAAGAGAGTTCTGAAAGTATTGAGGTATCTGAAGGTTTCGTGTTCGATTATGATATGAACGGGGCTCTTGTCGGGATTGAGATTGATAATGCCGAAAAAAAAATCAATCTAAGGGAGTTGATTCTGAACAAGCTTCCACTTGATACACAAAAATTATCGGCATAGATGTTGTATTGAGGTTTCCTTTTATTCAGTGCACGGAGCATGAGATGCAGGGGTCGTAGGAGCGTACCATCATCTCACAAAGTCTCGTAATTTCGCGGTCAGTTTTGTTCTCCTTGAGCGCCCATTCAACAAGGGCATGCAGGTCAAGGTGGATGTTGCCATTGTTCTGAGTGGTTGGAATGATGCAGTCGGCACGCACCACATTTCCCTTGTCGTCGGTTTCCATGGCATGATAGAGAATGCCCCTGGGAGCTTCTACCGCGCCGGTGGCTGCACCCGCTTTCGGGCAATAGGAAGTTTTAATCTCTCGCAGTTCCATGTCGAGCAGTGAGTCGATGAGTTCCTCGGCCTCTTCGAGGATATGAACGCATTCGACAAGCTGGGCGATGTTGTTCATGAAAGGGTTGTGGCAGACTGGCTGAAGCCCGAGTTGTGCAGCAACCTCTTTTGCTTTCGGCTGGAGCAGATGATGGTTGTTGTTGAACCGTGCCAGCGCTCCGGCAACGGAGGATTCCCTGCTGAGGCGGGTGAATTTCGAGGTTGAATAATCCCGGGTGAACTCGTTGGTCATCAGGAGATAGTCGTTCTCGTCACGCTCGATACCATCCGACGAAACCAGTCTGCCACCAATTGCAGGGTAGCTTGAATCGTTTGAGAGAGATACAAACTCGGTTTCGCGACTGAACCTGGGAATGGCAAGAGAGCTGAAAAAAGAACAGGCGCGTTCAAGTTCCTGTTTTCTTTCCTGGATCATCAGGCGAAGCCGGGCAAGCCTCTCCTTGTCGGGAGCCTTGCTGAGTCCTCCGACCACAAGGCTGACAGGATGGGTTGAGCGCCCGGTTGTGACGATGCTGATCTCGTTGCCAAGCTCCTTGAGCTGAAGGCCGGCCCGGACAAGATCAGGGTGGGAGTGGATAAGTGGCAGAGCGCTGTCAGTGCCGGTAAAGTCCGGAGCGATGAGAAAAAAGAGGTGCAGGGCATGGCTCTGCAAGGTTTCACCCTGCATTGCCAGAAGTCTCGTTTTTATTGCCACCTCTGGTGGGGTTATCTCCATTGCTCTTTCCAGCGCCCTGATGCTTGCAAGGGCATGGCTGATCGAGCAGATTCCGCAAATTCTCGATGTCAGAAACGGCACCCTTTCAGCGCTCATCCCTTTAAGCATCACCTCGAAAAACCTCGGTGTTTCAACAACCGTCCACCGGGCATCGAGAAGCTGACCATCCTTGATTGTGATCTGGATATTGGCGTGCCCTTCCACTCTGGTCAGGTGATGGACATCGAGGGAAAAGTCACGTTTCATTGGATCTGAATGCTTCGAAGGCGTTATAGAAGGCAAGTTTTTCTTTCAGGTCGGCTTTGCTAAGCTTTCGTTCATGCACCAGATCGAGGAATGCCGTCATGTTGATCTCCTCTGCCGCTCCCCGGCATCCGAGGCAGGGAGTTTTGCCTGTCGGGCATACCGCGTTGCATCCAGCGCGGGTGATGGGGCCAAGGCAGATTTCACCAAGCTCGAAAAGGCAGGTGTCGAGCGCGGCCTTGCACTCCATGCAGACAGGGTATTGGGGGAGTGTTACCAGTGAGCCAGTCACCAGACTAACAACAATGCGCTCTACCTCTTCCTTTGAGACAGGGCAGCCTGGTATGGAGAGGTCAACCTTGACGATATCGCTGACTTTGCGTACCGGGAGAGTGTCGATCTTCATGCCCGGATAAACTTCCTCTATTGTCTCTTCGACGGGAAAGCTGTTTTTCAGGCTGTTGACTCCCCCAAAACAGGCGCAGGTGCCGAATGCTACAAGAATTTTTGCATGCTGCCGGATTGCCAGAAGCCGTTCGACCTCGTCCTGACGGCTGATGCTCCCTTCAATCAGCGCGATGTCGTAATCGTCGTGCTGCTCCGAAGAGATCTCCCTGAAATTTCTGATATCGAGAAGATCAAGAAAATCGGGAAGCGTTGACTCCCGGTTGGTAAGCTGCAACTGACACCCTTCGCAGCAGGTGAAGTCGAAGGAGGCGATTTTCAGCTTCATAGTGATTGGGATCAGGTTGCTATCAGACAAAATGTACTCAAGAGAGAAGAGAAATTCAGTAATGAAACTTGATTCACCGTACTATGAGCCTTATATTTTATTAAAATTATTTTGTAAAATATTTTGGTATAGTTCTTTTCGAAAGCTCCTCAACCAATATCAATCACAAGTAAAATATATCATAATGGGTTCATTTTATGATATTCAACAGAATGTTCAACAGATATTGTGTTGGGTGGCTGCTGTTATTGGTGTTTTGTGTGGTTTCAGTTTTGGTGGTGTCGGTGGAGGTATTCTTTGTGCTCCAGTAGGTGCGCTGGTAGTTTTTCTAATTGGGCTTCGTTTTAACTGTAATTAGTGGGTTGATTGATTTGTTGATTTATTATGCTATCCCAATTTTAATTGTGTTAGGAATTTTTTTACTATGGGGAGTTGGAAAATAGAAGCATCAAGAAATTGCAGAGGTAACTATGAATACAAGCAGTGCTTCCGTATTTGATTTGAGTCCACCAGAAAAGCTTCAACTGGTTGAGGATCTCTGGGATGATCTGGCTGCTACACCAGCAGAGATTCCTGTATATGACTGGCAAAAGAAGGAACTGGCTCGTCGAAAGGCGAATCTGATGAATAATCCGGCTTCAGGGCTTTCATGGGACGAAGTAAAACAAAGGGTACGAAGCCGTTATGCCGGATAATCTGATAATCATACCGGAAGCCCAAGAGGATGTTGATGCAGCTTATTGGTGGTATGAAGATTGTCGCACTGGTTTGGGGGAAGAGTTCCTCGGTTGTGTTGATGCTTGTATTCAGACAATTTGTCGAATGCCGGATCTCTACCCTGTAATTCATGAGCAGTATCGCCGGGCATTAGTGAGGCGGTTTCCGTTTTCTGTTTTTTACGAGTTCAATGTTCAAAAGGTCACTGTTTACAGTATTTTTCATTCGTCCCAGGAACCCCGGAAGTGGCTCAGTCGTTTGAAGTGATGGCATTGCTGTAGCCTTCGTTTTTCCAGGCCTTATATGGCTTCCTTGAGATTCATGACTGACCAGTAATCAAAAACCGGGCCGTCAATACAGGTGAAGGTCGAACCAACCATGCAGCGACAGCACTTGCCCATGCCGCAGTGCATCCTCCTTTCCAGCGAAACAAACATCCGGTTCATCGGTATGCCGAGCCTGTCGAGCCAACTGCAGACAATCTTGAACATGACAGGCGGGCCGCACACAATGGCGTAGGTGTTTTTCTCTTCAATTGCAATATCCCGGAAAAGATCGGTAATCATACCGGTTCTTCCCTTCCACTCTTCAGTTGCATGCTCGACAATGGTATGCAGTCCGATATGATTGATCATCTTCCATTCTTCGAACTGCCAGGTGAAGAGCAACTGTGAAGCATCCCTTGCACCGTACAGCACATTGACATCCAGAAATCGGTCGCGATGCTCGTTGATCCAGAAGAGGGGGGCGCGGAGCGGCGCAATTCCAAGACCTCCGGCAATGAGAAGAACGTTGTGTCCGATCATCTCATCCATTGGAAATGCAGAGCCGAAAGGCCCTCTTATTGCCACCTGGGCACCCTCTTCAAAGGTAAAGAGCGCAGAGGTGACATGGCCAGCCTTGCGAATACAAAGCTCCAGAAACTCATGGTTGATGCTGGAACCTGAAATCGAAATCGGTACATCTCCGTAACCGGGAAGCTCAAGCATGAGAAACTGGCCTGGCCGAAACCTGAAGAGCGAGCGTTCCACAGGGTCGATAATGCGAAGCTGAAAAAGCTTTTCCTGCCCGGTGAGGCGGACGATATTGGTGATGGTGCACTTGTAACCCATCTCGGTGTTCATGATCTCCGAGCGGCGGTTGAAATCCGGCACCGACGAGGCAAAATCCTTTCGGTTCAGCTCTTGCCGGGGGATGACGAAACACTTGTCATGCATGATTCCTTCTCCATTCTGAGATCGTTGATGACATCTTTCGGGTTGATACCTGTCAGGCAGGTGCGCCCGCACCGATTGCAGCCGACGCATATCTGCTGGTTGGCATTTTCAGCAAATCCCCGGTGTTGATGATAGTAGCGGTACTTGAGACGGTCGCCGTTTTTTGGTCGGAAATTGTGACCACCAGCCACAGCGGCAAAATCCACCAGGTTGCAGGAATAGAGCCTTTTTTGGCGGGTTGCACTTTTCAGGTTGGTCGCGAACGACTCTTCCACCGAGTAACAGTAGCAGGAAGGACAGACCATGGCGCAGCTTCCGCAGTTGAGGCACTTGTTTCCCCATTTTTCCCAGACGGGGGAGTCGAACTCGATGTCGAGAATACTTGGAAGTCCCGTAACGTCAATCTCTGTCTGAAAACTCTCCGAGATAAGCTTTCGCCGTTCAGCGAGCCGACAGTTCTCTTCATCAAGCGGGTCACGGGTAACGAACTCCTTGAGAAAGCTGAATGCTTTTGAAGAGTTGATCGAGAGGTAGTACTCGTCGCCAATATCCGAACAGAAGAGGTTGAAGCCAGTTGAAACAATGTGATGGTTCATCGACTTGCAGAAACAGTCAGGGAGAGGCAGATGATCCATGCCGATCACAAAGGTGTTTTTACGTTTTGCCAGGTAATAGGGCGAAGGAAAATGGCCATTGAGCAGCACATCGTCGAGAATGTTCAAAGCGCTGATGTCGCATGGCCGCAGTCCAACCAGCACAGTCGGATTTGCCTCGTAGGTGATCTGCTGATTCCACTCATCGCCGTGAAAAAAGAATCGCGATAACTCTTCATGGAAAGGGAGGAAAAAATGTTTGGCTGATGACGCCGTTCTGGTATAGTCGAAAGCAATTTCAGAAGCTGATGTTACCTTCCGGAACTGGTAGACCGCCTCTCCCCGGCTGTCGGTATCAACCTGCCGTGGCCCGAACGAGCTGTTGCTTCCGGCAAGGGCGTCGATAAACTTTGTGAACTCTGTTTTGGAAATGACCTTGTAGATCATTGTAGTGACTCCTTTCCCTGAGGTTCTGAAGAAAGAGTTCGGTAACAAGAGGTGACAGCTCTTTCAGGAAAGGTACACAAAACCTTTCTGGAAGAGAAAATCCTGATGTGTGGTTTTGTTAATGTTACAGGGCTTGAGTTGCCAAGAGGTGTTGAGACTGGCAAGCAGCAGTAGGCAGAAAGAGGTGTGTTTAGCGGCGGATAGTTTTTACGCTTCAGCTTCACGCAATTCGACTTTCAAGGGCTAATGCCTAAGGAAGATATTCGGCAACGATTATTCTGTTTTTATAAATAAAAGCAACTTGGTTCTCTGTCACAAAATCATCTTAAAAATCCGCATCCTGATGCGTCAGGATGCGGCTAAAAGGCAGACGGATTCAATCAATGAAATTCATAGCGAATACCGGCAAGAAAATTACTACTCGAAGTAGTGTATTCGCCGTAACTATCCTTGAATTTTGATGGGTTCAAATAACGGTAACCAAGATCAACGGTAAGGTTATCTGCAGCCTTGATACCTACACCAACTCCAGCTTGCCATGCAAATACAGTGCTTTTATGATCGGCCATACCCTCATTCTTTGAATTAACTCTGGCCCCGCCAAGACCGGCCATCAGGTAGGGAGAGAGGCTGGCATTATTGATATCCACATCATAATAACCATTGGCCATGTAGGTGAGCATTGAAACAGAGTCATTGGTAGGGTCGGGTGCATGTTGCCAGGTATCTACCTTCTGGTTTTGAAAACCGAGAGCAGCTTCAACACGGTACCCGTTGTTCTTGAAACCAATTGCTCCACCAAAAGGAATCCCTGTTTTGAAGGTTTGACCAGCCTTGTCAGTAACGCCTGCGCTGGTGACATCAGCGTTGCCAAGCAAACCCAAACCAAATGACCCGCTAACGTAAGGAGCAGCATAAACGGGTGCGGCAGACATACCGATGAGTAAGACACTTATTAATAATTTTTTCATTTTTTCTGAATTTATTTTTAAAAAAATGACTATTAAAAATGCATCTCAATAAATTACGCTTTTCCCCCAAATTTTTGAATGCTTTTTTTTGACAAGTTTCCGATGGTCTGTTTACCGATTCTCCGATCGTTAGTTGCCGCATTATTCTCTCTTTTCCAGCAGATAGACCTTGTCGTTTTTCCTTACTTTCGGGCACTTGATGGTCACGCTGTCTCCTTTTACGGCCTCCCTGTCAGGAAGGTCGTTGGTGTAAAAAGATTCGGTAATCAGGGTGACCACCCCGGTTTTTGGCCCCAGCACCGAAAGCTTGTTACCTCTCTTGAGTCCTCTGGCGTAGATGATGATTTCAGCTACCTCTGCCTTTGGGTAATATTTTTTTACCTCACCGATATAGGTTTTCTTCTCCTGGGCCATTGATCCGTACTCTCTCACCCAGGCATCGAAAGGTTTGCCGAAATAGAATCCTTCGGAAAATCCCCGGTTATAGACCAGAGCCAGCTCTTTTTTAAGCTCTATGGTCAGGTTACTGTACTCGCTCCTGAACTCCGGGTCGTTACGGTGGTTCAGGCAGAAATCCATTGCCCGGCGGTAAGCCGAAGTGGCGGTATGAATATATTCGGGACTTCGGCTTCTTCCCTCGATCTTGAATGCGCTGATGCCTGCATCCATGAGAACGTCGAGAAACTCGATGGTGCACATATCTTTCGGGCTCATCACATAATCGCGGCCAAGTTCCAGCTCCTCGTTCTCCT
>SZXY01000151.1 GCA_005843805.1 Chlorobium sp.
TATCACCGGTAAAAACAGCATCCCCGACATAAATACAGATCGAATCCTTCGTATGCCCCGGAGTATGTATCACTCGCGCTTGAAGAGAACCAAGCAGAAAAAGGGCTCCATCCTCCACCTCAATGCCAGTTTCGGGAGAACTCTCCCCATAAAGAAGAGGGGTAACTCCGGTAAGAGCGCTGATGATCTCATTACCATTGGTATGATCATCATGACCGTGGGTTGAAAAGATATACCGGATAACAAAACCATGATCAAGGGCAAAGCGGACAATCATGTCGGGATTATAGGATGCATCGATCACCAGCGCATCACCCGTAAGCTCATCAGCAACAAGGTATCCGAAATTCCTGTCACCACCCGTACGAAACTGTTCGACAATCATCGTCATACCCTCCCTCAGGCTGTTTTTTCAACGTTCATGAGAAAGGCTCGAGCCGGAAAATCCTTGTCAACCACCAACGGATTCCTTTCAAGTTCGAGCATGATAGCCTCAGCCTTGTCGTCATCGAGAATAGCAAAACAGAGCGAAGAATAGCTTCCAACCATGTCATCGGTCGGCCACCACGACTGCTTCCCTGCACTTTTATTCTCGCAGTTGCACCCCCTGATGGAAACATTGCTGAACATATTTACCTGATACTCCTTGAAAAGAGCCCGCACTTTCGGACGGGTCTCTTCATGTCCCATGATAGCAAGAAATTTCATTGCCTCCTCTCCTGTAGGGTTATTTGGATTTTTTTTCAGCCATATAATAGACAAGCGGCACAACGACGAGTGTCAGGATCGTTGAGAGAATGCCACCCCAGATCAGCGAAATAGCAAGCCCCTGGAAAATCGGATCAAACAGCATCACGACAGAACCAATGACAACCGCGCCTGACGTCAGAATGATCGGTCTTGTTCGAACAGCAGCAGACTCGATAACCGCCTGCTTGAGATCAACCCCTTCAGCCCTCCGGATCTGGATAAAATCAATAAGCAGCACCGAATTTCGAACCATAATACCCGCCAAAGCAATCATGCCAATCATACTTGTGGCAGTAAAGAAAGCGCCATGAATCAGATGGCCGGGAATAATGCCCACAAGACTCAGAGGGATGGCAATCATCATGATAAGCGGTGTCTTGAAGGACTGGAACCAGCCGATAATCAACAGATAAATTATCACAAGCACGACTGCAAATGCCGTACCGAGATCGCGGAACACTTCAAAGGTAATCTGCCACTCACCATCCCACTTCATCGCCAGCTTGTCATCCGAAGCCGGGTTTGCCGTATAGAGCGGATTGATGGAATATCCCCCCGGAAGCTTGATCTGCCGGATTTTTTTATCCATGTCGAGCATGGCATAGACCGGACTTTCCGTCGCCCCGGCAACATCAGCCGTCACATAGACCACCCGGCGAAGATCCTTGCGGAAAATGCTCTTCTCCTGGACTTTCTCTTCAACCTTCACAAGCTCCGAGAGAGGAATCATCTCACCGGCCCGCAGACGGGTTGTCAGGCTTCCCATACCCTGTGACTGCACAAAAATACCCGAAAGATCTTTCAATGATGTTCTGTCAGACTGTGGCAACCGTACCTGAATAGTGACCGCTTCGAGATCACTTGACGTATGCAGAAGTCCGACGTCCATGCCGGCAACCGACATACGAAGTGTCTGGGCTATCTGTTCAGCACTCACACCCCGGAACGCCGCACGCTCCTTGTTGACAACCAGATTATAGACCTTCTGATCAGACTCAACAAGCCAGTCAACATCAACCACGCCAGGAGTCTCTTCAAAAACCTTCTTCACCTTCGCGGCAAGAGCAATCTGCTCCTCCTGTGAAGGGCCATAAATTTCAGCAACAAGAGTCGATAAGACTGGTGGTCCGGGAGGAATCTCGACAATCTTGGCATTCCCGTTGTAACGGCGGGCAATCTGCTGTACTCCTGGCCTCACTCTTTTCGCTATCTCATGACTCTGCACCTTGCGTTCATCCTTTGGCAAAAGGTTAACCTGAATATCGCCCATGTTTGAGGCCTGACGCAGGTAATAATGACGCACAAGACCATTGAAATTGATCGGCGCACTGGTACCGGTATAATACTGATAGCTGCTCACCTCAGGTACAGTTTTCAGATACGCGGCAACCTCCTTGGTCACCCTTGCCGTCTGCTCCAGAGAGGTGCCTTCCGGCATATCGAGAATAACCTGAAACTCGTTCTTGTTGTCAAACGGCAACATCTTCATCTGCACAGCCTTCAGAGGTACCAGTGCAATTGCACCAACAAGCAACAACCCTACCACACCAAAAGCCATCCATCTCTTGAAACTGCTCTCGATAAACGGAGAGAGAATACTGTTGAAAAGCTTGTAATAGCCACTCCTGGTAATATCATACTCTTCCTGATGACCGCTATCACCTGTCTTCAGCAGACGGTATGAGAGCCAGGGCGTAGCGATAAGCGCGACAAGCAATGAAAAAATCATCGCAAGCGAAGCGCCAATCGGCATCGGGCTCATGTAAGGTCCCATCAGTCCGGAAACAAAGACCATTGGAAGCACTGCTGCGATAACCGTGAAAGTTGCCAGAATGGTAGGATTACCTACCTCACTGATAGCGGTAATAGCCGCCTGAAGCTTCGGTTGACGCTTCATGGCAAAGTGACGGTGAATATTCTCGGCAATAATGATCGAGTCATCAACAACAATACCGGTAACAAATATCAACGCAAAAAGGGTCACCCGGTTGAGCGAATAATCGAGCAGATAGTAGATCAGCAAGGTAAGGGCAAAGGTAATCGGTACCGACGCAAGCACCACAAGCGCCCCTCTCCAGCCGAGAAAAAAGCCGACAACAATAGTGACCGCCACAACAGCCATGAGCAAGTGCTCAAGAAGGGTAAAAACCTTGTCGGTTGCGGTTGCGCCATAATTTCTCGTTTCGCTCACCGTCACATCGGCAGGAATAATGGTATGTTTGAGCCCCTCTACCCTTGAGACTACTTTTGCGGCAAGCACCGAGGCATCTCCACCCTTCCGCTTGGCCACAGTCACCGTCACCGCCGGATACTCTCCGGTCGCAGAACCATGCGGGGCTGCAGCAGCAAAGCCAAAAAAGTTGTAATTGTTGACCTCTTCAGGCCCGTCAACGACTGTGGCCACATCACGAAGGTAAACTGGTGAGGCTCCGTTGATTCCGACAACAATACCGGCAACATCGTCCGCATTTTCAAGAAACTTGCCCGAACGAACAATGATATCCTGATTCATCTGCCTGAAATCACCAGAGGTCATCTGACTGTTCGACATCTGAACCTGACGGGCGATCTGCATGGGACTCACATTGAACTGCCGCAGTTTCTCCTTGTCAAGCACAATCCTGACCTGGCGCTTCAATCCACCCTTTATTTCAACATCACCGATATTCTTGATTTTTTTCAGCTCATCGGCAACCTCTACAGCAGTTTTGCGGAGCTGGAAAGGATCCTTGCTTTTACTCCAGAAGGTGAGATTGAGCACCGGAACATCGTCAATCGAAACCTTTTTCATCAATGGAAACTGGACACCGGCAGGCATCTTGTCCATATTTTTCATAAGGGTCGACCAGAGCTTCACCATGCTTTTCTCGGCATCCTCCCCCACTTTATAGCGTACAGTCACCAGTGCTACATCAGGCATGGAAGTCGAATAGACATAGTCCACACCAGGAATTTCGGTCAGCGTCCGCTCAACCGGCTTGGCAACACGAGCCTCCACCTCAGCAGGGGTAGCACCCGGATAAGGGATATAAAGATCAACCATGGGCACCACAATCTGGGGCTCCTCCTCCCTTGGAGTCATAAAGGTCGCCATAATACCGACCAGGAGAGAAGCCACCATAAGGAGTGGCGTAATTTTTGAGTTGATAAACTGTTTTGCAAGTTTACCGGCAATACCTTCATTCATTGCTGCTGAACCTCCTCAGTCACACGCTGACTCTTTTTTACAGTTACACCTTCATTGAGCACGACGTTTTGCACTCCCACCACTGACTCACCTTTATCCAGCCCCGCCAGAACAACAAGATCGCCATTCACCGGACGCCCGGTTCTGATCCAGCGAACCGTGAGACGGTTATCCGAGCCCACAACAAAAACACCGGCAAGCTCCCCTTTGCGAAAAATCGCCGACTTCGGCACCAGCAATACCTCTCCACCACCAGCCTCAACAACACTACGAACAGGCACAATACTCGCGACGACAATTGGAGTCTCAAGTTTCACGCTCCCTGCCTGCTCCGCCTCATGATGACCACAACCCGCAAACAGGAGGGGAAGAGCCATCAGGAAAAGAAAAAATTTATGTTTCATAGATAGATCTGCCATTAGTTAAGCCTCTCAGTTTCCCCGATAGTACGCAAGTTCACTTTTCGCAACGCAATAATCATACTTCGCCTGGTTCAGCCGCATCCGGGCATAAGTACATGCCTGCTCCCTCATCAAAAGCTCGAAAGTCATAGCCATACCCGTTCTGAACTGCGAACCTATATAATCAAGACTTACCTTGGCCTCTTCCAGCGATTTACGGGCAACCTCAATTCTTACTCGGGAGGTTTTCAGCGACCGCAGTGATTTATCCACTTCAGCAATACTGTTACTTCTTGCTGCTTCATAGTTGTACATCGCCTCACGCTCCTGTGCTTTGGCCTCCTGAATACGACCCGCAGTAGCCATACCATCGAAAATGTTCCACTGCATATTCAAACCAAGCGCCCAACTGGAACCACCACTGAAAACATTATCACTGTGAAGGTTAGTCTGCAGTAATGCATTCAGGCGGGGAAGTCTTGAGGCTCGAACCATATCTTCCTGTAAAACGGCAACATCCCTGAACGTTTCGAGCGCCTTGAGATCAGCCCTCTCTTTGCCAACACTGTTCTCCTCACCACCGGGAACCACACCATCGACAACAAAATCGCTGGTCGGAACAATAGTGACCCCGTTGTCAAGATTCAGCATCACTCTGAGAGCATCCGTTGCATTTTTTATTTCGTCCTGCAACATGAGTTTCTGCTCCTGAAGCTCCGAAAGCCTGACCTCAGTAGACAACTTGTCAGACTTTGTCAATAACCCCGCACCATAAGCTCTTGATGCTTCGCTGCTATGAACCTGCATCGTTTTTATCGACTGCTCGACCGCCTCCAGATTTTTTCCGGCAAGCACAAGACCGAAATAAACTTTGCTGACCTGCAACCCGACGCTCTCTTCGGTCCTGACTGCCATCTGCGAATGCGCTTTTTTAGCCGTGATCGCCATGCTGCGACCTATTGACGCGTCGGCATTAAAAATGGGCTGCATGACCTGGAGGGAGGTATTAAAATCATTGATCACATCAGGATGCGTCATTCTGGAAGCCTCAAAATCAGAATTCTGAAGACTTTTCTGCTGCAGCTTGAACACAAGAGCAGCACCCGGATCGTTTGTCACCACAAGCGTCTCTGACAAGGTAACTTTCGGCAGATACGACTGACGACTCTGAACCACCCTGGCCTCAGCCTGATCGACCCTGCTGTGGGCTGCCTTTATTGTATAATTATTTTCACGCGCCATCACGATGGCATCGGCAAGAGAGAGCTTAACGGTTTTATCGCCAGCTTTTGCCTGAAGAGGAGAAGCCAGAACACCCGCCACACAAAAACCAACCAGCGCCTTGTATATCTTCATGGTATGCTACTGTTTTGAAATGAGTTTTATAATCTTTTCCACACTGTTTGCATCGTTGTTATTCATGCACTCCTTGAGATTGCGATGGAGAACCAGTGAAAAGGTATTGTCAAGAGCCGCCTTTGCCGCCTGGAACTGCGTAATGATCTGGGTGCACTCTTCCTCCCGTTCTATCATCCGGATCAGTCCCTCAACCTGGCCACCCACCTTTTTAAGCCTGAGAATCACATCATTCATAGCCGTTGCTGTTTAGTAAACAATCGTTAAATACCTATACCCCGTATAGGTATAAAAAATACAAAAAAAAAGTCTCCATGCAAGTGATTTTATTCTTTACACAAGCATGGAGAGTGAAATTAAAAGCTGAATACCTTATTTTTTTCCGCCTGCAACAGCAAGTTCAGACGAAGTGCAACAAATATCGGACTTCACCTGACAGAGCATACTTTCAGTCGCCTGCTGCATGATCTGCGACATGACCGCCTCAGTCATGAACTTCAGTATACCTTCCGGCATGAGATTCAGGGGAAAAGAGAGTTCAAAGTCAAGGGTGATGTCGGTATCGAAATAGACCGATGTACGATTATCTTTTTGATGGAGCAGGCAAATCTCGGAACTCGCCTTGCCGATAAAGGTATGGGGCGAAGTTTTCTCAAATTCAGGATATTCGAGCACATTCTCCCACCTGATACGCTTTCCTGTACCATGGAGATGTGATGGATTTTTTATCCTCGTAGCAAACTGCTGACCATAACTGTCATCAAGCGAAAAGGTGTCTTCCAGTTGGCGAACGAAAAAAACCGCAGTGATTGGGTTGTCTCGAGGGTCGGCCACCTGAAAAATCCACTGAAAAATGTCCCGATCAATTATATACTTGACATTGCTGCAATAGGGATTACACTTGAGAATCTTCTCGTGATCTGCAAAGTAGATTGTTGAGTCATGCAGGCATGAGTCAAGAACAACATGCGCTTTACTTTTTCCGATAACTTCCATTGATTCTTTACCAATATGATTGATAACCCTGAAACTGGTTGAAAATTTTTTAAACGCAACCCAATGATAGAGAGTTCCTTTTGATAAACCTTGACCTCTTTTGAAAGAGAATAAATACTTTTATGATTGTTTTTTTCCAAAGAAGATTTCCGGCTCACGTGAAGCTCTTCGATAACTTCAACACTTCAAGCGCCTCATTTCATGGAACCTCCAAACAGCAAATCCAGACGTTGCAATGGCAACTCAACAAACATCCCTGCCATCTCTTGAACACCGGATGACCAGTTGCCACCCTTCACCGGGAATTCAACTCCTGCCGTAGCAGCGTTGACGCTCACTCCTCTTCCTGATCTGGCATAATCTGTTCAATACCTTCCGCAACCATCTCTGCCACCTGCCCGGCAATCAAACCGCCGAGTCCTGCAAGAATGATACGTGGCACCCCTTTAACAAAAAAAGGAATCCCAATTGGTGACATCAGAAAAGCACTACCGGCAAGAGCTGCAGCAGGCTTGACAATACCTTCTGGTAAAAGACTATCAGACATAAAAAACCTTGTTTATGTGTTTATAGCATTGCCAACACAAGTTGGTGATCTCCGTTAACCATAATCCAGACATAAAAAAGATACAACCCAAAACAAAACAGGAACAACAAAAGACTACTTTTTGCTCTTCAGTCCATCAGCAATTTTATTGATTGAGCCTGTAAGCATAGTCAGCGTCATTTCAACGACCTTCAACTGGGAAGCACCAATATCGGCCAAAGAGCTGCAATAGCGATTAAAAGCTGCAACCGTATCGATAGCCGGCTCCGAAGGTTCTGCAACGACTGCAGGCTTTGCCGCAACTGCTGGTTTCGGCTGCTCGACAACGCTTTTGCTCTCAGGTGCCGGAATATTACGGGGTTGCGCAGGCACTGCAGGAGAAGCTTGAGCCTCAGAACCAGAAGTCGTGCTTTTTTTGAATGCCGAAAAAAATCCACCTTTTTTTTCTTCCTGTGCCATAATGATTGAGCGTTTTACATTAAAAAAATTTTCGCCACACAGCCCCTACCAGCATGAACAGGTAAATTGCTGCCGATTAAAAGTCAGAAAAAAATGAACAGCTACGGTTTGACGAAAAAAACAAGAACTGTCAAACAATAAACCCGTTCCAATTACAAAAAAACCGTTTCACATGAAAATATCGACACCACGACAAGAAAAAATTCCTGTAAATTTCTTAACCTTGTTACAATTCTTGCGTTCAACAAAGAAACATCAGGAAACAATTAACAAATCCTGAAATCATTAACAACAAAGGGGAAGATCACCACTCCCTGAATAAACGCACCAATCAAGCCATGTCTGCATCAGTTAACTACACCACCTTGTTTGCACCGGTACTATTCTTTATCTCAGGTATTATTATTGTCATGCTCCTCAACAAATTTATCGGAAAGAAACCCTCCGATAAACAAACAAAATGAGATCGCCATACTGAACCCAAAACAAACCGGAAAAAATGTCCAGTGAGACTTCACAACTGATTGCAGCCGTCTCCTGCAATCAGCTTATTATGTCCCGCCAAGCCTATTGCGCGCCTCTGAAAGCATTTCAAGAGTAATTTCGTCATACCCCATATCATCAGCATACTCTTCAGCCATTATCCTGAACTTCTCTTTCATAAAGGCAGGAAGAGCCTGAAGCCACTCCCTGGCTTCATCGGTCCACTTCGCCGACAAAACTTTGGGCGTTACAATTTTTTTATACTCATGAAGCACATCTTCGACAAATTCATCAAGCACCTCACTCTCGGCATTAACACCGGAAGCAAATATCTTTTCAGCCAGAATTTTATTGCGTACCAGGTGAATTTTTAACTGCGGGAGATAAAGAACCGCCGCCATAATCTCAGGAGTTCCGCATGTCAGGAAAATAGCTATTTTTTTCCTTCTCAGATTTTTTTTCAGATTGCCATGAATCAAAGAGCCCAAAAGCTGTGATGAAACAAGAAAGTAATAAACCGGCGCTCCAAGAATGACAATATCAAACTCCTTCACAAACCTGTAATCTGCATTTGCCTTGCATTTTGCTTTTTCCACATAGGCACCCGATTCAGCAAGCTTCAGCCCGATGGAATCAATAATAGCTTCAGTAGCCCCACCTTTGGACCGACTATCGTATAAAATAACTGCTTTCATGTTTTCAGGCAAATTTTATACACATTAACTGTTTATTTAACATAAGCTTAACGACGTTTTTCTGCACAACAAAAAAAACTTCAACCCTGAATACTTCCAAACGGCATTGATTGTAACGAAAAGACATTGCCTTAAGTCACTGAAACATAAGGTAGTAAATTTTATTTTCTTTCTGAATCCCGCCTGTGAACCGGAAAGCTTCGCGTTGACAAATGGCTTCTCCAGTGACAGAGTTTTTTCTACGAACTTTGAACACCTGCTCCACAAAAGAGCCCGAAAAATCCTCAAGGCTGCACTTCCCAATAACCGCCCTTTTGCAGGCCAATACGACATACCCAACCAGAACCGCTACCACTTGCGCGTCATCTCCAGATTTTTCCCCGGAACGCCGAGTTCCAGCTCGGCATATAAGTTATGGCAGTGGAGCAGAGAGAGTTACTGAGTGAAATGAGGCCCGTCCCCTAATTCGCCTTTTCTTTCTGAATCCTGCCAGTAGACTGGAATGCTGAGTTTAGCTAAAGGGCTTCTCCCGTGACAATGTTTTTTCTACGAACTTTGAACACCTGCTCCACAAAAGAGCCCGAAAAATCCTCAAGGCTGCACTTCCCGATAACCGCTCTTTTGCGGGCCAATACGACGTAACCGGCAAGAGCCGATACCAATGGCGCATCAGCTCCAGATTTTTCCCCGGAACGCCGAGTTCCAGCTCGGCATATAAGTTTTGGCGCTGGGGAAGAGAGAGTCGCGGGCTGCTGACAACGATGATAGAAAACGCAAAAGGGAGTTTCTGAGCGAAATGAGGGTCGTCCCCTAATTCGCAGAGCAGATCATCGAGGTTGTTCTTGATTATTATAGTGTTTGGATGATCAGTGCCCGGAGCATTTTCATGGATAGCAACTGCCCGGCGATAGAGCGGCTCCGCTTCGGCGTACTTGCCCTGCGAATCCAGCAATGACGCAAGATTGTTCAGGCTCAAGGCCACAGCGGGATGATCGGTACCAAGCACTTTTTCCCTTATCTCCAGCGAGCGGTGTAAAAGTGGCTCGGCTTTTCCGTAGTCAGCATGACCATGGAAATAAGAACCCATCTTGGTCAGTAACAGAGAGAATTCCTGCCAGACAGCAGTGTCGTCTGCAACAGACTCAAAGAGGGCTTCAGCATGGGACGTAAGTGCAGAACATTCCGGCCAACAGTCCGGGGTTGTGAAGCCTTCATCCGGGAACAGTTCACTCAGGGCTTGAATGGCTGCGTGACAATATTGATCTCTTTCCTCAGCCTGCATCCTGTCCTGTGCGACGGTCTGGACAAGGCGGTGGATGGAGAACTGATTTTGTTCATACGTGATGAGGGAGTAGGTCGTCAGCGCTTCAAGAGCGTCATCGATCCGCAATGTGTCGATAGGTGGTTCACTCGCTTGGCCTGCGTGGTACTCGAGTGCCTTCAGGATGAGTGATTGTGGAATGGCGTCGGGTGCAACGAGACTGCAAAGGTTGAGTATCTCCGTGGCATAGGGTACCCGGTCGGTCTCCTGAAAGGCAAGTGTCCATGTCGTGGCTACGGTATCGGGGTAGTTGTCAGGATGTTTTTCCCGGTTCCAGAGCTCCTGGCGGCAAATAGAGAAGAGGTCAAGGTACTCCGCACAGCTTTTATGCCGGGCGTTGCCGTATGCTGCTGCTTGTTCAAGGGAGAGTGGCAAATATCCGAGTGTTTCGGAGAGCTTGGCTGCATCAAGTTCATCGATCCCAGTGATGCGCTTTTGCAAAAAGGCGAGCGACTCTTCCCTGCTCCATACCTCGATTTTAAGCGAATTACAGAGGTTGTTGCTCCAGTTCTGGTTGCGGGAGGTTATGAGTGCGTGGCCTGCGGTTGCGTTTGGCAGATAGTGAAGGATGCTGTCGGAATCCCGGGCGTTGTCGAAAATGAGCAGCCAGTTCTGGTTGTGGTCGAGCCACTCCCTCACTGCTTCAATAACGATTTTCTGATCCTGAACCTCTTTTTCCGGCAGGTTCAGCTTTACAGCGAGTGAAGCGTAATCATTGGCGAGGGTTGAGGACTCTTCGGCGCGAATCCACCAGATGAGGTCGTAATCAGCGATGTGACGCCATGCGTATTCGATGGCGAGCTGGGTTTTGCCGATGCCGCCGAGGCCGTGGATGGCCTGCTGGGTAATGGCGGTGTTCTGGCCGCTCTGGAGTGAGGTACGAAGCGTTTCGAGAATGCTCTCCCGTCCGGTGAAGTTGGGGTTACGGCGCGGCAGGTTGCAGATTTCGGGAAGCGTGCCGGGGTAACGGGGTTTATGAAGAGAGTGTTGCTGATTCGCATTTTTGTACAAAGGCTTAACGGCAGACTTTGTCCGATCTCTTTTGAGGGCTGCCAGCAAGGTGCTTTTTGCAGCTTGTTCTTCCAGCCCCAACAACGAGACAGAGACCAATCTGCGAAGCACTCCGTCAATAGTGCATTCCTTTACCACGACTGGAACCAGTAAACCGAGTTCACCTGAAGGATCTTTATGAACGACGGTTTCCCATTCGAGCTTTGTAAACGCAGAGTCAAAATAATCTGGGGAAAGCACCAAAAGGGTACGCTCACACTCTTTTGAAACACTATCGATATTACCGATGACGCTTGGCCCTGCCGCGCGGAAATCCCATTCCTGAAACACCACGCTATAACCTGCATCTTCAAGCACCCAGGCTATCCATGATGCAATTTGGAGGTCGGCTCCGGTGTAACTGACGAAAAAATCTTTCATGCCGCGTTGTGGAGGTGTAGTGGAAACGATCTCCTTGCGTGGTAAAGATAGCGTAGCTTTCGGGCAATCACAAGAGAGGTGGAGGAGTCAACAGGGAAATGCAGAATAATAATATCTCAATTCCTGCGCAGGGAATGAAAGCGTGTTTCCAAAACACCAGAAAAAAGATATGAGGCGGAGGCCGGTTTTTCGTAAATTATTTGTTTATAAAGGGGTTTGCGCTCCCAAAAAGTGTTCTACACTTTTTTTCTATTTGCTCTACAGAAGAAAATGTTTTAAGTTATTGTAACATCCGTAATAAATAACGGAATCAATTTTTCACAATATTTTTCCTCATAACCATAAAACAATAGAAGCCATGTCAAACGGAACAAATGATGTAGCAGGCGCTATCAGCAATCTTGTTGATACTTTTGCTAAACTCGCTCAGCAGCAGGTTGAAGTACTGACCAATGGTGTCAAATCAGCTTCACAGCTTGTAGAGCCTCTCGGCAAAACCGCTGGTGATCTTGCTGCCAGCATCGTAAAGGCACTTACCGATGTCTTGCAGAGTATATCAGCAGCTATCGCTCCTAAAAAGTAAGCTCGTCTTTTTTTAAAAAAAGCACCTTATGCGTCAAAGTATAGGGTGCTTTTTTTTTTAGCATTCCGTAAAGCACTCCACAATGTTACACGATCTGAAACCCCTTTGTTTCGGCCATCCTTTGAAACGACACCGACTGAACGTTGCCGTATGACCATCCTGAAGAATATCGAAACTCTTTTCAGCCCCGATTTCCGCCACAGCCTTTCGGTCACCAAAATACAGGGTGATGCTTCAAGCCGGCAGTATTTCAGGGTTAAAGCTCCGGATGGATCTTTTGTTGCCTGTCATGATCCCGCTTATGAAGCTTCACCATCTGGCAACTATCCGTTTCTGGTTGTGCACGACCTGTTTTCACGACATTCCATTGCGGTGCCGCAACTCATCGCCCTTAATCCGGAAAAAGGGTTGCTGCTGCTGGAGGATTGCGGTGACCAGTTACTGCAGAACATTTTTGGCTCTCCTGTGGAGCACTCCATTCCAGCATTGTACCGTGAGATTATAGATGTTCTGACAGAGATCCAGGCAATAAGCGGCCCAAAAAACACCATCCCTTTCAGCATAAGTTTTGATCGGGAGAAACTGATGGCGGAATTTGATTTTTTTATAGAACATGGCCTGCTGAATTACTTTGCAGCAGTTTTTGACCGCCAATTGATTGGACAATTACGCATTGAATTTGAAGCCATTGCTGAACTGCTGGTCCAGCCGAGTCACTTTGTGCTGAACCATCGTGACTTTCACAGCCGCAATATCCTTTTGCATCGCGACAAACCGGTGATTATTGATTTTCAGGATGCACGCATGGGTCTGCCGCAATATGATGCAGTCTCGCTTTTGAGGGACTCTTATGTCAGGCTTGATACCTCGCTTTTGGAGGAACTGAAGAGATATCACTACAATGCGCTCTGCAGCCACAACCTCTGCACGATGAGTTTTGACGAATACCTCTTTTATTTTGATATCATGGCTTTTCAGCGCAATATCAAGGCAATCGGAACCTTCTGTTTTCAGACCAGAGTGAAAAAGAATAATACCTTCGAACACTCCATTGCGCCAACCCTCGATTACATTCCTGATTATATCGAAGCAAGAGCGGAACTGGGAAAAGCAGGAAAAATCCTGCACCCTCTCCTTGAAG
>SZXY01000098.1 GCA_005843805.1 Chlorobium sp.
ATAAACCGATCCTGCCTGGCAAAATTTATAATACCGGACTGGAGAAGTTTGAGGACGAACGACAAGACGCACTTCCGGAATGTGGCCGCCCGTTAACATCCATGTTTTAAGCATGAAAGGACATGAGCCCGAAAAACTGTACTTTAAAAGTATCCGGTTTTTGTAGAGGGGGCAAACAACAATAAAGCAAATTTACTTAAAAAATCGCTTGGAGCTGCGATTTCCTACGCAAAGAAAATATTTGGATGCTCATATTACCTTGGCGTATTTTCCATAAAGGTAACTACAAGACCTTGGAGCTGTGTTGCGTTGCGGTGGCAAACCCGTCCTGAAATTACTATGATTTAGAAAAATCATTAAAACTTAAAACAAAGAAATGCGCTTAATTTACACTCACACAGAACGAGATATAAGTCACTTTACGAGGACGAGTTTGAGTGGGACCAACACGTCTGAAAGCAAGTTGAGCAAGATCATCAGCCTCCTGAACGCTAATCTTGGTAAGATCAAAAAATGAATCAAGAACTGCTGGAGTCTTCCACATTAATCGACGATCTTCCATCGTAAGATGAAAATCTCTCTCTTTCTTTTGAGTCATCTCGAAGCCAGCTTGAATGACATTACGTTCAATATCTTCCAAAAAAAGTGATGGTTTGGAACCTCTTAGAATCTGAGGAGAGTGATTATTTGCGATCGAAAGTAACTCCATTCGAAAAGGATCATTCCAATTTGTATTTGCTGTTGATAATGCATTATCGTGAATGGCAAAAAGAAGTCTTCCTTCATTATTTAATCGTTCACGAGCCCAATTAGCCAATGTCAATACTTCATCAAGGGTAGATGCAATGGCCGGTATGCCTTGATGAACAACTATTACATCAAAAAATTTACCCTTAATATCTATATCCTCTAAAGAAAAGGAAGGAATACTGCACAGAGCAAAAGTCACTCTCGCATCTTCTCCGATATATGATTTCGCTCTCATCAACATTTGGGGTGATTTATCAACAACAGTCAACGTTGCAAGATCCTCATTTAACAGAAGTATCGAAGTTTCGCCCGAACCACACCCCAAGTCAAGCACATGTTTCCCTTTAAAAGAACAGATATCACGATTAATTTCGATAAGCCCTGACATCTCTGCTTTGGGAAGTTTCGAATTTTGACAAAAATACTGCCATGCTTCCACACTCTCATTCCATCTTGATGATGGCTCAAACTTTCCCAAATCAACTCTCGAGTCAGAAATCATTTTCAATGCGTAACGATAATGGTACAAGGCTATTGAGTGCGCACTACTCAGCGCGTCACTACCATCAGCAGCTATGCTAAACGTCAAAGCATTCTTGGTTTCATATTGACTATAAGCAAGTGATTGGACTATGTAGATCTTATCTGGATCTGAGGCCAGGTCTTTACAATAAAAACTGCCAGTGAAACCGACAGGATTTTTGCATTGAAAAAAAGATATCTTTTGAAGATCTGGCAACTGTATTTTACTGCTAGACGAAAGGAGCATTGTTGCAATTTCTTGCCTGGCTTTTTTTACAGTTGGCAAGAACGAATTCTCTCTATATATTGATCCAAGCTGATCACATGCGAAGTAAACATCGATATGCGTCCATTGGTATTTCTGGTTATTTGCAAGTACTTCTTCAAAATATTGTTTCAAACTTTCTTGAGTTATACCAACAAATATCAAATACTTATAATTTTTCCATGTTCCCAACATAATTGGTTTAACTTGATCACGATAAAGATACCAAGTAACTAATGGCTGATCAGAAACAAGAATTTTTAGTCTACGAAAAATATTCCTGAGCCTGCTCACTGGATTAAAAAACATCAATAAAATCAACAAGAAGACTACGATAAAACAAAATATAGCAACCAATGAGGTAGTCTGGATCAAGAACATGATTATAGAAAAAATAGCGATTACTGCCGCAGTAATTTCGATGATTTTTTTTAATAACAATTTAATCTTCATCGCTTTTCTTATTTATCTTTTGAATTTTTTTTCAAAAAAAATTGAGCTATTGCAATAAAACGATGTCATAAAAAAAATAAGTCGCCGCCTTCAATAACTTTCGTCGGGGGATGGGAAACTTTTCTGGCGGACGTCCTGGACGTACTGGCGGGCAGCATTTTCAATGTCGGTATTCAGATCGGCGTAACGACGCACAAATCGAGGGTGAAATTCCCGGTTGAGACCGAGAATGTCGTTGATGACAAGCACCTGGCCATCACACTCTATGCCTGCACCTATGCCGATGATGGGAATGGTCAGAGAACGGGTGACTGAGGCGGCAAGCGCAGAAGGTATTTTTTCAAGGACAATGGCAAAAGCCCCCGCCTGTTCTATAATTCTGGCATCTTCAAGCAGTTGTTCGGCCTCTCTCTCCTCCTGTGCCCTCACCCTGTAACTGCCGTACTTGTAAATGGACTGCGGCATCAGACCAAGATGGCCCATGACGGGAATACCGACATCGGTAATTCTCTTGACGGTATCGGCAATAACCCTGCCTCCTTCAAGCTTGACGGCATCACACTCATGTTCTTTCATTATTTTACCGGCGTTGCGTAAAGCCTCCTCTCCGGAAAGCTGGTAGCTCATGAAGGGCATGTCGATCACCACCATGGCCCTGCCGCTCTCGTCATGCACTCCCCTTACAACGGCTTTTGCATGATAGATCATCTCTTCAATGGTAATCGGCAAGGTGGTACTGTGGCCGGAAAAAACATTGCTTGCAGAATCTCCTACAAGAAGCACATCGACACCAGCCCGATCGAGAATTCTGGCCATGGTATAGTCGTAAGCCGTCAGCATCGATATTTTTTCACCATTCTGTTTCATGTCGAGCAACCTTCTGGTGGTGACATGGGATGCTTTCTGCTGAACGCTTCTGTTCATGGTATTATCTGCTTAATGGATTGAATGTTCATGTCCTTCAAAAATATCCGACAATTCGGCTGGGTTAATCTCAACGGCTTCGACTCCGAGCAAGGTTCCAACTGCACTCCGCATCAGTTCTACAAGTCGGGAATACTCTGGAATGTAACCGAGAATCTCTTCAAGAGAGATGGTTTTCCGCTCCATTTCATCTCTGGTCTCCTCAAATCCGTTCCCTGCCGAAAAAGCAATCAACCGGCAAAGCTCTTTGTGCCGTCCTGAGAGTGGCAAAGAACCATGCTGCAAAAGGACGTTGCGTGTCCTGCGCTGGGCTGATCCAACCATTTTCCGACCATCAACCTGAAGTTCGTTCCGGGCTGATGAGGTAAAACAACTCACGGCACCTGGCACAGGCGATCCCTGTGGCCTCGAAAGGGTTGAGCGACAGAACTCCGCATGAATGCCAAGAGTTTCAAGGGCAAGCCTGATCACCTCGTGCACCATCCGGTAAAGCACGGAATTCTGCTCTGGAGAGTCGGCAAAAAAACTGTAGGTAAATTCAGCGGCATGGAATACCGCCCTGCCACCCGTAGGCCTTCTGACAACATCGATTCCGGCAGAGTTGCACTTGGCAATATCGATATCCGAACTCTCCTGGTTGTAGCCAAGGGTAACAGCATAGGGTTCCCAGGCATAAAAACGCCAGAGACAACTCTCTTGACCATACCGCCTCTGAAAACTGCCGTCAAGGAATGCCGCCATAAGACGACGGTCAAACTCCATGTTTTCCTCGCCGGTATGCAGGCCTGTATCGACAAAATAGACTCTTGAAAAAAGATAGCTCACAACACCCATCCTCCCTCACAGAGAGAATCAGAAAGTGTGATACAATATTTTTCAATCACTTGCAGCAAAATCTGTATCATTGGTAAAAATTGCAAAACCTCTCTTGTCGCCACATATCCGGGACAAGATAGTTGAAAAGGATATTGCAACAAAAAAAGAGGGAGAAAAGCCATAAGAGAGCCGGATAAGTGCGTCGCCCCGCACTTCACCTCTGTTTTTTCAGTGGACAGAAGCGCTCGATCATTTCCGATACCGCATGATCGACACTTTCCCGCATGGAGTTGTCGTTTCCATACTCCCTTACAACACCTCGGGACGCTGCCCTCCATAAAGGTTTGTGAAGGAGTGCATCGGTAATATCGATCACAAGGATTCCATCCTCATGGTAACTGACCCATGTTTGTGGCCAGAAAGGATCCCTCCATGCATAACCCCTGAAGTTGTGTCCTCTGTAATATCCACCAGGATAAAACAATGGGTCATGCACGATGGTGCCGACCACAAAGGTTTCCGTATGCGCGTTGACAATGAAATCCACAGGGCCATTGTTTTTCAGCACGTACCCTCGTGCGGCAAGCTCCCGATCAACCGCTCTGCGTACCCAGCTTTTGAAAAACGGGTTTTGAACGTTCCCACCAACCGCATCACTACCTTCCGGCGTAGCTGACCAGGTATAAAAAAAGTACCTGGAAGGGTCAAACGAAGCATCATGACAGGAAGAGACCGAAAGATTATAACAGCCTCCAAGAAATAAAAGCAGACAAAAGCTCAAACAACAGATAACTCTCTTTGTAATCACCACGATCAACCTCCTTCTGCTTTGAACGAAAAGTTAACCTTACAGCGAGTTCAAAATCAAAAACAGCTTTATCAATAACGAAACCTCGTTTCGTTTCTTTTCGTTTCAGCCAGGAGTGATTTCATAAAAGAGAGGACTCCACCAGCAGAGAGAAAACTCATTTTCTGACTATTTTTCACCCGTGCATTGTTTGTGTCATGCCATACGGGTATTTTGCCTGAAAAATCAACGATCAATAACCTCGGTCTGATCCTCTTTTCAATGGAGACAATGTCCATACAGGAAATCCTTGCTTCGTTCCGCCACATTGCCGTTGTAGGACTGTCCGGCAACCCGGAACGCCCAAGCAACAGCGTTGCGCACTATATGATGCAGCAGGGATATACCATTTACCCGGTCAATCCAGCTCTTCCAGAGGTATTCGGTCTCCCCTGTTACCCTTCGCTTGTATCTATGCCACCTGAGGTCAGCAAAACAATTGAAATTGTCAATATTTTTCGCAAATCTGACGATATACCTCCTGTTGTCGACGAAGCAATTGCTATCGGTGCGAAGGTGATATGGATGCAGTCAGGAATCGCCAACGAATCAGCAGCAGAAAAAGCACGCAACGCAGGACTCATTGTGATTGAAAACCGCTGTATCGCAGAAGAACACAAGCACCTTTTTCAGTAAAAAAATTCTTTAAAACCCGTCACAAACGAACTCATGTCACTTATCACTGTTGCTCTCATTTTTGGAGGCAGGTCAGCAGAACACGAAATATCGATCATCTCGGCGAAATCAATAGCCGCCAACATAAATCCTGAACGCCACAGGGTTATTCCAATCTATATAACTCATGAAGGTGTATGGTTTTGTGACGGTATTGCCCGCAAGATTCTCGAACTCGATCTTTCCGCTCTTTTGAGAACGGCATCAGTTGAAGCGGCAGCGACAACCCTCTGCGAGATGGTTCGGCAATCGGCAGAAAAACCATTTGACCGTGATTTCAGAGCAGCAGGCATCGATGTCGCATTTCTGGCGCTTCACGGAACTGGCGGAGAAGATGGTCGCATCCAGGGTTTTCTGGATACCTGTGACCTGCCTTATACCGGCAGTGGCGTTCTGGCCTCGGCGCTCACCATGGACAAGGCTCTCACCAAACTCTGCGTTGCCGATGCAGCTCTTGATGTAGCGCCATCCATAACGCTTTTGAGCGCAGATTACCATGCCAGCCCTGAAACAACACTCTCCAGGATCGTCCAGGAGTTTGAATACCCGATATTTGTTAAACCGGCAAGCCTCGGCTCTTCGGTGGGAATCTCAAAAGTGCATAACGCCGACGAACTGCCTCTGGCCCTCGATACCGCCTGCTCGCTTGACTCGAAAGTTCTGGTCGAAAAGGCAATCAAAGGAAGGGAAATCGAGGTCGCCGTGCTCGGAAATGATAGGCCAATAGCCTCGGTATGTGGAGAAATCGAACCTGGAAGTGACTTTTACGACTATGAGGACAAGTACATTCACAACTCGGCAAAACTTTTTATTCCTGCCCGCATTCCCGAACAACTCCAGGAAGAGGTCAGAAATGCAGCGCTCAGGGCATACAAGGCTCTGGGATGCCAGGGTATGTCCCGAATAGATTTTTTTGTTGATGACGAGAGCGAAAGCATTGTCCTCAATGAGGTCAATACAATTCCCGGTTTCACCGATATCAGCATGTACCCGAGACTCATGGAAGCAACCGGTATCCCTTTTCCAGAACTTGCAGAGCGCCTGATTCAACTCGCCCTGGAAAAGAGGAAACAGTCCAGTTCTTCGGGTCAGCGATCCTGATCCTTACATTTTTTACCCCGGTGACGAAAGTGACAGTGCCATGATCAACGATCCATATCTTTTTTTTGCGGAAGTTTCACTTGATATTTCAAGAAGACAGTTCCAGGCAGCAATCGACAAACTCACATTGTGTGGGGAGCATTTTACAGATTCATATCTTTTTCATCTGCTCTATGCAAAAGCTCTCAGGGGTCTGAACAACTTCTCGCTTGCCAGCGACTATTTACGAAAGTGCTGCGCCATTGCCCCTGCAAACCAGGTCGCATGGATGGAACTCGTTGAGTTACAGGCTTCAGGAAATACGGAGACTCAAGGCATTTCGCAATCCAGCGTCTTTGATTCGGTCACTGACGAGCTGGAACAACTCACAGCGGCTCTCATGAATTTTGAACCGGTTAAAACTTCGGAAAACGCCGATCCAACCCCAATCCTTGAACAAAAACAGCCTTTTTCTGACGACACAACCATTGCAGTTCCCACAGAAAGCCTGGCCAATCTTTTTACGGCACAGGGTGCTTTCAAAAAAGCCATAAAAATCTATACGATTCTCATCCAGTTGAAACCGCATAACGCTGAACACTACCAGCAAGAGATAGACTCCCTTCTTGATCGCCTTTAAGCGCAGACAAAAAGCATGGATGAAACTATTTAAGCAACCAGAATATTATAGACTGAGAATTCGTTATATTTGAGCCATGACCAGATAGCAATATTCGACACTTTAACCAGTTAGATCAAAATATCTTGTTTTTCAGACTCTTTTCATATTTCCTCATTGCTGCTTTTTTTTTCGTTTGCCCCTCAACCGGAACAAGCGCTGAAACGGCAGAGAAAAAGTTTTCTCTTGCCCGCTGCATTGAGATAGCTCTTAATAACTCGACTTCGGCCAGGAAGGCCCAAAATACCCTGAAGCTTCAGGGTTCCGATGTACTGAGAAGTTACGGCAGCTTCCTTCCCCGACTCTCAGCCTCTGCCAGCTATTCTCCCTATGTTTTGAGCCGCAGTTATACGCAAGACAACTCAGGAATAACAAGCCTGAAATCAGAGAGTAAATCGCTTGATCTGATTCTGACCAGCTCCCTCAATCTTTTTAATGGATTCCGTGATTACGCTTCCCTGCAAGCTGCACTGAAAACAGAGGATGCTGCTCGATACTCCCTTTCGAGGGCACTGCAAACCATCGTTTTCGACGTTACCCAATCCTATTATCAGGTACTCCTGAACCGCGAACTGTTTGAAATTGCTCGTGAAAACCTTCTTCTTTCCCGCGATCAGTTGACGCTCACTAACCGGCAGTTTCAGATTGGCCTCAAATCCATAATAGATCGCGACCAGCAGCAGGCTGACGAAGCCGAAACCCGCCTCTCGGTCATCAAGGCAGAAACCCGCCTTCAACAAAGCATGCTCGAACTGGTGCGCCGCATGCAAATCGACCCCACGACAAAGTTCAGCCTTGAAGCTCTCCCCGACAGCCTCAACACACCTGTTTCGGCACAACCCGACCCGGAATCTCTTGTTACGATTGCCTTTCAGCGACGCAGTGATCTGAAAAGCAGGGAGCTGGCCGTGAAAGCGGCAACATGGCAGGTCACCCAGGCAAGGTCGCCCTTCTATCCGCGTCTTGATCTGAACTTCAACGTCAGCACAGGAGGTATCGATTATCTTCACCAGAGCATAGGCAATGTTCCTTTCATCTATTCCTACCCTCCTCTCTCGAATCAGCTTTCAAACTCAATCGGATATTCGGTTGGACTGAACCTCAGTTGGACGATTTTTGACGGATTCCAGACTCGTTACAATATAGAATCGGCAAAAATCAACAATATCAACCAGCAGCTCGATTACGAGGATCTTAAAAACTATATCTTCATCGATCTTCATCAGGCAGCAAAAGAGTACACTTCAGCATGGATGCAGATTGAAACTGCCAAAATAAGCCTGAAAGCAGCACAATCGGCTTTTGATGGCATCAAGAGAAAATATGACCTTGGAGCGACAAGTTTTATCGAACTCAGCTCTGCTCGAGCCTCACTTTTCAATGCCCGATCCAACCTCTCCCAGGCGACCTACAATCTCGCACTGCAGAAAAACATTCTTGACTTCACGACAGGCAACATAACCCTGCCATAGTAACCAGAATCCGGTAGACCATCCGATGAGCAAAAAACAACCCTTTCTGAAACGAAAATCCATACTGATCACCCTTGCCGCTCTCCTGCTTGCAGGAGGAGTTGCCGTTACACTGCTAAAGTTAAGGGAAAAGCCCGTTGAGGTAACCACCGAAAAGGTGTTCAGCAAAGAGGTTGTTCATATCGTTACAGCAACCGGAAAAATAGAACCGGAACTGGTAGTGGCAATGTCGCCAGACGTTTCCGGAGAAATTATAGAACTCCCTGTCAAGGAGGGCCAGAGTGTGCGACAAGGAGAGTTGCTGTTTAAAATTCAGCCCGACCTCTACGTCAACCAGGTGGAACAGAGCCTTGCACAGCTCAATCTGGCAAAATCCCAAAGCCTTGAGACGCAGTCCAGAAAACTCAAGGCGGAAGATGATTTCCGCAAGGCTTCGCTGCTTTACAAGGAAAAGCTGATCTCCGAATCCGATTTCATCGCATCAAGAACCATTGCAGAGGCTGCAGAAGCCTCTTATAATGCATCTCGCTATACCATAGAACAAAACCGAAGCCTGCTTCAGCAGAACCAGGACAGGATGAAAAAAACCGTAGTTCGAGCACCCATCAGCGGTTCCATCATAGCCCTGAACAGCAAACCAGGTGAACGTGTTGTCGGCACAGGCCAGTTTCCTGGCACAGAGGTACTGCGGCTTGCCAACCTTGACAGTATGCAGGTTAAAGTCGAGGTCAATGAAAACGACATTGTCAATGTCAGAATCGGCAATCCAGTTTCAATCACAGTAGACGCTTATGGTGATCGAATCTTCAAGGGAGTCGTCCATGAAATCTCCAACTCGGCCATATCGAAAGCGGCTGGCACACAGGAAGAGGTCACAAATTTTTCGGTAAAGATCCGCATCGTCAACCACGAACGGTTGCTGAAACCAGGAATGAGTGCAACGGCAGATATTGAATCGCAAAGGGTAAAAAACGCCCTTGTGGTTCCCATTCAAAGTGTGACCATCAGAACTGCTTCAGGCAGTGTCGATAGTGAAAAACATGAGAAAACAGCTCTAACCATTTCCTCTGCAGGCAAGGCGATTGAAAGCAGGCAGGGTGTTTTTGTGATCAAATCAGGCAAGGCAACTTTCCGGCCAGTCAAAACCGGCATCACCGACAATACCCATATCGTGGTTACCGAAGGGGTCAATAAAGGAGAAGAGGTTGTGTCAGGAAGCTACACCGCCATTACCAGCCAGCTCAAGGAAGGAAGTCAGGTCAAACAGCAGCAAAAATAGCCCCGGTATGCCCGCAAACTCTGTCATCTCAATGCAATCGCTCTGCAAATTCTACGAAATGGGCGATCAGGTTGTACGGGCACTCGACTCTATCAATCTTGAGTTCAGGCTGAACGACTATGCCGCAATCATGGGACCATCCGGCAGCGGCAAGTCAACACTCATGAATATTATCGGATGTCTCGATACGCCAACCTCCGGCACCTATGAACTCAACGGCCAGAATGTTGCGAAAATGGATGATGATGACCTTGCCCGCATCAGAAACAAGGAGATCGGGTTCGTCTTCCAGACCTTCAACCTTCTTCCACGCCTCAACTGCCTGCGTAATGTCGAACTCCCGCTGATCTATGCCGGAGTCTCTCCAAAGGAGCGGGAAGAGCGTGCTGCGGAAGCCCTTGTCAAAGTTGGACTCGGCGACCGTATTACACACAAGCCTTCCGAACTTTCCGGTGGTCAGATTCAAAGGGTAGCCATAGCGAGGGCACTCATCAACAAGCCCTCAATCATCCTTGCCGACGAGCCAACCGGAAACCTCGATACCGCAACCAGCCGCGACATCATGGATATTTTCGGAGCACTCTCCGCAGCAGGCAACACCATTATCCTCATCACCCACGAAGAGGACATTGCCCGCTACACACGCCGTATAATCCGGCTCCGGGACGGTAAAATTGAAAGCGACACCAGGCAATAACATTGCATTATCATGATTTATTTCAGAACTTAAATCATGTTTACCCTTTAAAAAAAATGATGCCATGCTGCAAGAGCTCTATGTCAACAATTATAAATGCCTGGTAAATTTTACCTTGCCAATAAAAAACATCAATCTGGTTCTTGGTCGTAACGGCACAGGAAAATCAACCGCGTTTGAAGTACTTTCCAGACTGCAAAGTTTTATTGCCGGGAATGAACGGCTAACCAGGATTTTCCCGCCTGATACGCTGACAATATGGCTAAAAAGTCAGCTCCAGCATTTTGAACTCCGACTTAATGTTGAGGACAGAGCTTATCATTACAAACTTATCCTTGAACATAACAGCAATAAAGTGCTTTGCAGGGTTCAACTCGAACAATTGACAATTGACGGAAATCTTCTTTTTGAATTTGAAAACGGAACGGCCCGACTTTTTCACGATGATTTCACCAAAGGCCCGGAATATCCGTTCGACTGGTCACAATCAGGATTGGCAACATTACAATCACGCCCGGACAATCAACTGCTGACCTTATTCAAACAGCAGATCAATGGTATGGTGATTATAAAACCAAATCCAGCCATGATGATCAGTGAAAGCACCAGCGAGGAAAATTTCCTTTCCATCGACTGCACTAATTTTGCATCCTGGTACCGTTTTCTGTCACAGGAAAATCAAGCTGAAATCTTTGAACTTACCCATAAACTCCGGGAAGTTATCGATGGATTTTACTCTTTCAAACTGATGCAGTCAGGAGAAGAAACCAAATCTTTGCAGGTTGGCTTTATCTCAGAAAACAATGAGCTTATTCATTATCGATTCAAAGAACTCTCAGATGGACAGCGCATCATCATTCTGCTTTACACATTGCTCTATGTTATCAATCGGAAAGGTGCTTGCCTTTGTATTGATGAACCGGAAAATTACCTTGCATTACCGGAAATCCAGCCTTGGCTGATAACATTGTTCGATATCTGCCAGGAACGTAACATTCAGGCTATCATTGCCTCTCATCACCCGGAGATCATAGATTACCTTGCTGCGGATTCAGGACAGTGGTTTGAACGCTTTCCAAACAGCCCGACACGAGTCCGGCAAATCAGTGAAAATGGCGACTTTGGAATTAAAATATCAGAACTTGTAGCAAGAGGATGGATTAATGAGTAACGAAAGCTCAATGGTGATAATTCTATGCGAAGACTCACAACAAGAAGCATTTCTTCGGCGCTTTCTGAAAAAACGCAATATTGTCGGCAAAAAGATAAGGGTTGTCAAAAATCCTGCAGGGAAGGGTTCTGGAGAGCATTTCGTCAGAAAAGAGTTCCCCATGCAATTAAATGCACTCAGAAAACGATCGGCTAAAACAGATTTGATCGTAGCCATTGATGCGGATCTCTCAGAAGTCACTCAAATCAGGCAAAAACTGGAAACCGCATGTTCAGAACAACAGATAGATCGGAGAGCAGAAAAAGAACGAGTATCCTTTATAATTCCGAAAAGAAACATTGAAACCTGGATACATTATTTGAATGGGAATGAAGTAAATGAACAATCTGTATACCCAAAACTGCAAAAAGAATCCGACTGTCAATCCGCAGTCGATTATTTATACGAAATTTGTTCTGTCAGCAAATCGTCTGCCGGATTTCCCGACTCTCTGCTCGATGCTTGTCATGAATACAAAAAAATTGAACGGTAACAGGCAATGAACCTGAACTACCGACAGTTTCGCTATGAAACCGAAGAAAGCCTCAAAATTGCCCTCTTCCAGATCAGGGCAAATAAAACGCGCTCCTTTCTGACTGCACTCGGCGTCATTATCGGCATTGTTGCAATTACCATGATGGGCACCGCTATCAACGGCATTGACCGGGGATTTGAAAAAAGCCTCGCCATGCTTGGCTACGACGTAATCTATGTTCAGAAATCCTCATGGACAACCATGGGCCAATGGTGGCTCTACCGTAACCGTCCCGATCTGAAAACACAATATGCCGACCAGATAAACCGGATCATTGCCGACAATCCCCGTTCCGAGCTTCTCATAGCCGTGCCGCAGATGTCAACCTATATGGCATCGGCTAAATACAAGGATCAGATTCTGGAACAGGTTTTTTCTCTTGGCACAAACCACGAGTACCTGCAGACCGCATCAGGCAACATAACCGCCGGACGGTTCTTTACCCCTGGAGAATCAGCCAGCAGCGAAATGGTCTGTGTCATCGGCGACGATATTGCCGTGGGGCTCTTTCCCAATGAGCCAGCTCTTGGCAAGTCACTCCAGATCAAGAATTATAAATGCCGGATTATCGGAATTTTCAAAAAACAGGGAAAATTCCTCGGGCTTTTCAGCTTTGACAACCAGATCATAATGCCGCTTGGTGCCTTTGAAAAGGTATACGGCAAAAACATGTTCATCACCATCAGGGTGAAAATCAGGGAGCAGACTCATATTGCAGAAGCAAAGGAGGAGCTGCTCGGGCTGATGAGAAGAATCCGCAGACTTCCTCCAGGCAAGGAAGAAAACTTCTCGATCAACGAACAGCAGGCATTCAAAAGCCAGCTTGATCCAATCAAAAACGGCATTGCGGTAGCAGGTATATTTATCACCGGCATGTCACTCTTTGTCGGGGCTATCGGCATCATGAACATCACCTTCGTCAGCGTCAAGGAACGCACCAGGGAGATTGGACTGCGCAAGGCGCTCGGCGCAAGACGGCGTACCATTCTTTTGCAGTTTCTCATCGAATCGGTGATGATCTGCCTTATAGGAGGGTTTATCGGGCTTGCCACCTCCCTTTTCATTACCTTTTCCATTGAAAAAATCATGCCTGACTTTCCAGTCCAATTCTCACCAGACCTGGTACTGGCAAGTCTTGCTGTTTCAGTCATCACCGGCATTATCTCAGGCCTTGCTCCGGCAGTTACCGCTTCGAAGCTCGACCCGGCAGACTCACTTCGTTATGAATAGGAGTACCCATGCTGCTGCGTGAAACCATAACCCAGGCGATCTACTCCCTGGCAGTCAACAAGCTCCGCTCATGGCTCACCGTCATGGGTGTTGCCGTAGGTGTCTTTTCCATCATTGCCGTCATGACCGCTCTCGATGCCATCGACAAAAGCGTCGAGTCAGGTTTGACAAGCCTCGGAGCAAACACCTTCCAGATACAGAAAAATCCTGCGACAGTCTTCGGCGGCGGGCACAACAGAAACATGTATGCAAACCGCAAGGATATCACCTACAAGCAGGCACTCTTTTTCCGGAAAAACATGGAAGCATCTGCCAGGAATATCGGGTTCATAATTTCCAGCCGAACAAACCAGGCAAAATATGCCACCCAGACCACCAATCCCGATGTCACCCTTAGCGGTGGAGACGATAACTTTTCCGCATCGAGCGGCTACTCCATAATGACAGGACGCAATCTTGCTGAGGGAGATATCCGGTATGCAAGAAATACCGCTGTTCTTGGAAACGAAGTTGCCACAACGCTCTTCGCTTCCAACGAAAACCCGCTGAACAAATCCATCAAGGTTAATGGAGAGGTTTATACCATCATCGGTGTTTTTGAAAAAAAGGGAGCAGCGTTCGGCCAGAGCCAGGATAACTTTGTGCTTATTCCAATTACCCGATACCTCGATCATATCAACGAAAAGAGCAGCCTGAGCATAACGGTTGAAGCGCTCTCCCGCAAAGATTATCCGTTTGCCATAGACCGGGCTATCGGAGCCATGAGACTTGCCCGTGAGCTGACCGTCAAGGAACCCAACGATTTCGAAATCAGAACAAACGAATCCCTTATCGACTCTTTCCGTGATATAAAGCGGGCCATCAGTACTGGAGCCTTCATCATCAGCTTTATGGCCCTCCTGACTGCAGGTGTCGGCATCATGAACATCATGCTGGTCAGTGTCACTGAACGGACAAGGGAGATCGGCATCAGGAAATCAGTTGGAGCCCCGCGCAACACCATCCTGCGCCAGTTTCTCTTTGAATCGTTTTTTCTCTCGCTTGCAGGCGGCCTTATAGGAGTAATTGTCGGCATCGTAGCCGGCAACGCCGTAGCCTTGAAATTCAACCTGCCACCCATATTTCCCCTGCTCTGGATAACCGTTTCCATGGTTGTCTGTTCAATTATCGGCATGGCCTTTGGACTCTTCCCGGCATGGAAAGCCGCCAACCTCAACCCGGTGGAAGCCTTGAGACCGAAGTAAGAAATATGAATGGGTTACTCACCCGGCCTGTGGATTTTTTCAGCCGAAATATGTGTTCTTCTCTTCATACCTCCTGAAAGAGAAGATCCAAAACTTCAGGAGATCTGACTGAGCTATAGCAGACTTTGACTCTAACCCTTCATATAACGAGGAGGCACAATAATGGAGACCCAACAGTTAATTGAAAGCTATCACCAGGCCTGGACAAACGGCGATTTTGCAACAGCTCGCAGATGCCTTGCTGATGATCTCGATTTCCGAGGTTCTATCGACACCTTTTCGAAGGCTGACGATTTTATTGCCGCATTATCGCAGTTCCGTCAGATGGTTCGCAGCGTCACCCTCCTGCAAAGCTTTTATGGCAAAGAAGGCGCCGCACTTCTTTATGACTGCGATACACCAACTCCGGCAGGAGTCATCCGCACTGCTGAATTTTTCACTGTTTCAAAGGAGAAAATTTCTGCCATCCGTCTGGTCTTCGATGCTACTGAATTAAGAAAATCCATGCCGGGCTGAGCCATCAAACACTGAATTCGCAACAAAATGGTTCAAGCCTCCATGAAGTCAGCAACAACCAGGAAAAAAGGGTTCCCCCTCAAAACCCTTCTCGGTTTTCTGGGGCCGGGCTTTCTTGTTACTGTGGGTTTTGTCGATCCCGGAAACTGGGCTACAAATATCGAAGGCGGCTCACGTTTCGGCTATGAACTGCTCTGGGTGGTCACTCTTGGCACCATCATGCTCATCATTATCCAGCACATGGCGGCCAAACTCGGCATTGCGACGGGAAAATCACTCGCAGTCAATATCCGTGAATTTTTTCCAAAACCGGTAGCAACCTTTCTTGGTTTTACCGTTCTGCTCGCCTGTATCGCCACCGATGTAGCCGAGCTTCTGGGTGGCGGCATCGGCTTCAGCCTGCTTTTCGGCATACCGCTCTGGTGCGGCGCCCTCCTGACGATTCTTCTCGAGATATTCCTTATCATCAGCCAGAGATATCACCGGATAGAAACAATCATTGTGGGTTTCCTCGGTATAATCACCTTTTGCTACCTCATCGAACTTCTTATCGTCCAGCCGGACTGGTCGGCAATCGCACCAGCGCTTGTTGTGCCGAAAGTTAACAAAAACAGTATCTATGTCGCCATGGCCATTCTTGGAGCACTGGTGATGCCTCACAACATCTTTCTGCACTCAAACGTCATTCACAGCAGAAAATGGGGAATTTCCGAGAATGAAAAGATGGCGCAGCTCCGGTACGAAAAAATAGACACTCTGTTTGCCATGATTCTCGGATGGGTAGTGAACTCATCGATGATCATCGTGGCTGCGGCTGTATTTTTTCACAACCAGGTTACGGTCAGCACTATTGAAGAGGCATCTGCAACGCTCAAACCACTTGCAGGACCATTTGCCGGTCTGCTTTTTGCCATTGCCCTCGTTTTTTCCGGTATCGGCTCTTCCATGACCTCCTCCATGGCAGAAGCAAACGTCATCACAGGCTTTCTTGGAAAACCCGAAGACCCGAGAACAGCGCTCTACAGGCTGGCCGTTTTTTTAACAGCCATTCCTGCTTTCATTGTGATAGTGTTCAGCATCGACACCTTTCGCATCCTGATTTTAAGCCAGGTGATGCTGAGTATTCAGTTACCCTTTACCCTGGTGCCACTCCTGATACTCTGCCGTAACGTGAAAGTCATGGGTGCATTCAGAAGCCGAAACATCGAGTTTGCTGCCGCTTCAGTAATTTCCGGAGTGGTTATCCTGCTCAACCTCTATTTTTTCTATACCACATTGACCGGGGGAAAGTGAGATGCGACTTTACAGAAAAATCCTCGTTGCCATCGACTGCTCAGCGGTTGACGAGACCATTATGGAACATGTATCGGCACTCGCACTTCAGCTTGGGGCCAGCCTGCATCTGCTGCATGTCGTTCATTCCCACACCCTCGACCAGGAGCGGATTCTTCGCGAAGAGTCCGCCATCATCCTTAACCGTTACCGCGACAAACTGCAGAATGAGGGGATCGATGTAAAGATTATTCTAAGAAGCGGTGAACCCGAGAAAGAGATACTCGGTGAAACTGGGGAAAACTCCTACGATCTCCTCGCAATGGCGACCCATGGTCACAGTTTACCTGAAAGAATTCTCTTTGGCAGCGTTTCAAGGACTCTTCGACAAAAAATCACGATACCGCTGCTCCTTATCCAGCCGGATCATTGAGTGAAAAATGGAAATTTTGTATTTTTCAGAATTGAGCTTCCAGGAACTTAAACATTGATTAATTATGACATCCATGCATAAGCTTTTAAAACCTGTCGCACTTCTTCTCATTCTTGCAATGACCACCCTTACCTGGGGCTGCGAGACGACAACCAGGACGGGTCGGGGTGCAGGTATCGGCGCCTCTGCCGGAGGCGTTATCGGCGGTATTATCGGCAGCAGGTCGGGCAGTTGGGCCAAAGGAGCAATCATCGGTGCAGTCATTGGCGGAGCTGCAGGAGCAATGATCGGCAATTACATGGACAAGCAGGCGGCTGAAATCGACCGGGATGTGCAAGGCGCAAAAGTGGAACGGGTGGGTGAAAGCATCAGGGTTGTTTTTGATTCCGGCCTTCTCTTCTCGACCAATTCAGCAACACTGACATCGACCAGCAGATACAACATTGAAAAACTTGCACGAATTCTCAACCGCTACAACGACACCAACATGGTGATTGAAGGCCATACCGACAGTATCGGCAGCGAAGCCGAAAACCAGTCGCTCTCTGAAAGAAGGGCTGAAGCTGTGGCAAACCTCCTCAAAGCTTATGGCGTTGCTTCCCACAGACTCTCTCCCGTCGGATACGGCGAAACACGCCCTGTTTCATCCAACGAAACAGAGCCCGGTCGCAAGCTTAACCGCCGTGTTGAAGTGCTGATCTATGCAAACGATGACCTCCAGCGCCAGGCTGCATCCGGTGAGTTGAGAATGTAAATCCTGCATCAAAAAAAAATTTCTCCCCATAAAAAAAAGCCTGAATGCAAGCGCGTTCGGGCTTTTTTTGCTAACAAAGAAAACTGAAAAAAAGCTTACATTTCGGGCCATTGAGGTCAGCCTTTCATGCCTGGTTGTAAATGGCTGGCAGAAAAACACAGGGAAAACAAAACATGCACACCATGCTGTATTTCAAAAATGCCGAAGAGGTTCTGTTTCAATGGGTTTCACGGGTCTGCAGCGGTAGTCCGGAAGAGATTGCCGCGCTTTACAATGAATCTGCAGTCCTTATTCCTACATTTTCTCCCCACACCGTCATAGCCCCTGAAGGGGTCAACGGATACTTCGGACAACTCGCATCAAGAGACGGGCTTGGTGTTCGTCTGCACAGCAAGGCGCTCAGAAAACAGTCGCTGAGCGAAAATCTGCATACCCTGAGTGGCATTTACTCTTTTGAGTTTGAGGTTGACCAGGTACTCCTCTCCTTCCCTTCACGATTTACCTTTGTGATGGACATCTCGCTTCCCAAACCTATTCTTCACCACCACTCATCGCAGGTACCAAGAAATCTCTCATAAACCCTGCCCAGGGGGCAATGCCAACCTGAACGGAAGGCATTGCCCTTGAAGAATTAAACCATTACAGCACACTGCAAAAAGGGCAACCTACCCCTCCTTGAGCTTTTTCAGTTCAGATTCAAGCCGATCGAGTTTTTCCTTCATGGCGCCAAGGTTGCGCAGCATCGCCTCATGCTTCAACTGGTCGCGCATGGGCTGCGCCGGATATCCCCGGAGCGAAATACCGGACTGAAGAAAAGATTTCGAAATACCAGCCTGGGCGGCAACATTGATGCGGTCGGCAAGTTCAAGATGACCGGCAAATCCTGCCTGTCCACCAATCATACACTGCCGGCCTATCGTTACACTTCCGGAAATACCAGCCTGGGCGGCAATAACCGTATCTTCGCCAATCCTGCAGTTATGGGCAACCTGAACGAGATTGTCAATCTTGGCCCCCCTGCCTATCACGGTACTCCCCAGGGTTGCCCTGTCAATGGTGGCATTTGCGCCAATCTCCACATCATCACCAATTTCAACGATACCCATCTGGGGAATCTTCACGTAAGATCCATCACTCTGCGGGGCAAACCCGAAACCATCCGCCCCAATGACACATCCCGAATGCATGACCACCCTGCACCCCACAACAGTGCCATTGTAACAGGTCACATGGGGAAAAAGAATTGAATCAGCACCAATGGAGACATCCTGAAAGAGAACGGTATGAGCACCAATGACAACATTGCTGCCAATCGAACAGCGATCGCCGATAACCGCGTACTCTCCAATCGAGACACCTTCACCAACAGAAACTCCTTCACCGATAACCGCAGTCGGAGCTATACCTTTGGCAGCAATGGTACGGGGCGGAGCAAATTTCTGCAGAAGAAAAACAAATGCGGAATAGGGATCACCAACTTTAATAAACGATCTCTGATCAATAAACTCATCGACACACATTGAACGATGAACGATAACCAGCGATGCCTCGGTTACAGCAAGAAACCGGATATATTTCTCGTTGGCAATAAAGCTTACCTGCCCCTGATGTGCGGTTTCGATCTTTGCCGGACCGGAAATCTCAACGTCACCATTTCCAGCCAGTTCAACAGAATCAAAAAACCGCCCAAGGTACTCTCTGATCTCCTGAATAGTCATATTTTTTCAATAAATAGCCACGCTTTAGAAAGAGGAAAAAATTAGTTAATTTTTATACCTTTTTGATTATATTTGGCATCATAATTCTGTTCATCTCAGAAAAAAGGATAGAAGATAATCCGGAGCTGAGAAAAAACTGCCTTATAATATAACCCCTTTCATCCGAATATGCAGGACACGATGGCAAAACCAATTAAAATTTTCGCAGGGCGCAGTAATCCAGCCCTTGCCGAAAAAATTGCCGAGTACCTCGACATGCCCCTTTGCAACGCAAAGGTCGAAAACTTCTCCGACGGAGAAATTTCGGTAAACTATTTCGAATCTATTCGGGGATCGGATCTCTTCATTATCCAGTCGACCAACCCTCCTGGCGACAACCTTATGGAACTGCTCATCATGATTGACGCAGCCAGAAGGTCTTCAGCCGCGAGAATCACCGCAGTCATGCCCTATTACGGCTATGCCCGCCAGGACAGAAAAGATCGCCCACGCGTTGCCATTACGGCCAAGCTCGTAGCGAACCTTCTCACCCAGGCAGGTGCCAACCGCATTCTGACCATGGATCTTCATGCTGCCCAGATTCAGGGATTTTTCGATATTCCATTTGATCACCTCTACTCCAGTGTAGTACTGATCAACGACATCCGTCACAGAGAGTTCCGCGACAACCTCGTCGTAGCATCTCCTGATGTGGGCGGTGTCAAGCTTGCAAGAAAATTTGCCGAAGAACTCGGCACCGATCTGGTCATTGTCGACAAACGTCGTCCCGCAGCCAACGTAGCCGAAGTGATGAACATTATCGGCGACGTCAAAGGCAAAAACGTCCTGCTCGTTGACGACATGATCGATACAGCAGGAACCATTGTCAACGCAGCAAAAGCTATCCGTGAAGCAGGCGGCCTTAAAATCTATGCCGCAGCAACGCACCCGATTCTCTCCGGCCCGGCCATCGACAGAATCAACGCATCAGTGCTTGAAAAACTGATTGTAACCGACTCGGTTATAACGAGTCACGCATTCTCGCCTAAAATCGAGACCGTTTCTGTCAGCAACCTCATCGGTGAGGCCATAAAACGTATTTACGAAGATGATTCTGTCAGTTGCCTGTTCGACAGCAAAAATATCATCGAAAAACTTACGAACCTTCATTAATACACAAGCGATAAAAGAGATAAAGGAAGAGCATGGAAACAATTGTATTAGGTGTAGAACCTCGCGTTATCAAAAAGAAAGAGGCTGAAAAGCTCCGCAAGAACGGTATAGTACCAGCAGTTATCTACCATAAGGGCGAACAGACCATCCCGGTAAGCATCAATGAAATCGCACTGAAAAAGCTGGTTCACTCCGCTGAATCACATATTATCGATCTTCAGTTCCCGGACGGCAAAATCAAGCGCTCGTTTATCAAGCAGGTACAGTTCCACCCGGTAACCGACCGGATCATCCATACCGACTTTCAGCTCTTCTCGGCTGACGAGATCATCGAGCTCGAAGTACCAGTCGCCATGGCGGGTGACAGCATAGGCGTTGAAAAGGGCGGCAAGCTGCTCATTATCCGCCACGCACTCACCATCAAAGGCAAACCGGAAGATATGCCCGATCACCTCATCGTTGATGTCACGAAGCTTGAAATCGGTCACACCATCCATGTCAAGGAGATCCCGATGGAAGCCTACACAGGCCTCACCATCATGGATGATCCCGACACTCCGGTCATTACCGTGCTCGCATCGAAGAAAGAAGCAGATGCCACTGCCGAAGCAGAAGAATCAACAGCAAGCTGATAGTCCTTCAACCTTCTCTGTTGACCAACTGTTTTCTCACTTTGCAAAGCTGCTTTTCTCCCAGGGAAAAGCAGCTTTTTTTTATGACCCGAAAGTTCAACGAATAGCCACCCGAAGCTTGAAAAAAGACACTGGCAACCCCATATCCCTGCTGAAGCACAAACCCGGCACAGCATCGATTCTGTTACAGAAAAAAGGAGTGACCCTTTTTCTGCTGATCTCTTTTGTTGCCTTTCTGCTCATCCTGCTCATCCAGGCAGACCTTGTGTTTGTCAGTTTCCGCTCACTGGTTACCGCAACTGCACTCTTTGTATCTGCGCCGGAAACATTCAGGGAAATTTTCACCCCCGACATCCTTGAATTCTGGATCGGGGCCCTCTACCTTGTTGCCATACCCATCATGCTCGGGCTCATTGCCCGCAACTCATTCCGCCAAAAAGAGGCCAAACAAAATGAACCACCCGCAAAAGAGCTTAGCCTCGGCAGAATAAGTCTCAGAGCTTTCATGCGCCATACCATAGCGCTCTACGCCTCATCCATAATTTTCATCCTCTACTCGGCAGCATTCCTTGCGCCCTTCATTGCACCATTCAGCCCCTATGACCAGCAAGACTTTCTGGTCACGGCCTACCAGCCGCCCTTTTCCCGACTCAATGCGCTGATACTCAAACAACCAAAAAACCTCATCATACCACTGCAAAGCGGCACAGGAACAACGGTAAAGCTTGCCAACAGCCTCATCAGCGACTTCCAGACACTGAAAACGCGCAACGAACCAAACGCCATCCGCTTTGTCAACGAATACCGAGTTGAAGGCTCACAAGTCATCTACCGTCAAGGCATACGCACCAAAACCATCGCCCTCGGAGAACTTGCAGGAACCAGCAAAAACAACATCGCCGTAACACGTACCTTCATTCTCGGCACAGACCAGTACGGGCGTGACATTCTCAGCCGGGTCATCTACGGCTCCAAAATATCGCTCTCCATTGGATTTCTCGTTGTCCTCATCTCCGTCACCCTCGGCACCATCATCGGAGTCTCCTCAGGCTACTTCGGCGGCTGGATCGACGCCATCATGATGAGGATTGTCGATGTGCTCATCGCCTTCCCGGCGCTCTTTCTCATTCTCATCATCATAGCCACCTTCGGCAACTCCATCTACCTCATCGTCATCACCCTCTCCTTCACCGGATGGATGGGAGTAGCCCGAATTGTCCGAAGCCAGGTACTCTCGCTCAAAGAGCAGGAGTTCATTCTTGCGGCCAAATCACTTGGCCTCTCAAACATGAGAATCATCTTCCGCCACCTTGCGCCCAACACCCTCACTCCGGTCATCATAGCCGCAACACTCCGAATCGGCAGCATAATCCTCACCGAAGCCGGACTCTCATTTCTCGGCCTCGGCGTTCAGCCGCCCACCCCAAGCTGGGGCAACATCATCAACGAAGGAAGAGACAGCCTGCTCAACTACTGGTGGATATCAACCTTCCCCGGCATCGCCATCCTCACCACAGTTGTCTGCTTCAACCTCGTAGGAGACGGAGTCCGCGACGCCCTCGACCCAAGAATGAGAGGATAAGTTGACCCGGAGCTGAACACCAAAAAAGAGGAAAGCTCATGAAAAAAACAGCACAACTCACCCTGCTTGAAACCACCATAAAAGAGCTTGGCTACACACTGCGCTACGAAAAAGGCAACTTCCTCGGAGGAGAGTGCCGTCTCAGGGAAGACAACGTCGTTGTCGTCAACAAATTCATCCCACTCGAAGGCAAAATCTACACCCTCGCGCTTGTCATCAGCAACATCAACCCCCCCGGCCTCTCCCCCGACATCCGGAAAATCATCGACAACCTCATCCCCAACACCCTCTTCGCCAGGGAAAACCGGTAACCCGCATCCGGGAAAGGCGGAGCTCCAGCTCGGCAATCATTCCCCTGATTCGGTGACAAACATCTTACGGGAAAATCAAATAAAAAGTGGGGTTTTATAGCCGTGCAATCATCATGCATTCCCAACGAGAATTAAAATAGAAACTCAAAGGCGACATCAAGAAAAAGCTGCACCAACCACTGAAATACTATATGCCCCTGTAGACATCGCGACGATGACGAATATATTGAATGACAATCTGTTTAAGTTGGGAATCTACTTTATACAAAATGCGATAATCCCCTGCCCTTATGCGATAAAACTGCTCTCCACCAGTAAGTTTTATGGATTAGTGCGGGAATGGCTCTGACGTCAACCCTTCTATTCGCTCAAAAATAAGATCAATCACCACATCCGGTATTTTCCGCAAATCTTTTTCAACAGATGGCTTGAAGATTACACTATACTTGCTCATGAGATTGTAGCCTCCGTTTCATCTCTTCAAGCGTAACCGGAGATTCATCTCTACGGGCAGCAATAACACTTAGGTCATGCAAGTCTTCCAGGAGTTGCTGATATTGTTTTAAAGGTAAAAGCACACCTGTCTTTTTTCCTTTGGAATTAACAATATATTGGCCCTGAGGTAGAGTGGTTTCCATGTACTATCTCCCGTTTATACTGTATTGTTCTTTAATGATAAGCACAATACATCATTAAAACAATCAATTCATAAGCTCCTGTCAGAACACGCTTTCAGGAACGAGACAGAAACTGTTTCTGGACTGTCATCGCTGCTGAAGGGTGTGTATTTCGCATCCACTCCATCCACCTCTCAGCACCCGTCAAAGTGACGAAAACACCATCCCTGCCAGCACAAGCAAAAACGCAACTATCGACTTTTTCCAGGGGTATCGTTCAATTGACAATTGACAATTGACAATGATTAACGACAATATAGAGAGGTGGCGATGACACCCTGAAGCCCACTGTCGATCTCTTCCCATTGCAAATCAGCCGCAGCTTCCTGAAACGGCAAATATTTCATGGCAACCAGATTCGTGTACGCCATTATGAGTGAAAATATAGCCCACAGCGCCATACAGAAGCGAGCTTGCAACCAGAAACAGAGAGGTCATTGTGCATCTCCCGTCAAGCCGGTTTCAGCCTCTCTGACAGCCTCGATGATTTTATGAGCCGCCTGGGTTGGATCAAGCCCGGCGATATCGACCTGCAAATCAGCACGCTTGTAACTGCTGCGAAAATAAGAGATATCCTTCTTTATCTGGCGCAGATACAACTTCTTCTCTATCTCCGTAAGCTGTTTTTCAAGTAGACGGGAATCAATGTCATAAAACCGGATCCTCTCCAGAATATTCTCCGGCCTGTCGGTAATCACCACCTTGACACCCTTGTTCTCCTTCAGCGCCTTCAGGTACCCTCCCATCAGACCACTCGGAGGCAACGCAATGACACACTCTTCGCTCTCCGGACGACTCAAGAGATGCACAAGAGCCTTGGCCGCCTCATTGCGATAATCATGCATGGTAAGAAACCTGCCCTGAAGACGCTCAATGGTGGTTCCAAAAAAAGCCTCGATTTCAAGACCCAGATCAAAAAAATTAATCCCGAGAACTTCCCCGATTATCTTCCCAATCGTCGTCTTCCCGACACAACCGACACCTGTCAATAAAATTTGCTTTGCCATAACTCATTTGATTGTTAAACTTCCCCTCCCTTAGGAGCGCCGAACTCCAGCTCGGCATATTGAAAAAATTGACAATGGACAATGGACATTTCCCCAACTCCATTGCACCCTCAAAAATCCTTTTCAGAGTGTCAGATGGACAGATTTTCAGAGTCTCCGAAAGATAAAGAATGACTGGGCCGAACCACCCGAAAACCAACATCGTAGTACCAGTAGCTCACCGGATGAATGCTGAGCCGGAAGGAGCAACGCAGATAATCAGAAGCGTAGCCCCAGGAACCGCCGCGCACCGAGCGGGCGGGATTCAAATCTTTTTTTGGCGTATTTTCATCGTAAAGGCTTTCTGTCCACTCCCACACATTGCCTGCCATATCGTAAAGTCCTTCCGGTGTTGCGCCTTCGGGATAACGACCAACAGGTGTCGTTGCGCCAACATTGTTTCCGAAATTAGCCAATTTTGAGCTTGGAGCCCCCCTCTTTTTAGGCCAAGGATAATCTCGAACTTTCTTGCCGACTGTTCCTTGCTGGCCCCCTGCTACCCACTCCCACTCAATCTCGGTGGGAAGCCGGTAAAGCGCTTTATCTCCTTCAAGCAACGAGAGCCAAAGGCAATAGGCTTGGGCAGCATACCATGTTACCGCAACCACGGGTTGATCCTCCCCGTCAAATTTGCGTTCTTCATCATAGCCCGATCGAAACAGAGCGGCATTGTTTCCATTACCTTTCTCAAGGTAGTTACCAAACCCGGGCCCCCATGTATTGTTGTTTGCAATGGTATTCAGCTCTGCACACAATGCGGAGTCCTTTGCCTGTAACGAAGCAATGAAAGAACGGTAGAGCTTGTTGGTTACAGGATACTTGGCAACATAGAGATCCTCGACCTGCTCCTTCTTTTCTTTATACGAGTAGATATAGCTTCCGCCTGATATCCTTATATACTCCGCATTATGCTCATTCGGGTTGCGAAAAGAAGGCTGACGATCTTTCAGGATAATCCGGGAAACAGTAACGACCGAAGAGATTTTTTCCCCGCTTTTGGTTTTTTGCAGTTCAGATGCCCGCTTCAGGTCAACCAGAGCAAGCAACACCTCTTCAGCCCGATCAGCAATATCCTTGTTTTTCGCAAGACCATCCACCCGGAATTGCTGCAGGGCGTTGAGGGCAGCAGGTTCCCCTATTGCTTTAAGACAATCGAGTATCACCCGCTGGCGACCAGCCTTGTTTGAGCCATCCTGAAGTTTTTTACATAAAGCATCAACCTTCTTGAGGGGTGCTTCCTCAATGATACTCTGCAGCAGCGACTGCTGCTCTGACGTCAACTCTTCGCTCTGCGGAGAGTTGAGAAGCTTTTCCATAAAAAGATCGAATATCTCCTCATCTTCCTGGGCTATAAAAAATTTAATCGGTTCATTCCACCAGTCAACTCCAAAAACGGAAACAAGCTTATCGAGAGAGCCTGTGGTTCTCGCCACTTTTTTGACAAGTTGAACACCTGCAAGATATTCCCGAAATGATTTATGTCTGAATTCATAAAAATCCACATCTTCATTTATCAACAAGCCAGCTCTTTTTACAAGAAAATCGCAGAAGGCTTCAGCAGAAAGTGGCTGAGCGGAAATAATGTACTGAAGTCGCTCCTGCATTTTTTGATGCATAGCCCCTTTCTCTGCCTTGTCTGTATTCAACTCCTCCTGCATCCAAAGAGAAACTGGGCCAAGCACCTTTCGAGCGTCATCTGCCGGAAGAATGGCGGGAATCCCTCTGCGCTCATCCCTCAGTTCCAGCAAATAATCAAGTACAGCATTGTAAAGTTTTACCCTGCTCTTGGGCAGGAATTCCCGCTCTTTCCAGAGAATTGCCATGATCTGCAAAATCATCGGCACTGCGGCAAGTTGTCGCAACCCCTTGTTTTTATCTTCCTTCAGGTGCGCAACAATCTTTCTGGTTTGTTCTTCTGCTTTAGCCTTCTGCTGCCGTTGCCACTCTTTTTTGTCAATCTGTTTCTCACTGGGTTCTTTCAGAAAAACCGCTGTGAACCAATTCTTTAAAAATCGCTCCTGCTGTTGAGGCGTAAAGTCTTTTACATCGGCCCGTTCGTATTCAGCCGCAATCTCAATTCGTTCATCTTTATTATATCCTGTTGCTCGGGATGTTACCACAAAATAGGCATCGCTGAACCCGCTCCAGGCGGTATCAATCCACTTGCACGCTTCTCTTCTTTCGGCAGTATTGCTGATTTCATCAAGCCCGTCAAGTAAAACAAGGGAGGTTCCTCTATGAAGCCACTCTTCGAAAAGCTCCTCCTGAATTGTCTGGTGATGCTTTTTTGCCCAGCGAGCAAGATTGGTTGGCAACGAATCATAACAGCCTTTTGCATCACGGACAAGGTCGCGCAACGGAAGATAAAAAACGCTGACTGGCCCGGAAAAACCAAGCCTCGTGAGGTGCTTCTGCTTGAGGGCACACATTGCATAATACTTTAGCAACGTTGTTTTTCCTGCACCAGGATCACCAATAACCAGCAGCATCCGGCGCTGCTCTTTAAACGCCTGCTGCATAACATTGTCAGGAGTCATTGGCAGTTCACCCTCGTGCGCTATCTTGCTACCACCCTCTCCATAATCCTTGTCCAGACCTTGACTCCGAAAAAAACTAAGCGGTACAAAGGTATCGTCGTCAAGGTTGACCTGAACATTCTCAACACCCGGCAAGCCAAGCATTCGGATGTAACCCAACTCTTTTCTTAAAGTTTCATGGTACCTTTTTTTCTTTTTGCCCGTGTCACAGTAACGTCGCCATTCGGGGTAGATAAATTTAACAACAGCCCATATACCTCCTCCTGTAACAACAAAGATTGTACCAAGAAGCTTTAGTGTGTCTCCCATGCTCATACCTGCGGCAACACTCTGAACATCAGCATTGTTTTGTTGTTTACCCCTCAAACCTTGCCCGGCAAGCGAATCCGACTTGTTGCCCGGTTGAACTCCGCCAGATACCACCGCTGGCTCAACCCCGGTACTCTTCGCACCAACCTCTTTTCCATAACCGACACCAACAGTGACTGCATAAATGAACAGGCCGAGCCAGAGCACCCTCACTATCCTCGCAAAAGAAGTAACTCTCATAAATATTTCCAGTCAACCGTTAACAATGTTTTTTTCCTTGTTTCACTTCTGATTCCCAACGAGCGCAAAAGGTTGCGGGTATCGGCCTGCCGGGCAATTGTCATCTCTACAAGCATTACAGAGGTGAAAGAAACGTAAAGAAATATAGCACAATCAATCAAAAACAAAAAAATAACTTGGGACGTTGTTCAATAGCATCAATAAATCACTAAAAGAATTCAGTCGAATATGCTTTTTGGCAAATCTTCCGAGTCACAGTAAATGAAAAAAATGCTCAATTGCAGAGCTGGGGCTCTGCATTCCCGGCCTGCTCCAGAACTTATTGGCAACCCCCAACAGCTCGGTAAACTCCAGCACTGCATTTTCAAGCCGAACAGCAATGCTGAACCGGTAGCTTTTCGGAAATTTCCCCGTATGACACAGCAGCCATTTCGAAAAATCATAGGCCCTTTTGATAATCAGCATTTCGTGATGCGGCATGGCGAAAAAATTGACAATGGACAATGGACAGTGGACAGTGGACAGTGGACAGTGGACAAAAGACATTTCCCGCCCGACTTTGCTCAAAAAAAATCTTTTTCAGAGTTTCAGATGGTCAGATTTTCAGAGTTTCCGAAAGATAAAGAAGACTGGGCCGAACCACCCGAAAACCAACATTGAAGTTCCAGTTGCTCTCCGGATGATAGAAGTCCCGGAAGGAGCAACGCAGATAATCAGAAAGGTTGTCCCAGGAACCGCCGCGCACCGAGCGGGCGGGTTTCCAAAACTCATCTGACGTATTTTCATCGTAAAGAGTTTCCGTCCACTCCCACACATTGCCCGCCATATCGTAGAGCCCTTCCGGTGTGGCTCCTTCGGGATAACGGCCAACAGGTGTCGTTGCGCCTTCATGTTCATTATAGTTGGCAAGCAATTTTGACGGTTCTTTCTCTCCCCAAGGATAGCTTCTGTTCTCTTTTCCGGCGGCGGCATATTCCCACTCCATTTCCGATGGCAAGCGGTATAGGTCACAACTATTATTCTCCAGCAAAGAGAGCCATAGACAATAGGCTTTTGCAGCATACCATGTTACACCCATCACTGGCTGATCATCTTTATTGAATCGTTTGTCGTTATTGTAATAAGATGTAAAAAGATTTGCTATGTCTTTTTCACCCTTCAAATAACCACTGAATCCCGTGTCACTCTCTGCCATTGCAAGCAAGCGCTGTTTATAGCTTTCCAGAGGCAATGCATAATCGCCGGACGTTTTTCCTGTGTGCAGGTAACTGATGAATTGACGGTAAAGCCTGTTGGTCACCGTATATTTAGCCACATAGAGGTCGGGTAACGTTTCCTGTTGCTTCGTCACTGAGTAGGTGAAGGTGCCGCCTTTGATGAGAATATATTGATCGCCAAGTGTGTCCGAGAGCACTTCCGCAGAGCAGGGCAAATCCGTGGTTCCGGTGATCTCGCAGGCAAGACGCTGCATATCGGCCTCTTCGGTAATACCAGCATCAGAGAACTTTCGAACCGCTTCAAGGGCTTCGGGTTTGCCGATGGTTTTGAGGCATGAGAGAATGTAGCGCTGCCGGTTGGTTGTTGTCAGGGTATTCAGCAGCTTCTTTTGCAATGCTGTAATCTTCTTCTGAGGAGCTTCGTTTATGATGGTAACGAGCAGATCCTGCTGCTTTTGCGTGAACTCCTTGCTGACCGGAGAGTCAAAAAGCTTTTGCATAAAGGCATCAAAAAGTCCGGCATCCGCCTGCCCGATAAAAAACCGGAGCGGTTCTTCCCACCAGTCGTCGCCGAAATGCTTGACCAAAGCGCCGAGAGAACGGGGGTTTGAGTTCATTTTTTTCTCGAGCTGAACTCCAGCCATGTACTCCCTGAATGATTTATGCCGGAAGAGGTACTCCCTTTCGCCATACTCGACAAGCAGCCCTGCACGGTCAACAAGGTTTTGGCAAAACTCCGGTGCAGTGGGTGCCTCTTTGAGCGTATCCAGCTCCTGCTGCATCTGTTGCTGCATCCCGCTTCTGGAAGCTTCATCTTTTTTCAGTTCCTCCTGCATCCAGAGCGAAACCGGCGTCAGCACCCGCCGTGCATCTTTGGCGGAAAGCAGTGGGAAAAGCTCCTTTTGACGGTCACGATAGTCAAGGATATAGTTCAGTGCTGCGTCATAAAGCTCCACACGAGTTAACGGCAGATATTGACGCTCTTTCCAGAGAATGGCCATAATCTGCAGGAGCATGGGCACGGCGGCAAGTAACTGCAGGCTCTTGTTCTCCTCTTTTGCCAAAAAGGCAATAATAGTTTCGGCTTTTTTTCGGGCTTTTCCCTGCTGCCGGGCTTCCCACTCCTCATGAGTTAATTTTGAAGAAGGCAGTTCACGCAGAAAGGCTGCCTGAAACCACTTCTCCAGAAATTCCGCCTGCTGCTCCTGCGTAAAGTCCATGATATCGGCCCGAACATGGCGCGACCTCAGCTCGATGCCATCTCCTTTCCTGTACCCCGTACTTCGGGAGGTTACCACTACGCATGCTTTCGTAAATCCGGTAACAATCCGGTCAATCCAGTCACACGCCTTTATTCTCGCTGCGGGATCACTGATTTCATCGAGCCCGTCAAGCAAGACCAATGTTACCCTGTGATGCAGCCAGTCGGAAAAAAAGGAGTCCGAAACACCGAGCGCACGCCCCTCAGACCACGCCGACAAGTTCTTCGGCAGTGAGTCGTAGTCGCCACTTGCGGTTGTAATGAGCTCGCGCAACGGAAGGTAGAGCACCACCACAGGCTTGCTGAAACCAAGCTTTTTATACCCCTCGTTTTCAAGGCAAGAGAGCGCGTAATGCTTCAGGAGTGTTGTTTTTCCTGAACCAGGATCGCCAACCACAAGCAGAAGCCGGTTCTTCTTAAACACCAGACTCATCACCTCTTCAGGAGAGCGACTTTGCGACTCCTTTTGCCATTCATGCAAAGCTTCCGGCATGAATCGCTTCTCGCCACGCCATGTATCAGAAAGATGCAACGAGACAAAGGTATCGGTCAAGGTGACCGGAATGCTCTCGAGCGCATGGGTACCGAGAAGGCTTGTTGTGCCAAGTTCCTCCTCAAGAGCACTCTGGTATCGCTCTAAAGCTTCTTCGGCACTCAACGGCACCACAACCTCTTCAACGCCTTCCCCACCGCTACCAGAACAAAACCACCTGCGCACCTGCATATCGAGATGATGAACAAGCTTGTCTCGAAACTGGTGGCAATCATCATACTCCACAACCAGTGCACGCTTTTGTATCGATGCCCTGAACTTTTCAAGCTTCGTTTCCTGCTTTTTATCAACCTTTTTTCGCGAAATGGGAGCATTGGAAAAATAAAGCATCACCTTTTTGCCCATTGTCAACATCCGCTGCACCTCCTCAACCGCACCACCGGGAGCTACACCGGTAGGAGTACCAATCTTCGTCCAGAAAATACCGATGGCAAAATCACAGTTATCGACAATCTGGCGATTGATAATCCCCTGCGTCCGATCCCCGGAATCAGGAGCGGTATGCGATTCCCACAGCACCGCATCCAGCGTCAATTGCCGCTCCTCACTGTTGCGAATATTCCACTCCTTGATCACCGTTTCAGCAATCAGCCGCTCATCAGCAACATCAGAGGGCGACGCAATGAGAACCTTTATTTTCATATAGGGGACGTTGTTCGATAGGATAAGAAGTCAAAGAGTAAATGTTCTTGCACGTATACCAAAAACGATGAAAGAAAAGTATTTTAATATACAACAATCGCCACATAACAGAAAATCCCCAAAGTATGGGACGATCTTCATTTCACTCAGTTGCACATTTTTCAGGCAGAAAAAATCTTCCGCTCTCACTCAGAAAGCCACATTTCTAATCAATATACCTCTCTAAATGTTTCTGTCCGTTCACCAAAGACCAGGTTATTCCTGCACCATAGAAGGTACCGAACGCTTAAAGTGGCAGTAAATAAACTTTTGAGCTGCTCCGGCAGGCGTATGGTGCTCCTCTCTTTCATGCTTGACCAAAGTAAATGCCTTGCCCAACTCTGCCTGAAGTTCTGATAGGGAGTAACGTCTCACCGGCAAACCACTGCACTGAAGCGGACCATCCTCTGCAAAAGTGGCAATAATAAGCTGCCCTTCCGGTTTGACTGCACGAAGAAGCAAAGAGAGATATGCCTTTCGCTCTTGCTCTGTGGTCAGAAAATGAAAAACTGCACGATCGTGCCAGAGATCATAAGCATGGGCTGGCAGGGTGATGTCGGTGATATTTGCTTCAATCCAGGTAACGTTTTCAGCCCGTTCACCAAGTCGCACCTTCGCCTGAGAAAGGGCTGAAGCGGAAAGGTCAAGCACCGTCAACGATGAATAACCTTCGCGAAGCAGGTCATCAACCAGAGTAGAAGCACCTCCGCCCACGTCAATAATTGAAGCGCCAAGCGGCAAACCAGCCTCCCTGACAAGACGAAGTGAGAGATCTGCATGTTCCTGATACCAGCTTACCGCATCAGCAGGTTTGGTGGCATAGACTTTTTCCCAGTGCTCTTTGGGCTGCATTGTGACTCAATTGGGTTAAAGGCAACTTCTTGAGGGATTAACCTTTACGCAGTTACATCACCGACGGATTGAGATCGATACGACGACCAGTGCTTTCTTCCTCAAATACTATCTGATTGATTTTCCACTTCCCAAGTTCTTTCACAGCATCCAGATAAACCGTTCCCTTGCCTTTTGGGCCTTCGACACTGAAAGAGAGTTTTGCGCTGCCACTTGGGCCAGTGATTTCAAAACTTCCCATCGGCATACCTGTTGTGAGTGGCTTTCCAAGTATCTGCGAAACCTCCTGGCTTGACTCTAACCTTGTCACTGCCATTTTGATAGCTTCTGAGTCCTTGAGTGACGACGAAACCGAAAAGAAGAGTCCTCCAAACAGCACAGCACTGGCTGCATAAACAATCAGTGCCCACTTGGTCCATTTTCGTTGAACCGCCTTGAATTGCTCAACGCTTTCCCACCTCTTGTTTCGCCAGGCCCATTCACTTCCCTTGACGCCAAGCACAAACATCATGATGACGCCTGCAAAAGGAATAAACATCAGAAGAGCAATGAAGGTGTTGTTTCCGACACCCCATATCCAGTTCAAGAGAAAGGCTCCCCAGTTCCATCGGTCAACCTCGGCTGGAACAATTGCTGATGGGCCTTGTCCCGATGAATTCAAATCATCCATATTTTCTCCGGTTGGTCATGTGATCTAAAAATTAATTTGAGTGAATACTCTCTTCCTCTCACTCTCTTTTTGGCTTGAAGGTCATAGCTTGCACCAGAGAAGGCGCCACAAAAAAGAGGCTGAACGTATGGCTGCCAGCAAGGTTGATAAAATCTGCCCGGTGAATAGCTTTTTTACTGCTTGATGAAAAACCGCCTCATGACTATGACGCCATCCCTTTTTCAGTGGCTTTCATGTTCAGCGGTTCGATTCTTTAACCAGCGCTTTCTCGGCGTCAAGCGCAGAATAGTAAAAAAAATGATTACGCTTCTTCAGTACCGTTGATGCTGTCAAGGCAGCTTGGTGCTGCGAAGAGTAACTACAGAAGTTCAGGGGTATGATTCGTTAAGGGAAATTTGCGGCATATCCGCGTTCATGTTGCTTATGAGCCTATGCATTGCTCATCAATAAAACCAACTTTATAAAGTTAAAAAACAGATCGGGGTTATCCAAAAATTCAGGATAAAACCAACAACAATTACATCGGCTTGAAAAAGAGATGTTTTCATTCGGCAAACTCAACATTTCTGTATCCGATGGCAATTTTTACAATTAGCGAATAACCACCTGCCTGGTTTTGGTGCGGATTTCGAGTTCTGGATGGGCAGCGGCAAAGCGGTGCATCACTGCAAGATGGGTTCGTGGGAGAAATGAACCGGGTATGAGAATGCAGCGCTTTGGGCGTGCGTAGTTTAGCCACG
>SZXY01000035.1 GCA_005843805.1 Chlorobium sp.
GCACTGCTTACAGCGGCAAGGAGGATGCATGTGGCGAAAAGAAAGCGGAGCCTGCTCACGGGTTTTCGAGGCAGTTTAAAAGAGTGTAAACTTGACATAGCGGCCCGGTTTTGCCTTGAGGTCAACGAGCACGGAATCGAGCGAAGCGAGTGTGCGTGTCAGGTTGTTGTAGAGAGCCGGATTTGAGGAAAGCTGTCCCAGCGTTCCTTTGTCATTGTTGAGTTTGGTCATCAGTGACTCGGTTTTCAGTGCTGCCTGGTTAAGCCTTTCTATTGTGTCGCCAGTATTTTTGGCCATTGCCTTGTCGTTGAGGAGCTTCGGAAGAAGCCCATCGCCACGTGAAGCTTTCTGTGAAATCGATGCAAGTTCGGCTGATGTTTTTTTCAGGCTGCTGATGGTTTCAGCAAGCTCGGCACCCATCTTCTCGTCGGAGATAAGCCTTCCGGCTGGCCCTTTGCCGCTGTTGAGCCGATCGAGCAGTTCATTGAGCTTTCCAAATGCCTGACTGGCTTTGCCGGTAAGGTTTGCCATGCCCTCTTCGGTATCGAGGGTGAGAAAATCGCCATCCTTGACCGGAGGGCCTTTGCCCGTCATGATATCGACATACTTGTCACCCAGTACGCCAAGGGATTTGATGGTGGCTTTGGCATCCTTTGTTACAAGAGTAGCATATTCTTCCTTAAGCTTGAGTTCGGCAACAACGTAGAGAGACTCTTTGTTGTTGACAAAGTTCATTTTTGAGACTGTGCCTATTTTTTTGCCGGACACCGAAACAAAGTTGTTTTCCGCTAACCCCTGAACATCTCTTGAGAGTATTTTTACAGTTGTTGTACCGGAAAACATGTTGGTGTTTTTACCGATGACCAGTCCGAGATAGGCTGCAAAACCAATGCCGAAAATAAAAAATATTCCGGTTTTGAGGTCGCTCCATTTCAAGGCGTTCGGATTTCTCATACAGGTTAAGTGCTTTAGGATGTTATACTTCGAGAATTTTGTCAGACAAGATGGAGCGAATGAAAGGATGCTGCGCATCATGCAGTTTTTCAGTCACATCATCGAAAATGATTTCGCCCTTGTAGAGAACGGCAACGGTGTCGGCCACATTGAAGACGTCGTCGATAATATGGGTTACAATGACTGCGCCCAGATTGTTGTTGGCGCGCAGTGAGTTGATAAGGGAGAGTATTTTTTTTGAACTGACCGGGTCAAGTCCTGCTGTTGGTTCATCAAAGAGAATCATGTGGGGCTTGAATATCAGCGCTCTTCCAATGGCAACACGTTTGCGCATTCCTCCGCTCAGACTTTCAGGCAGTTGGTCTTCATAGCCCTCGAGACCGGCAAACTGTATCTGTTCGGTTACCCTCTCGATAATCTCTTTTTCCGGGAGTTTCAGGTTTTCCCGCAGAAAGAAGCCGAGGTTCTGGGCAATGGTCATGGAGTCGAAGAGGGCATTTCCCTGGAACACCATGCCCATCTTGCGCCTTATGGCGTAGAGGCTGATTTCCTTCATATTGGTGATATCGGTGCCGTCAACAATAACCTGCCCGCTGTTGGGTTTTATAAGGCCGAGCATCAGTTTGAGAATGGTGCTTTTTCCGACGCCACTTGGCCCGAGGATCGCCTTGATGTTGTTGTCCTTGACAGTAAGGGAGACCTTGTTGAGGATCTCTTTCTCACCATATTTCAGACTTACATTGTGTAGTTCAATCATGCCTTCACATGTTTTCCAGCACTATCTTTGAAACGTAGAAATTTGCAATCAGCACCAGTCCTGACGAGACAACAATGCCTTTGATGGTTGATCGTCCGACGCCAGCCGTACCTCCTCGCGCTGAAAAACCGTTGAAACTGCTGACCAGCGTTATGATGATGGCGAATACAGGCGCTTTGAGAAATCCTACCACAAAGTCTTTTGGCGCAAGCCTTGGGTAGACCGAGTTCCAGAATATTCCTGGGTCGAGTCGGTGGTAGTGTTCGGCCATATATGCCGCGCTTTGCAGACCGGCAAAGTCCGAAAGGGCGGTCAGGGGCAAAAACATGATGAGTGCTGCCAAAAGGCGGGGCATGACCAGTTTTGCAATCGGGTCGGTGCCAAAAGCGCGAAGTGCATCGATCTGCTCCGATATCTGCATGGCACCGAGTTCAGCGCCGTTTCTCGATCCGAAACGGGCGGAAAGCATGAGACCCATAAGCAGCGGGCCCAGTTCACGGATAACGGAGATGGAGGTGGAGCGGCCAAGCATGGTTTTTGCACCAAAATCTTCAAGCAGGTTTCCAACCTCGATGGCAAGAAGGGAGCCTATGGAAATTGCACTGACCAGAACAATGGGAATAGAGTCGGCACCGCAAATGGTTGCCTGGTCGAGAAAATCCCTCCAGTAGCGCTTTATCTTCGGAATAGTGATAAAAGCCCTGACTGAAAAGAAAAAAAACTCCTGCATGGTGAGGAAAAAGTCCTTCAGTTTCAGGACAAGTTCTTTCTCCAGCGTTCGTATGAGGGTTAATGGCATAAATAAGTGCTATGAGGTGCGCTTGTCCGGGAAAGCGCTGACCTGAAAAACATGTTCAGATAATAGTAAATCTTCTTTCAATTGCCCAATCATCGTTTTTTTCATCCCTTGACAATCCGGCATTTCATTTTTGTCACCCACTGGTAAGGAATGGTAACCTTGCCGAAGGCATCTTCATCACGCTCTCTCATGCCGTGATAGTCGGAACCTCCGGAAAAGAGCAGAAAGTACTCATTGGCAATCTCACGGTAGTAGTTCTGCCGATAGGTATCGTGAGAGGGATGGACAATCTCTATGCCGTCAAGTCCAAAAGTGATGAGCTGCTTGAGTGTCTCATCGGGCACGTTCTGGGCCGGATGTGCAAGAAAAGAGAGTCCTGAGGCTTCATTGATGAGCCTTATGACATCTGCAGGATGTGTC
>SZXY01000190.1 GCA_005843805.1 Chlorobium sp.
CAAAAATAAGCACTCCCTCTTTTCGAAGTTGAGCAAGTCGTTTGCCGGTTTCAAAGTGGAAGGCACTCTCTCTTGTGCTGTCGATGCTGAGCTGGATAACGGGAATATCTCCGGCTGGATAAATGTGACGGAGCACTGTCCATGTACCGTGGTCAAATCCTCGTTTGTCGTCAAAGGTTACAGGAAGAGGTGCAAGCAGCTCCTGCACCCGTCGGGCAAGTTCGGGGTTTCCTGGTGCAGGATAGCTTACACGATAAAGCTCTTCTGGAAAGCCCCCGAAATCGTGGATGGTCGGTGGTTCCGGATTTCCAGTAACGGCACTCTGCGGCACGTACCAGTGTGCTGAAATGGCGAGTATCGCCTTTGGGCGGGGAAGGGTGGCACCGATTTTTTGCCATGCATCGCTCCATGTGTTTTTTGAAATGGCGTGCATCGGGTTGCCATGACCAGCAAAAAGGGCAGGCATCAGAGAGTTGTTCATTGCTGTGGTGTTCCTCAATCATTTGCAGACCGTCACTGCATTTAAGATAACCCCGTTCAGGACAATATCCTCAAGCATTCCGCTCAATTGCAACCCCCTCTTTACGGTATCTAAAATACCTCTTTTACGGGATTTACTATTAGAGGGACATGTTGGATATTGCAACCTGTAAAAACATGAAGTGTTTGATTTTAAGGGCGTCGCCAGCATTAATACAACATTCTGTATATGAAGGACCACACCGTTTTGGCTGCAAAAAAGGATACTGCCCGACAGAGAGAGAGGCTATGCATTGCAATATGTCGAAAAAGAGAAGTGCATCGTTGTTGTCATGTCAATGCAGTTATGAATGTCGAAAGTTCCTCTTTTTGAAACCAGATCATTTTAATTATGGAGAAGTTAATCATGAAAAGTACGATCCCTCTTTCACTCCAGCGCTTGAAGATTCTGAAATTTTCATGCCTTTTGGTCAGCTTTTTGTTTCTCTTTTTGTCTGTTGCAAAGGCGCAAACCTATCCACCACTTTCGCCTTCGGTTCCGGTCAAGGTCGGTTATCTTCCTGTCACTGGTCATGCCAAATTTTTTGTGGCACAAGAGAAGGGCTTTTTTGCCCAGGAAGGTTTGACTGTCGAGTTGATTCAGTTTGCCAATTCGGCTGATGGTATAAGTGCCCTTCGTGCCAAGAAGATTGATATCGGGGCGTTTGGAACAACAGCTCCTCTGGTTCATGTGGCCAAAGGTGCAGATATCCGGATTATTGGCGGCATAATGGGTGAAGATGCTGCAATTATCACTACCGCCGAGAAAGCATTGCTTATCAAAACCGTCAAGGATCTCAAGGGTAAAAAAGTTGCAACTGTTCGCCTTGCTTCAGGAGATGCAGTGCTTCGGGGTGCATTGCAGCGTGCAGGTATTAACTGGAAGAAAGATCTTCAGATTTTTGAGTTGAAAAATCCTCCAGCCGTTCTGGAAGCTGTCAAGTCAGGACAGGTTGATGCCGGGGTTGTGTGGGGGCCTCACGACGTCAGGGCAGAAGAGATGGGGCTGAAAATCATCACTCGTTCTCATGAGTTAGCTCCCGGACACCCTTGCTGCAGGTTGGCCGTCAACAATGACGAGTTGAAATCAGAGGCAAACGTTTGGCCACGCTTTGTCAGGGCTATCCTGCGTGCCGAGAAATTTACCCAATCGCAAGTCAACAGAACGGAAACGGTTGCAATTATTCAGCAGTACCTGAAAATTGATCCTGCGCTGATTGAAAAGGCATACTATGGCGGTCATCTTGACCAGAGTTCTGATCCGAATGTAAAAGGAGTGGAAGCTTTCTGGAAAACCATGCAGCAGAGTGAGTTTGTCGAATCAAAAGGGTCGATCAGGCCATTTATTGTCACATCAGTCTACAAATCAGCACTGGAAAGCCTGATTGCCGAGAACCCCAATGATGCGTACTGGGCGAAATTAAAAAAACAGTTCAATGCGCGTGATTAACCGCCTGTCAGAGCTCTGTTCTTCCGCAGTTGGCCTTAGAAAACCTGCTGTGGAAGAAAAGAGTTTCTCTCACCATTCTGGTACAGGTATAGCGCTTGCAGTTGAAAATGTTTCTTTTGCCTATGGTTCCGAGCTTGTTCTGAAGGATATCTCCTTAAGGGTTGAGAGTGGTGAATTTATTGCTGTGGTTGGGCCAAGCGGCTGCGGAAAAACAAGCTTGCTGCGCTTGCTGGCCGGACTGGAAAAGCCTCTCAGTGGGGAGATTCTGCATCAGGGCAAGGCTGTAACCGGCCCGGATATTTCTCGTGGTGTTGTCTTTCAGGATTATTCACTTTTTCCCTGGCTGAATTTGCAGGATAATCTGGCGATAGCGGTTAACAAGGCCCGGAAAGGCTTGCCAAGGTCGGAAAGAAATCAGATAGCCGAGGAGTATCTCGATCTTGTCGGACTTCCGGGTGTTGCATTCAAGCACCCTTATGAGCTTTCAGGAGGTATGCGGCAACGTGCGGCAATTGCTCGATCATTGGCCTTGGGATCGCCGGTTCTCTTGATGGATGAACCGTTTGGTGCACTTGATCCTCTCAACAGGGTTCGGCTCCAGGAGTTGCTTCTGCAACTTTGCAGCAGCCGTACAGTCCAGAGAACCATTGTTTTTGTTACCCATGATGTTGAGGAAGCGCTTTATCTGGGTGACCGGGTCATTGTGCTTGGAACAACTCCAGGCAGGATTATTGCAGAGATCAAGGTGCCGTTCGAGGGAGAGCGTTATCGCCATAAGCTTTTTCAATCCAAAGAGTTTCGTGATCTCGAGACCCATATTGCGGCGCTCTACCATGAAGATATCGAGCGTCAGCTTGAAGCTGGTTCTGTTGTTTCCGGAGAGGGGGCATCTATATGAAAAAAACTTCAGGCCTTTTGATTAATCCAAAAAAAGGAATCAAGGGAACCGAGGGGGTTCTTTTGTTTGTGGTTTTGGGGGTATGCTGGCAGGTGACGACCACCATGCTTCCGCTCCGTGATCCTTCACTCTATCCTTCACCGGCAGTAACGTTCATGGCTTTGCGGGATTCACTGCCGGAGCTTTTGAGAGGAACGTGGTCTTCATCTCTGATTCTTGTTCCCGGATATCTGCTGGCCGTAATTCTGGGCGCTCTCTGGGGGATTGTGGCGGGTTCGGTCAGGTGGGTACATCGCGCATTCGATCCGTTTGCCAAAGTGGTGGCTCCGATTCCGCCAACCGTTTACATTCCCTACGCCATAGCATTGATGCCTTCATTCAGGGTTTCAGCAATTCTTGTCGTCTTTATCGGGGCTTTCTGGCCTGTCTTTGTCAATGCTGCTGCCGGTGCAGCTTCAGTTCCCCTTCGTTACCGTGACAATGCAGGCATTCTCGGGTTTGGCCGCTTTGAGTATATGTGCAGGGTGGTCTTTCCAGCATCGTTACCAAATATTTTTGCAGGAATGTCCGTCGGACTTGCCCTGTCGTTCATTCTGTTGACAGTCGCGGAGTTGTTCGGTGCAAATCAGGGTCTGGGGCGGTTTGTGCAGTACTATGCCGATTATGCCGACTACCCGAGAATGGTAGCAGGGATTCTCTATACGGGCATCATTACTTTTGGGGCCATGGCATTGCTTGATTTCATCAAACGACGTGTTCTCTTTTGGGTGCGTTAAATATGCCTCTTGCTGTTTTGCCATGTTTTCAATGTACAGGGCAAGGTGGTGGAAAAGGTATTGGAAAAAAA
>SZXY01000169.1 GCA_005843805.1 Chlorobium sp.
ATGATCGTCATGTTTTTTACGCGTTCTTTTTATGGTATCGGTATTAACAATTGTTAACAATGCGGGTTACCGTTTTCCTTTTTAACCCTTTGCTCACGCAGCAATTTCTGCTGCCATCCGAGAGTACTCTATCAAAACCAAAACTCACGATAAACTATGCCTGCTCCATTTACTGTTTTCAGCGGTTCAGACGCAACCACACTGACGGCGGCGCTTTTGGCCACAAATTCCGGGGTGACCATCAACTCATCCTCCGTTCTCCTGCACGCATCGGGCAGTGATGCCGTCAATTTTTATGACGGGTCACTGACGGCGCTTGGTATTGGGTCGGGATTGTTGCTTACAACCGGAACGACACCGGGTGCCAACAACACCATTGACTGGTTTGGTCAGGACAACAGCATCTATCCTGACACCTATTTCAATGGCGACGCGGCAATCGACGCCGTCGTCAATACGGTCTTTCAGACACAGTCTTTTGACGCCACAACGCTCTCTTTTGATTTTTCGGTTGCAGATCCGGCGGCTACGTCGGTGAGTTTCGAGATTGTTTTCGGTTCGGATGAGTATCCTGAATGGGTGGATCAATTTGTGGATTGTGCTATTGTAACGGTCAATGGTGTCAACTATGCACTTTTCAATCACGACCCGATGCATCCGCTCAGCGTCGTCAGTTCCAATCTTGCTGCAGGTTATTTTCAGAACAATGCAGCCGATCCGATTACAGGTCTCAGCCCTCTGCCGATAGAGTATGATGGAGTCAGTCATGTCCTGACCATTGTTGCGCCAATTATTACAGGCGGAGCAACCAATCACATCAAGATCGGTATTGCCGATACAGGTGACCACATTTACGACAGCGGAATTTTTATCGCAAACTTTTCTGCCGGTACTATTCCGGGATCGGGAGTTGTCGTTGCGCCGCCAGGCCAATATACCGACAGCAGCGACACTGTGACCGGCTCGTCACAGGATGAGTATTTTGATCTTAAAGGTGGAAACGATACGGTTTATGCTGGTGGCGGCGACGATATCGTGGTTGCTGGCAGCGGCAATGATGCCCTTTATGGTGGCAGCGGCAATGATGAGCTGAAGGGCGATGCAGGAAATGACTATCTCGATGGCGGTGATGGTCTTGCAGATACCGCTGTTTTTGCTGGCGCAAGTACATCCTACAGCGTACAATACAGCGCTCTTGACAATACATTCTCGATCACCGACAGTGTGAGTGGTTTATCTTCGGAAGGAACAGATACCCTGACCAATATTGAACTCGTAAAATTCAGCGATGGGCTCTTTAATCTCAACGCGACAGGATTGACACCAGCCACGGGAACAGGTAGTGGCACTGGGAGTGGCTCCGGCACTGGTACGACACCTCCGCCAAATTCACCGGGTTTTGCCGCGATCAGCGGTATCGGTTCAGTTGGACATATTCTGACTGCGACGGTGAGTGATCCTGACGGTATATCGGGCACGATCAGCTATCAATGGCAGCATTCAACTGATAACGGTGCAAGCTGGTCTGATATTCCAGATGCACTAAGCAACACCTACCAGTTGTTAACTGACGATGTCGGTAATCTTATTCAGGTCGTCGCCAGTTATACCGACGATGCTTCAGTTGATGAGTGGGTTGTCAGTCCTTCCAAAGCAATTCTGCCCGCACTGCAGGGCAATTTACTGATTTCGCTTATCCAGCTTGATGCACCTCCGGGTACATCTGTCATCAATCCTCTGACAACCCTCCTCAAAGATGCTGTTGATCTTGGTCTTACGCCCAATCTGGCTGCACTTACCATAAAGACGGTACTTGGGCTTCCTTCCGAAATAAGTCTGCAGAATTATGACTCCTACGCGGTGTTGCAAGTCAACCCGAATGACCCGACCGCAATTGCCGTTGAAATGGTCGCGGTTCAAATCGCCATCCTGACCTCGCTTTCCGACGATGATACCGGCATGACTTTGACATTGTCCCTGCTCGCATCGGCAGCCAATAATCAAACCGTTAACCTTTCAAATATAAATGACTTAGCGACAATACTCGGCGTTGAGGCAATCAAGGATCCAGTGACTGGCAAATATCCGCAGCCTCTCGATCTTGCTTATGATCGCAACAGAAGCCTTGCGAGCGCCATTGCAGATGGTGGCAACGTTGTGGATATCGAAAAGGAGTGGCAGGATTTTATCGGTACGCAGGATGGGATCAATTCCACCAGCATAAGCGATTTGAGCATTCACATTAACCAGAATCCTTTTGGGAGCGCTTCATTCGGCTTGCAAACCGCTTTTCAGAATGAGAGTTACATTATTTCTTCAAGTGATTTGCTGCTGGGATTCAGTGACAGCGATGGTGGTCTGCTGGAGGTTTCGTATCTGAGTGCGGATAAGGGTGGAACCCTGCAATCCAATCCAGACGGCACCTGGACGTTCATTCCCGACCAGGATTACACAGGCCCGGTGGAGCTGACCTATACGATACTCGATGGACAGGGTGGATCTGCACCAGCATCCCAGTTCTTTGTTGTTGCAGCAGTTTCCCAGAGTAACGTCAACAACCTTCCGACTGGAGAGGTTATCATTACGGGGACAGCCGAACAGGGCCAGATACTGACGGCTGATACCTCGACACTGGCAGATGCGGATGGACTGGGAGCGATCTCGTTCCAGTGGCAGGCAGACGGGATCGATATTATCGGCGCAACCGGCACAACTTATACACCGACACAGGACGATGCTGGCAAGTCAATTACAGTTCTGGCAAGTTATACTGATGGAGCGGGTACACCGGAAAGTGTGATCTCTGCAGCTACGAATTTGATTGCCGATGTTGATCTTCCTGCAAGTGGTATTCTCGCCGTTACAGGTGTGGCTGAAGAGGGAGGAACCCTTGATGCCACTCTTGCCGATCTGGTGGATCCTGATGGCGCTATAGATACAACAAGCTATCAATGGCAGGAGAACGTTGGTGGTGTGTGGATCAACCTCGATGGCCAGAATGGCACAACCCTGGCGATTCCTTCCGACCAAAGCTATGTGGGCAAGAGTCTCCGTGTTGTGGTCACGACCACCGATCTGCTTGGTGGTATCACTGATTTCATCGGCGACAGCCAGACCATTGCAAACGTCAATGACGCTCCTGTGGGCGGGGTATCGGTTAACGGCACAGCCGAGCAGGGCCAGACTCTGACGGCTGATATTTCGACACTGGCTGATGATGATGGCCTGGGCACGATAAGCTACCAGTGGCAGGCGGGCGGGCTCGACATTACTGGTGCTACAGAAGCAAGCTACTCTTTGACGCAGGCAGAGGTGGGCAAGGTCATCACCGTGGCAGCGAGCTACACCGATGGACAGGGAACTCTGGAAAGTGTAAACTCTTTGGCGACAGATATAGTGGCCAACATTGATGATGCTGCCACTGGCACCCTTGTGGTTGCGGGTAGTGCCGCAGAAGGCGCGGCTCTTGTGGCTGCTCTCATTAATTTGGTTGACCTCGATGGCGCTATCGACACCACTCTCTACCAATGGCAGGAGAATGTAGGGGGTTTGTGGATCAACCTTGATGGCCAGAACAGTGCCACCCTTGCGATTCCTTCAGACCAGAGCTATGTGGGCAAGAGTGTCCGTGTCGTGGTTACGACCACCGATCTGCTTGGCGGTGTCACCGACTTCACAGGCGACAGCCAGACAATTGCCAACGTCAACGACGCTCCTGTGGGTCTGGTATCTATTACAGGTACAGCCCAGGAGGGCCAGACATTGACAGCTTCCAACACGCTTTCAGATGCTGACGGTCTGGGAACGATCAGCTACCAGTGGCAGGCGGATGGAATCAATATTGGCGGAGCAACCGGAAGCAGCTATACACTGACACTTGCCAATGTTGGCAAGGCCATTACTGTTGCGGCCAGCTATATCGATGGTTTCGGCACACCCGAGCTTGTTGGTTCTGCTGCTACCGCCATCGTGACCGCCCTTACAGGCGCTACGCTGACGGGAACTGCTGGAGCCGATATCCTCAATGGTACTTTTTCCAATGACACCCTCAATGGGCTTGCAGGCAATGACAAACTCAATGGTTTGGCAGGCAACGACATCCTCGATGGAGGCGCGGGTATTGACACCCTTGCCGGTGGGCTTGGTGACGACAGCTATGTAGTCGATAATACGGGAGACAAAGTTGTCGAAAACGCAGCGGAAGGAACAGACCAGGTCATGGTTACTATCTCAACCGCAGGATTGACCTATACACTTTCCAACAATGTTGAAAACGCACAGCTTGCCAATACGGTAGCCTTCAACCTTACCGGCAACACGCTTGCCAATCTGCTCACCGGGAATGCGGCAGCAAATATTCTTAACGGAGGGGCTGGTATTGACACACTTGTTGGTGGGGCTGGTAACGATACCTATGTGATCGACTCGACAAACGATCTGGTAACAGAAGCTCTCAACGAGGGGAGTGATCTTGTTAAGGTAGGAGTTGCCACAGCCGGAGGAACTTACACGCTTGCCGATAATGTCGAGAACGCTACGCTTACGAATACGGTGTCTTTCAGCCTTGCAGGCAATTCACTTGACAATCTCCTGATCGGAAACGCGGCAGCAAACACGCTGACAGGAGGCGCCGGAAACGATACCCTTACTGGCGGAACAGGTCTCGATACCTTTGTTGTGGATGCAGGTACCGACACCATTACCGATCTTGGCAATGGTGCATCCGATATTCTCACGGTCTCTTCGGGTGCAACGGCCAATGCTACAGTGAGCGTTGTCTGGATGGCGACTGCGGCAAGCGTCAATAATGGTACGGCTAACGTCACCACCAATGGGCTTGAAGTAAACCTTGCAGCAATCACCACTGGCAGCAACGGCTTCAATGTCATTAACAACGGTCGTGCAGCAATGCTTACCGGATCAGCTTTTGCTGACACACTGACAGGTGGTACTGGCAAAGACACCCTTGTCGGAGGCAATGGCGATGACCTGCTTGTCGGCGGAAACGGCAATGACTCTCTCACTGGTGGAGCCGGCAAGGATACCTTCAGGTTTTCCGCTGCACTCGGCAACTCCAATATCGACGCTATTTCGGATTTCACTTCCGGTAGTGATAAACTGGAACTGTTACTCTCTCTGTTCAGTAACATCAAGGGAACAGACGGCGTATTCACTTCTGCCGATATTCTGATTGGTGCCGGAGCGACCAAGGGAAGCGCACTGGGTAACGAACACCTCATTTTCAATACCTCTACCAAGGCGCTCTACTATGATGCAGACGGAAGCGGTGCAGGAGCGGGTGTTCAGTTTGCTACCCTGACTGGAGTTGCGACACTTGCCTATACCGATGTCGTGCTGATCTGAGCGGGGGTGTAGCTGGATTTTCGGGCAGTGCAAGGGAGATGATGACTGCGTCACACCCCTTGCACTTCGAAAATCACAACGACGCCGCTTGACGCTCTGGCGCATCACTTCTTTTTCGGTGCACTTTTTGATTTCGGCATCGGGAATGACTCTTTCACGGCCTGAATCACCAGTTGATGTGCTGGTTTATTCCATTCCTCCGGGTGTTTTTCAAGCCACTTGCCGGTGATATCACAGACTTGACCAATGGTAACCCCTTCAGGGATGTTGAAACGGCTATGCATATTAGCATCGCACACACCCGCCACATAACCGGTATAAAATCCATCATCATTGGGATTGAAGGGTTGAACAGCACTGCATCGCTCATATTCTCGCCATAGAGTAACCAGTCCGTTTCCGGTTTTAAACTCTGCATGAGCTGTCTGGAACGTCAATAAACAGATTGTGATGGCAAATAGAATTTTTTTCATAATCTGGTACTTTGGGGTTGAAGAACGGAGTCTCCCGACGCTGTTATTACCCTTTTTAACATGAACTCCTGTTTCAGTTATTTTGACGACAGGTTTTTGAAAAACCTTTGCATCCTGACAGAAAACCAACATAGTGTGGCTTATTGTTCACAGTCGTGTATGCCCCTGAAAACTTCATGCAGTTCGTTCTGAGCGATTGCCAATGCGTGGCAATGATCAGATTCATGTGCCGGAAATCAAAAAAAAGATCGTCAGATAGTTGATAACGGAACCCTTTGTCCGCTCAAGACAGATGAGTGCGGCCGTTAGGCAATAAAACCGCTTTTTACTGTTATATTTATCTTTTCATTCAAGGAGTGCATGAATATGTTCTCTCATTTCAGACCATTACATTTTCTTATGCCAGTCAGAACCCTGCTTCTCATTGTGCTTGTATGGGCGTTCGCATCTCCGGTATTTGCCAAAAATGCCGGATCAGTTGCCCCCGGCAAAGCCGTCACTGCACTCCGACCGACAGCCGCCGAGGAGGAGGCAGGAATCTATATCAGTCACTATCTTCTGCAGAACCATTACCGAAAGGTATCGGTCAATGACTCCCTTTCGCGGCAGATTTTTAATCGCTATATCGGCAATCTTGATGGCAGCAAAAGTTATTTTGTAAAAAGTGAGGTTGACAGTCTCAGAAAAATGTATGGAACCCGAATTGATGACGAGTTTCTTTCGGGCAAAGCAAATGCTGGATTTGCGGTCTACAACTTTTTTCTGAACCGGGCCAGAGAGAAAATGCGTTTTATGAAAGCTGTTGCCGATACGGTGCATTTCAGCTTTTCGCTTCCCGAAACCCTTGATCTTGATCGCAAGGCAGATGTGTGGCCCGCAGACAGGAAACAGCTTGTCGAACTGTGGAAAAAAGAGCTGAAATACCAGTGGCTCAACCTTAAATTTTCCGGAGATAAAAACAAGAGCATCCGCCAGGCCCTTGAAAAGAGCTTTACGAACCGACTCAATCTTCTCAATCGCCAGAAACCCGAAGATGCCTTTCTGGCCTATACCTCTGCGGTTACCACCTCGTTTGATCCCCATACCAGCTACTTCTCTCCAGACGAATACAAAAACTTCCAGATCGACATGAGTCGTTCGCTCGAAGGCATCGGTGCCAAACTGCAAACCGAGAGTGAATATACCGTTGTCAATGAGGTGATCCCCGGAGGCCCGGCATTCAAAAGCGCCCTGCTGAAAAAAGGAGACAAGATTGTGGGTGTCGGTCAGGGAAAAACCAGCGAGATCGTTGATGTCACCGGATGGAGAATCAATGAAGTGGTCAAGCTGATTCGTGGCAAAAAAGGCACCATTGTGCGTCTGAAAATTCTTCCGGCAAGTCAGGGCGGCAGGGGAGCAGCAAAAATAGTCCAGCTCCAGCGTGACAAGGTCAATCTTGAAGAACAGGCCGCAAAGAAGAGCATTATCCAGCACAACGGCGAGAAAATCGGGGTTATTACCATACCATCCTTTTATCTCGATTTTGAGGCTCAGAAACAGAACACTGGCAACTACACCAGTACAAGCCGTGATGTAGCCCGGATTCTGGAAGAACTGAACGCCGAGCATGTCAATGGTATTGTCATCGATTTGCGCAACAACGGCGGTGGGTCGCTTGAAGAGGCCGTGAAAGTTACCGGACTTTTTATTTCAAAAGGTCCTGTCGTGCAGATCAGCGATGCAAAAGGCGAAAACACGGTACTTGATGATAAAGACAGCCGTGAACAGTATAGCGGAGCGCTTGCCGTGCTGGTCAATCGTTATAGTGCTTCAGCATCGGAAATCTTTGCTGCTGCAATCCAGGATTACGGGCGCGGTGTTATCATCGGCGAGAGAACCTTCGGCAAGGGAACGGTTCAAAGTATTATACAACTTTCCAGACCCTATGCTTTTTTTGCTCAGCAGCCTGAGCTTGGAGAAATAAAGCTCACCATCGCGAAATTTTACCGGATTTCCGGAGGCAGCACCCAGCACAAAGGGGTTGTCCCCGATATTGCCATGCCATCCATGATCGACACCTCGACCATTGGTGAGGACACCTATACAAGCAGTCTTCCCTGGACTACAATCTCACGGGCACTCTATCAGCCAACTGCCGAAGTCACCCCGGAAAAGCTCGCACTACTGCGCCAGAAAGAGGAGGATCGCTCATCAAAGAATGTTCTCTACCAGAACTATCTGCATGACTTGAATACCCTCGACCAGATCCGCAAGAAAAAGGCGCTATCTCTCCAGGAGACGGTATTCAAATCTGAAACAGAGACTATCAAACAGATCGAGAAACAGTGGCTTCAGGATCAGGGTTCCACCAGGGAGCCAGGCAAGGATGTTCTGCTCAACGAAGCCGCAGGAGTTGTTGCAGATATGGCAGAGTTCAGTACGGGCGTGAAGAAAATTGCAGTCAAGGAGCTGCCGTCAGTGCATTGATTATTTTTTACGGGTTTTCCGAACATGGGGTGTTGTGTTTTCATCTTACTGTAAAGGACTGTTTTTTTTCGGAAATCAGCATGAACGTTTAATGGGAGAGTGAACTATGGCGAAGAAGAGTGTTGAGATCAAATGGCTGAAAGAGCCGGAGAATCATGACTATCCTGCGGCGAAGTCCTATTTGAGCCTGATCTATGAAGAATCTTCAGCCAAAGCGCTTGTGAAGAAATTGAAGCGTGCGCCTCTATCAGAATTCAAGGCAAAAGATATTTTCAGGGCATCCGCTCTTTCGCTGCTTGGAGTAAGCAATACGCATGTCGCAAAAGACCAGCGGAAAATTGAGTCAGGCCAGGAACTCTCCCCGCTTCTTTTGGTAAGGGATTCTGCCTCGGGCAAGGTCATCATCGCCGATGGATATCACCGATTGTGTGCGATTTATTCCTTCGATGAAGATGCGCTCATTCCATGTAAAATTGTATAGTACAGTGGTGATGTGCTTTTTCATGTGTTGTTCCAGCGAATGAAAATGATGAAAGAACTGATCGACTCTCCACTCATGACCAATGATTTGAAGCTGTGTCAAAACCGTTTCACATGAACTTTTTTCAGCGTAACAGCCAGCAGGAGAGAGCGCGGAGCCGGATGATGCATGGACAGCAGGCGCCTAACTTTCTTGATCCGGCACTTGAGTGGCGTCGGATTTTTGCGGAAATGTGGGGGACTTTCCTCCTGGTACTTACAGCAGCCGGAGGAGGTGTGGTTTCCGCCATCAGCGGCGGGCAGGTGACTCATTCCATGACAGTTGTGGCGCCAGGTCTCATGGTCATGGCAATTATCTACTTCATGGGAACTGTCAGCGGAGCCCATCTGAACCCTGCGGTGACCCTCGCATTTGCTGTGCGCCGCAACTTTCCCTGGATAAGGGTTCCGGCATATCTTGTTGCACAGATTGCAGGAGGGGCTGGCGCAGCATGGTTTCTCAAATCACTTTTCGGTAGTGCAGGTCATCTCGGCGCGACCATTCCTGGAGAGGGTATCACACCTCTCACGGCACTTGCCATGGAGATCGTTCTGACCGCAGGACTGGTGAACACCATTCTCGGCACAGCATCGGGTGCGCGTAACATTGGAACCAACGGCGCTATTGCGGTCGGAGGTTATATCGTGATGGCCGGTCTCTGGTCATCACCCATCAGCGGAGCCTCCATGAATCCGGTACGCTCGCTGGCTCCTGACCTGTTTCGCGCAGAGTTCAGCACCACATGGATTTACATTGTTGGCCCGCTTGTCGGGGCGATGATCGGGGTGCTTTTTGAATGGATTCTCAAAGGGCCTCCAACTGTTGCCGGAGGTATTGCTGCACAGGGAACACTCGGTATCGATGAGCGGTAGCCGAAAAGATCGTGCCATTGTCCATCGGAAGTAGAGTTGCGTATTGTGACTGAAGATCTCGGTTGGATACCGGTGGTATAGCTAAACCCCGCAAAATTCCAGCATTTTTCGCGACAGTATAGCCGGCAGAATATGGGTTTTCTGCCGGCTGTAAAAGTCTGCGTTTACGGCGCAGGAGTGAGGGCGAACGCATCCTGTGCGAACGCATCGAGATACCACAAGCGGCCGTAACCGTCAGTCGCATGAGTCCATACATGCAACGCCTCCGAATATGCTGCTCGCGTGCAGCTCTGCAAGAGATCCGAAACGTTGTAGCTTGACTGGTAGTTGGACGTCACAGTCGGTTTGGTGTAGGCATGGCTTGGCGGGCTGTCGAGAGAATTCACGACAAGCTTCCTTGTAGCCTCACTTGCGCTCGCCAACGGCAAGTACGTACTTACACCTTGCACAACGCTGAAGTTGAAATCGGCAAAACCGTTCGGATGGTAAGCGTTGAAGGAGAGGTTTGCCGTCGCACCAGCAGAATATTCGACAAAACCGCACGGCGTGAAGTTCAGCCCTGTGCCTGTCACGGGTGCAACGGATGCATTACAGCAGTTGTTGTCGACGTGGAGCACCATCCTGAACGCCATGGTATGACCGGCGACATTCTTGATACGGTTATAGTCTGGCGCACTGACGGCTGTCACCGCGCCTGTTCCGAATGGGGCAGGAACATTTGTTAACTGGCAGTCGACCCCCTCTGCAGTCCAATCGACCAGGGCACCGGTATCCTTGAACAGCTCCAGCTTGAGTTCGTATTTCCCGGCGCCGTCCAGCGCTTTCTGGCATGGAGTATCACCGCTTCCCAGCAAGTCCGTCTCAAAATGTCCGCTTGCCAAATCCTCGCGTTCGTCTACGACCGTCCACTCTATGCCTCCCGCAGGAACCGCAGCAGGCGTGATCTCGAAAAGATTCGCTTCCGCACCGATCTTTTTCGGCCCCATGCTCACAGGCACATGGATAGTCGTGAAAGGAGCGGGAATGATGACAGCGTAATGACGAACGACATTCCGCGTCAGATGCGTCCATGGGCCCGGCGTCGCGAGCGGGGTGCCATTTCCCGTGGTCAGTCTCCTGTAAGACCAGCGGTAATAGAAAATCTTCTTGACGTCGCGCAACGTCGTGCGGCTGAACCAGAGCCTCGGCTCGATTTTGCCTCCGAAAGGCTCGCCGGAAGTCGTAAGACCCTCTCCCGGGGCTCCAGCCCCCTGGATCTCCGACATGCTGACTCCTCTGCCGAGCGAGAGAATTTCCACGACTGAACCGGGAAGATCCGGATCCTTGCTGCATGTCGGCACACGTGCATCCTTGATGCGTATGACGACCTCATTTCCGCAGGCGTAGTTCCAGTAGGTATTGCAGGGAATGGAGGGCTTGTACACGGGCTCCATGACGCCGCCTATCTGGTACTCGACCCAAAAATAGAGATCCGGCTTGTCACCTTTGCAGGAGTAGAAAATCAGGGAGCTGAACCGTCCGTTTGTGTCCGTATCGACGACAGCGATCTCGTCACAGGTATATTTCCAGGGCCAAAGAGGCAGCAGGCGGCAAAGGTAGGGATAAATCAGCGTTGTATTGGCGGACAGCGTTTTACGGATCTCCGGTGCCGAGTTGGAACTCACGGTATGGATAAAATCAGCGGGCAGAGAGGCCGATGCAGAGAGGGCGGCCGACGACAGGGCTTCGGAGATGTTTGGCGTAAAGTTTGCTGAAGGTTTTGCCAACGTCGCTGCGGCAGACACCGAAAACGCTGCTGTCAGGGGGCCACGCTGTTGTGCTGCCACCGGGGATGCCAACTGAGGTTTCAGCGACTTCAAAGAGAGTAACCCGCCTTTGATGACTGAAAAAGGCGACGGATCTGGACCGGGATAGGGAATCGGAGGATTAATGAGGATCGGTTGATGGATGATCTTGATCAGCTCGTCACGCAACCTTATGACTTCGAGGTCGGGAAGTCTGATGATCCATCGCCACAGTTTATCGACTTCACAGATATGCACTTTCGCGCCGCAGACTGGCAGGCCACTGTCATCTTTCACTACCTGGCCACTTACCCAGCAGAGACATATCGTCCAGAGAGGCAGCAGACTTGACGGAACAGTGACGGTATTGAGGATGGTTCCCTTTTGCCGAAGAGCGGTTTCATAGGCGCTCAGCCGTTCCATCATCCTGAGCGATGGCTTCTCGGCCCCCGGCTCTTTCTGGGAAGGCGCTGGCCCTATAAACAGCCGATTGCTTGCGACCTCCTGTGCGCTCTTTGAAAAGACCGCCTTGCCGTCCTTGACGGTAACCTGGCTGAGAAGTTTACCGGCATTATCGAAAAGGAACGCTGCAACGTCCCCCTTGAATTCGGACTTCGGGTCCATGATAACATTCAGCGTAAAAGAGGCCCTCGATTTAGTCAGATCATTTGCTACAGGCATAACTTCATCCCTCCTTGATTTAAGTTTTAGGTTAATGACTCAGTGATTCAACAGAAGACTCGGCATTCCAGCTCTTGCATGATTTCAGAACACTTCAAAAAAAACTGCCTGGCGACATAAACCAATAATTATTAACAAGATAGAAACTGATCGGGATTGAAAGCATCGTATTGCCTGCCAAACTCAAAGATCCCCTGATTGCGTTGAGCGAGCATGACGATTAAAACATTGTTCGACCGATTACAGGGCGTACTCCGTGTGAGCGGGTTACAACGGAATCAACATTAAAAATCACGGATGTTCGACCGTTGAAAAATTAACGCCGGTTTAACTTATAATAAAAAAAGGAGTTACGAAAAAGTTTTGATTGCCGCCGATTTGAAAAAAAACGGATCTCTTTCATCATTTCATAACTTTTCAAAAAGAAATGTTTGATGAATACAGGAAAAACCTTTTTTGATCAGCTTCAGGAACATTCGCCTTTTTCATCAATTTTGACAGTGCTAAAAAAATAGCAAAAAAAACAGGCCGCATTTTGCTTTTTTTACAAAAAAAATATCCGGTTAGATTATGATACGTACCTTCACAAAAAATCGAACAGAAAAAACAGGTAAAGCGTTCCGAAAAAATTATTGATGATGTTTGACCATTTTTTTTCTGGTGACGACATCGACATGATGGTAGACGGACGCATGAGGGCCAAAAGGAAAGAGAACGGAGCCCTGATCGGGGTAGATTCTCAACGGGGAGTCGAAAGGATAGTGTAGTTGGTCGGCTTATTCGAAAAAGATTGATTATTGTACACTATCATTGATATCACCAAAACCAATTAAGCGTCATGAGCCAATATCATATAGCCGTAGTTGTCGGCAGCCTTCGCAAGGATTCACTCAACCAGAAGCTGGCCACTGCTGTTGCCAGACTGGCCCCTTCAGAGTTCACATTCAGCAATGTGCAGATTGGCGACTTGCCGTTGTACAACCAGGATGACGATGCAAACCCTGTGGATTTCGTCAAACGTTTGAAACGCGACATCGAAGTCGCCCAGGGTATTCTCTTTGTTACGCCCGAATACAATCGCTCAATACCCGGAGTTCTCAAAAACGCCATTGACCACGCCTCACGCCCTTATGGCCAAAGCGCATGGGCCCGTAAGCCTGCCGGTATTCTTGGCGCGTCGGTAGGCTCCATTGGTACAGCGCTGGCACAACAGCATTTGCGCAACATTCTTGCATTTCTTGACGTTCCGACACTTGGTCAACCCGAAGCATTCATCCAGGTAAAGGAGGGCTTTTTTGACCAAGAAGGTAACATTGGAGCTGAGAGCCGGCCATTCCTCCAGAACTGGATGGATCGCTATGTCGCATGGGTAAAAACGCACACCGTCTGACAGTGGCACCGGGGCAGGCCGGGAGCGATTCGATTTTCGATGCTATTGCTCTTTGGCCGACCGCCACAATCCGTCAAGCTCTTCCGCACTGAACTCCTGCCAGGCGCGGCCAGAGAGCTGTACCTGCTCCTCAATCTTGCGGAACCGCCCCATAAACTTGTTGGTGGCCTTGCGCAACGCATCTTCAGGGTTTGCCTCTATAAAGCGGCTGTAGTTGACGATGGTAAAGAGCAGGTCGCCAAACTCCTCCTCCT
>SZXY01000188.1 GCA_005843805.1 Chlorobium sp.
CACGCCATAGGTTGTAATCATGGTCAGAAAGATGTTTTTCCGGGTTTTGGTCACTTGACGAAACACTTCGATTTTCTGGCGCAGCTCTTTGGCATAAGATGCGTCCACAGTAAACTCGCCCTGGGAGAACTTTATTTCACACAGGTTGATGGTGGCATCGCTCCGGTCGATCAGCACATCAATCTGTGCTCCGGGGTAGAGCGACTCTTTACCTGCCTGATAACGCCACGGGGCATCGGATGTTTCAACCATGGCGATACCCAATGCGGCTTTCAATGGGCGAACATGTTTGATACAAATGGTCTCAAAAGCAAAACCAGACCATGCTTTTCGCACAGGGCTGCTTTGCCGCAACATCCAGTATCCCTGATCGGGTATTTTTTTCCCGAGAGGTTTTATCCATGAAAAGTAGAAAAGTGTGAACTCATCGACAAGCCGGTAGAGCAGGTCATTGACTTTTTTGCCATAAGGTGTGCGTGACTCGATGAATCCTGATTCTTCAAGCTCGTCAAGAACTCTGGTAAGCCCTCCTCCTGTAGTGATTTTTACTGCGCTCGCTATCTCGTTTCTGCCGATACCTGTACGTTTTTTTGCCAGCAGCGCAACAATTTTCAGATGCAGCTCACTCTCTTCGAAAAGAGATGCGTAGAGCTTTTCATATTCGGTTCGCAGAAGACCTGTGGCAGAGAAACAGAGCTTGTCAATGATTTGGGCCGCCGACAAACCGGGTTCTGCCTGCATGAGGTAGAATGGAACACCACCCATGACCATGTACAGCTCGATGATCTGGTAACGGGTGAGGATGACGTGGCGATGCTGCAGAAACTCTTCGGTTTCGGCAAGTGTAAACGGCAAAAGACGGATTTGGCGGGTAAGGCGGTTATGAAGCCCGCCCTTTGCCCGAACGATGTTCTGCAACATCCATGAGGCTGCTGAACCGCACACAACAAGGACAAGGTTCTTCTTGCGTGAAGCATAACTGTTCCAGAAATGTTCGAGGGCAGAGAGAAATTTTGAACGAGGGGTGTTCAGCCAGGGCAATTCATCGAGAAAAACAACCTGTTTCTGGCCCTGCTCTTTCGTCATCGATGATTCAAGCAATTGCTCCAGTTGGCCAAACGCTTCAGACCATGAAGATGGCCTCTGGGGCTGGACAGCCATTCCTGCCGCCTTGCCCAGCGATTGGGCAAAATTGGCCAGTTGATCCCGCAGGGTAACATTGTGCATCCCCGTGACCTCAAAGCAAATTCGATCACCAAAGAACTCCCTGACCAGCCAGGTTTTCCCAACCCGCCGACGGCCATAAACCGCAATGAATTCAGGATCGGAAGAGGTTAAAACCTGTTCCAGTATCCTCTTCTCATCCCTCCGGCCTGATATGTTGTTTTGGCTCATTATGCATGACAGTCACAAGCATTTCGACTTATATCTGGCCAAAGTTAACAAAAAATCGTGATTTTGGCCAGATATAAATATTATAACTGGCCAAAATCGCTCATACCATTAAACTCCCGGTGTTCATTGATTTGAGCAGCCGCAACAATGCCTGTAGAAGTTTCACCTTGTAGCCGCATTGCAGCATGGCCTCTATCACCTGCCGTTCAAACAGGGCAAACTGCTCTTCATCCACCCGAAGATCTTCAAACAGCAATGGCAAACCTGTCACGTATTCGTCTGCGTATAACATCATTGTTGGGCAACAGGTTATCGAACCAGGAAGAAACGAGATCACCGCTATATTTTTCTTTTCTTAACGGCATAAAAAGAGATATCGGTCGAGCAATTGACGATGCAAGCCATGAATCGACATAGGCGAACTCCGACAAACCCGTTGGTGTTATTTTCCACACTCCAACAGGCTCCCCATTCATCAACACACTCAACTCCCTTGTTTTTAAAGGTCGCCCCATCACCACTCCCCTTTAGCGGTACGGCCCTTTTCCTTCGACAACAACACCATTTCAAGATCAAGTGCTGAAATCAGTTTGAAAAGGCTTTCGATGCAACTCCTTTCGGGCCGGCTTTCCAGTGCTGATATGGTTTTCGGCAACAAGCCAACGTGCTCTCCCGCCTGTTTTTGCGAAAACCTGCGCTGTTTGCGGTATCCTTGCAAAATCATTGCAAGCTGCATCGGTGTGCGTATAGCCTGTGTTTTATCGTCTTTTTCCATACCCCGCAGGAATTTACTGCGAAATAACCCCCGCAGGGGTTTACTGCGAAATAACCCCTGCGGGGAGTATTATCATAAAAAAACTTCACGCATGAAGCTGAAAAGCATTGGGGGATAGTTTTTGAAGATGACTCTGGATATCAACCGGCCATGCAGCAATTCGCTCGTTGAACTTCTCCTGCTCTCCGGCAAAGAGCGCCCTCGAAGCTTCCTCGAATCCGGGCAGGTCGCCTGCCATTGCGGACATAAAGCGGTAGAGTGTAGTCTGCGAAGAGCGCAGACGATCGCGCTCGCAATTCACCCGCCGCGCCCCCTCGACAAGCTTGCGCAATGCGACTGAAGCGCCTCCCGGCTGAGCGTTAAGCCACTCCCAGTGGCGAGGCAGCAAGGTCACCTCACGAGGAACAACGCCAAGCTTCGGACGACCCGGCCCCCGATGAAGAGCAGGTTCTTCCGTCGCTGCCGCTCTCTCCAGACGGCTCAGAACATCCTCCATCGTGCCCCGAAAATCAACCTCAATCAACTCACTGGTGAGATCGTCAAAAATCAGCACCGAGTGCGCCTCCCCCCGTTCGATCATCTCCTTCACCTTCCCCGCAACCTGCACCAGCTCTCCTGACGCAAGCGCATGACTGCCCTCAAAGGCTGTACACTGCTGTTTCTCTGTTCCGTTCATCCCGTTCCCCTCCTTGTTGGTTCACCATCATAATTCTATCCGGGTAAAATAACATTTTAAATTTTACCCGGATAAAAATATTTCGACAAAAGAATTCGTAGGGGCAACCCCCCGTGGTTGCCCAAAACATCGCAATGGGAACAACAGGGCGTAGGGGCACCCCCCCGTGGTTGCCCAACATGTAGCAATTCGATATGCGTGAAAACGAAAATGGGAAGAAGGTTTACCCTGTGAAATTATGGCGTTTTGTTTCACAGGGTCGC
>SZXY01000162.1 GCA_005843805.1 Chlorobium sp.
TTTTTATAAGGGGAACTTCGGTTTAGAGTTGTTCTATCACTGATGCTTCTGGCTGGCATTACAGCTCCTGCCTTTGCACTTGACCTGGACACAGCTCGTGCCAAAGGTCTCGCCGGTGAGGTTGACAATGGACTGCTTGCAATTCCTCCGGGAGCAGCGGCAGATGCCCAGGATATGATTACCACGATCAACAACTCCCGTCGTGCAGAGTATGCGGGTGTTGCTGCAAAAAATAACCTGACACTCGATGTTGTAGGAGGAATGATGTTCCAGAAAATCTACTCCCGTCTCCCGGCAGGCACATGGGTTCAGATTCAGGGCAAGTGGTCAAAGAAAGCACAGTAAGCCCGGCATCAACAACCTGATCGTGAAATGGCTGCGCCGCATCCTCCTTGTCATGCTTCTGCTGCTGGTACTTCTTCCGGCAGCAGCATGGCTCTCTTTTCCCTGGTTCGCTCAATCACTGCTTGACCGGACGCTTGAGGGCAAACCTTTTCGCGTCGAAGTTTCGGGTGTCGGTCATCCGGGTATTTCCGGCATTGGTTTGCGTTCACTCAAGGTGGTTTTCACCACTCCGCCTGATAACTGCAGCAATGGAGCAACCTCCTATACGCTTTCAGTTGCTAATGCCACTCTTTCGTGGGATTTGAAAAATCGGAAAAATGAAAAATCGAAAGAATTCTTTCCAAAATTTCTTGATACCACCTTTACCCTGAAAGCAGATTCGCTCACTCTTTTGCCCGATCCGCAGCAGTTTTCTTTCAGCGACCGAAACCCCAGGATAACTTTCAATATGGAAATAGCCAGCAACAACGGGCTTATCCCTTCATCCATCAAACCACTCTCTGCTCTCTACTCTATAGACGACGCAACCGTTACCAGAGAAAAACTGCGCCTTGAGAATGTCAACTACAACATCAAACTCAGCGCTGCAGAACAGTGGCAACAGCCAGAGGATACGCTTTATGTCGCAAAGCTTTTCAGTGATGGGAAACCCTCACCGGTTGGCAATTTCAGGGCACTCTTCGGCTCCAAACGTGATCCGCTCAAACCCTGTACTCTCTTACTTCGTAACTGCTCGGTAGAGCTTCTGCAATGGAAGGCAACCAGTAATCGAATTGAATACGACCTGAAGAGTAAGCAGACTCGACTATCCCTGAACCTTGCGGAAATCCCCCTCTCTGAGCTGCCTGGATTTAACCGTGGGGATAATAAAAAACCCATTGTCACGGGGCGGGTAAGCGGAAGCATTCCCATCGAGTTCCAGGACTCAACACTGCTGGTACGCAATGCTCTTGTGTCTGCCTCCAAAGGATCAAGCATTATCTTTTACACCAAAGAGAACAAACCCTTCTGTTCACTTGATATGGGCAACGATAATGGAAACGGGGCTGTGCTGAAAAACCTCAATGCTACCATCACACTGAAGAGTCGTAATAAAGAGCTTTCCGCTCTTGCATTGAGTGACCTCTCCGCTACGCTGCTCGGCGGCACAATAACCTCAACACCGTTCAACTTCGATTCCCCTGGCAGTAGAAGCAGCGACATGCTTTTCACTCTCAATCTGAGCAATATCAAGGCGCTTGACCGGATTCGGCTGCACGGAGATTTCAGGGGATCACTCAAAGGCAGTGTGAGCGGCACCATTCCTGTTACCATCAGAAACAATTGTATTGCTATCCGGAATGCACACCTGCAATCCCCTGGAGGAGGAACCATCACCATTGCTCCTCCTTCAAAGCAGCAAAGCACGAGTGAACGCATGTTCGTACCAGCAAAAGCCGATGCCGACTACAGCTTCAGCGAACCGGATCTGCTGTTCAACCGTTCATTCGACGGAAACACCACCATCAGCTTCAAACTGAAAAGCCTTAAACGGAAAACCTCCAGCGGCGAGCTTCAGCTTCTTTCGCCCACTGGCAAGCTTTCACTTGGGCATAACCGAAATAACCCCAATCTGGTTTCTTTTTCGGATTTCAGTGCGGGACTATTTGGGGGCACCATTGCGGTTGATCGAGCCGATTACGATATGGCGACAAAGGAGACGGAAACCACCGTGAACGTGAACAACATTCCCCTGCAGACCCTGCTTGACCTGCAAGGCACCAAAAAGATCTATGCCACTGGCACCGTCAAAGGCTCACTCCCGGTAAAAATGCATGACCAGCTTTTTGAAATCATGAAGGGCGGCATGAATGCCGAGCAGTCCGGGCAGATAATCTACGCCACCACCCCTGAAGAGCGTGCTGCTGCCAACCAGGGGCTTCGCACCACCTATGAGGCTCTCTCCAACTTTCTCTATGTGCATCTTGTCTCATCGATCAGCATGACCCCTGACGGCAACTCGATCATTACCATTCAGCTCAAGGGCACCAACCCCGACTTCCAGGGTGGACGACCCATAGAGATGAACCTCAACGTCGAACAAAACCTGCTCGACCTTATGCGCACCCTCTCAATCTCCACAAACGTCGAAGAGATCATCTCCGAAAAAGCTTTGCAGATGCAGAAGAAATAGCCAAGCAGGTGGTTTGGTAATCTTCATACCGAATTGGCATGCAGCTTGCCTGCCTTGTTCAATTTCGTTTCTTGTTTTTTCTTGAGCAGCGCGTCGAGGTTGTTTCTGACAGTTATAGAGGTAGGATGCTCCTTGCCCAGCGCTTTTTCATCGATCGCCAGCGCTCGGCGATAGAGTGGTTCGGCTTCTGCGTACTTGCCTAACGTTGTCAATATTCCTGCGTAAGTATCAAGATACAAGGAATTCTGTTCTTCGTTAACTGCGGCTTTCCCATAGTATCGCTCGGCTTCGGGGTAGTTGATCTGGAGTTCGTAGTTCTGGCCTCGCAGATAGTAGACTTTGGCGACATCCTGCAACAACCCGGAATGCTCTTCTTCAAACGCCTGCAGCAGGCGGTTTACTTCCGGATAGTTGAACTCGTTTCTGGCCCGATCGATTTTCAGAAAAAGCGCTTTCAGTTCATCGCTGACATTTCCCTGTCTGAT
>SZXY01000058.1 GCA_005843805.1 Chlorobium sp.
CATTTCCGGTAACACCACATCGCTCAGGAGGAGATTGATCTCATTCTTGTGCTCTTCGGCAAGCTGTATTGCGTCGCTCGGCGTGGAAGCTGAAAGAACAGTGTAGCCGTTTTGTTCAAACATCTCCTTGCAGAGGACGAGGATATCTGGTTCATCTTCAACCAGAAGAATTGTGGCCTTGCCATGAGTGATTGCGATTTCTGGTTTTGGTTCACCCTTTGCCGGTTTGGTAATCCCTGCATCATCCTTATACCGGGGCAGATAGATCCTGAAGGTGCTCCCTTTTTGCCGTTTACTCTCGCATTCGATGTAACCGTTGTTCTGTTTGATGATGCTGTAGATGATCGACAAGCCGAGTCCGGTTCCCTGGCCAACCGGCTTGGTGGTAAAGAAGGGTTCAAAAATATGGGGAAGATATTTTTTTTCGATACCATGCCCGTTGTCAGTGACGGAAAGTATCACGTAATCACCCGCTTCCTTGTTGAGGTGATAATCGACGCAATCGGCTTTATCGAGATGAAGCAGGCTTGTTTCAATAGTGATCTGGCCGTTGTTCTCTATTGCATCGCGGGCGTTGAGGCAAAGGTTGGCAAGAATCTGGTCAAGATGAACCGGTTCAATATTTACCTTCGCGGTCTCACTTTCGGGTTTCCATAGGAGCGTGATATCTTCGCCGATCAACCGCTTGAGCAGGGTGATCATTCCCTCGACCATAGTGTTGAGTTCAATAATTTTTGGCGTCACGCTCTTGTTGCGGGCAAACGCAAGCAGTTTCTGGCTCAGATCAGCAGAGCGAGTGGCTGCTGTATGGATAGCCTCAAGGTTCGCATGGATAGGCAGTTCCGGCGTAATATCCTTGAGGGCCATTTCGGTATATCCAAGGATGACACAGAGCATATTGCTGAAGTCGTGTGCTATCCCCCCGGTAAGGCGACCAACAATCTCCATTTTTTGTGACTGGATCAGCGCTTCCAGTGTCTTTTTTTCCCTTGCTCCGGCAAGCTTGGTGTCGATGATGTCACTGGCTATGTTGGCCAGAGCGTTTACCCATCGGATATCCTCTTCGTCATAGAGAAACGGCTTGTTGGCCACTCCAAGCATGGCCATGACGTTCTTGCCTTTCATGACCGGAACAACCAGTGTTCTCGTGATGCCAGGATGAGTGTCCGGCCCGCCATGCTTCGGCCAGAATGCACTGTAATCGTTGTGAATCACTGCTTTTCGTTCCCGCAGGGCATCTGCCCATAGCACGGATCTGTCGAGGGAAGGATGCCCACCCCTTCGATGCCCCTTCATCCGGCTATTTATTTTGATGGTATTGGTCGACCATATTTCGATGGATGGTGCATTGTCATCCATAATAAGATGGCAGAACCCAATAGAGCTTTCTGTCACTCGTTCGGCTTTGTCGAGTGTAGCCTGGATCAGTTCCGTCACGGAGTGGCTCTCTGCCATCTTGAAGAGGTGAAGACGAAATTCCGTTATGATTTCAAGTCGCTTTCGCTCGGTGTCATCGTGAATAATTGAATAGAGCAGGATTCTTCCTGCAATCTTGATGCCTGAACTCAATACTTCAACATCGCGGATGGAACCATCTTTCCTTTTGTGGCGAAATTCAAAATGGTTGCGCTTTGCCAGTTTGCATTTTTCCATCTCTTTTTTTACTGCTTCCGGAGGCAGTATATTGATTTGCTGCATCTGCATTTGACGCAGTTCCTCTATCGACCAGCCATAAAATTTTGCTGCTGCCGGATTGGCATCAACGATATTGCCCGTATCCGGATTTATAAGCATCTTGATGGCAGAATGATTTTCAAACAGGTGTCTGAAACGCTCTTCGCTTTCCCTCAGTTTTTCTTCCGCAAGCTTGCGATCGGTGATATCGTGAATGATGGTATAGAGAAGTTCTTTTCCTTCGATCGTTACCTTGTTGCTGAATACCTCAACATCGCACAAAGAGTTGTCTGCCCTGCGATGGCGAAACAAAAAACTGTTTTGTTCCGATGAGCTGATTTTTTTCAGATTTTCCTTAACCGTTGCAGGCGAAAGAATACTGAGTTGCTCTATCTTCAACTTGCGGAGTTTATTCACTGACCAGCCGTAAAATTCTGCGGCCTTTGGATTGGCGTCAATGATAGCGCCTGTAGCATGATCAATGAGAAGCTTTATTGCTGAATTACTTTCAAAAAGGGTTCTGAACCGCACCTCACTATCGGTCAGTTTTTTTTCAGCAAGCTTGCGCTCGGTGACATCGTGAATGATGGAGTAGAGAAGCTCTTTTCCTGCGATCTCTATTTTGTTGCTGAACACCTCCACATCACGAACAGAATCGTCAACCCTGCGGTGACAAAAGAAAAGGCGGCTTTGTTCTGATGATCTTATGTTCTCAAGATTAATTTTGACCGTTTGAGGCGAATTAATACTGAGTTGCTCTGTTTTCATCTTGCGCAGTTCCTCAACCGACCAGCCATAAAATTTCGCTGCTGCCGGATTGGCGTCAACGATAGCGCCTGTATCAGGATCAGTGACAAGCTGTATTGCGGAATGACTTTCAAAAAGTTTTCTGAACCGTTCCTCGCTCTCTTTCAGTTTTTGTTCAGCCTGATTGCGATCGGTGATATCGTGAATGATGGCATAGATCAGCTCATCTCCTGCAATCTCAATTTTGTTGCAGAACACTTCAACATCACACACAGAGTTGTCTGCCCTGCGATGGCGAAAGCAAAACTGTTGTTGTTCCGATGCACTGATTTTTTCAAGATTCTTCTTTATCTCTTCAGTCGGGAGTAGATTTATCTGCCCTATCTGCATCTGGCGGAGTTCCTCAACTGACCATCCATAAAATCTTGCGGCTGCCGGATTGGCATCAATGATAGCGCCAGTACAAGCATGAATAAGCAACTTTATTGCGGCATGACGTTCAAAGAGTTTCCTGAACCGATCCTCACTCTCTTTCAGCTTATGTTCAGTCTCTTTGCGAGCGGTGATATCTTCAAAGACGCCAAAGAACTCTCCTTTAGAACAACTGAAAGCAGAGATATCATGCCAGGCGTTCAAGGCTTTGATGTGGATTTCAAACCGGTCAGCAATGCCGCTCTCTGCAACTCTCGCAAATCGTTCCAGCAGTTCAGGATTTGATTCGTGAAGAGTCGGAAGAACCTCGGAAGCTTTTTTGCCCACAACCTCTTTCAATCCGGTCAGTTTCGAGAAAGCCGGGTTGACCGCTTCATGGATAAAATCAACCGCGACTCCCTTTTCGTAAATGATGCGGCAGTAGGCGCAGCCGTTGATCAGGCTGTCAAAGAGATGACGAAACCCCTCCTGGCTGACGAAAAGAGCATTATCGCTATGGTCGGGATTTTCTGGCTTCAGGTCGTTTATATCGTTTTGCATGGCGATTCAAGGTTTTTGACTTCTGCTGAATAGTTTGAGGGCACGAAAACCCTCATAACAGAGATGTCAAAAGTTGGGAATAACCGGGTACACACATACCGATTGCCCCGATCTATAGTGTGATATTGATATTTTGGAATGCAGTGATAGTATAAAAAAATAATATAACCTGACAAGCCATCGCTGCCAGTGATATTTTCTTGCAAGGAGCAAGTGTTTGTGCAGGGGGAGCAGCAATTTCTTGTAACATTGCAAGTTGTTTGCTGCTCCTTTTATGAGGTTGCACTTACTTTTTTTCCCTTTCTACAGTAGGTACGAAGTTCTGCTGTCGTCCCATTTTTGGCAGGCCGAGGCTCTCTCTTGCATGGTCAAGTGCATCGTCGATATTGCCGAAAATGTTCTCTTCACCGATGTCGTCATAAAGACCGTATTGCTGAAGGGCAAATAACGGCTGGGCATGAACTCCGGAGAGAATCAGTTTCGTGTCGGTTTTTGTGCAGTCTTTGAGCAGATCTTTCATCATGTTCAGGCCGGTAGCGTCGATAGAGAGCACTTTGCGCATACGGATGATGCGGATTCTTGGTGCCTTTTCAACAATATGCATGGCATCGCGGAACTTGGATGCTGCGCCGAAGAAAAACGGGCCGCTTATTTCAAAGACCTCCACTCCATCTGGCACCTTGCGTGTCACGATAGTATTGGGGTCGTCCTCCTCATCCCTGTCCTGAAGCTCCTGGGTAATGATGCCGACATTGGAGAGCTGGGCCATACGCTGCATGAAGAGGATGACAGAGAGCAGCATGCCGATCTCAATGGCAAGGGTCAGGTCAAAGATAACCGTCAGACTGAAGGTGCTTACAAGGACAATAACATCACTTCTCGGGCTTTTCAGAAGTTCCCGGAACACCTTGATTTCACTCATGTTCCAGGCAACGATAATAAGGATTGCTGCCAGCGCAGGCATCGGGATGAGCTTTGCCCACTGGCCGAAGAGCAGCATGATTAACAGAAGCGTGATGGCATGAACCATACCGGCTACAGGGGTTCTGCCTCCGTTCTTGACATTGGTGGCAGTTCGTGCTATGGCGCCGGTTACCGGGATGCCCCCGAAAAGCGGGGTAATGATATTTGCCGCTCCCTGGGCAATCAGTTCCATGTTGGACTTGTGGCGGCTGCCGATCATGCCATCAGCCACAACTGCCGACAGCAGCGCCTCGATGGCACCAAGCAGCGCAATGGTCATTGCCGGCATGATGAGCTGGCGGATAGTGGCAAAATCAACCGAAGGAAAAGAGGGCGAGGGAATCGTTGACGGAATGCTTCCGAAGCGCGATTCAATGGTCGGGACATTGAGATTAAAGTATTCTACAATCACGGTTGTGACAATGATGGCGATGAGCGATCCCGGAACTTTTCGTGACACTTTCGGCCAGAAAATGATGATGACGAGAGCAAGCAGGCCGATCATGAAACTTGTCGGGTGAAAGGTAGTCAGGTTTTGGGCGTATGCGCTCCACTGCCCGACAAAGTTCGCAGGGAGGCTCTTGATATCGAGACCGAGAAAATCCTTGACCTGCGTGGAGAAAATAATGACCGCAATACCACTGGTAAAGCCGACAATAACCGGATAAGGAATAAACTTGATCAGTGAACCAAACTGGGCGAACCCCATAATCATGAGAATGATACCCGCCATGATGGTGGCCAGCATAAGACCATTAATGCCATATTGCTGAACAATGCCGTAGAGGATAACAATAAACGCTCCGGTCGGGCCACCAATCTGCACACGGCTGCCGCCAAGAAAAGAGACAAGAAAGCCGCCGATAACAGCGGTAATGAGACCCTTTTCGGGAGAAACGCCTGATGCAATGGCAAATGCAATAGCCAGCGGCAAGGCCACAATGCCCACCATGACACCGGCAACGACATCCTTCAAAATCCGGTCAGGGGAGAGCTCAGGTAAAACAGAAAAAAACTTCGGTTTGAACATGGTAAAGGTCAGGAAAAAGGAAATGAACAAGGCAGCTCTTGGAGAGCCTGAATTTCTATATAACCTTTTCACGCTTTTTTATCAACACAGCGCCCTTTTCCCGCCAAAAAAAGCTGGTGACTGGCCGGGAATTGGACGGTGGTGAGTACTGGCCGGGAATGTCGAGCCCCAGCTCGACAATTCGATATCGAAGAGAGGTGGTCGTAGTTTTTTGTTTTGCAGTCACCAGCGCATTCTGCTCTTTGGCACTTGACTGCCAAGAGTTGCTGAGTGTTATGACGATCCTGA
>SZXY01000163.1 GCA_005843805.1 Chlorobium sp.
TTTCCCTCGGCATAGTAGGAGGAGCCCCCATTGAAGATGTTGGTTCTCGAAAGTTTTAATGGGCTGAAAACTGTTATAATTACTCCAGCAAGAGCCAAACCTCCAGTAACAAGAGCTACCTTGATTTTTGTTTTCATGGTTTGACCAGGGAGAAAAGTGGAAAAATGAAAAATGCAGAAAAAAAATATAATGCTTTTATACCGTAATTTCAGATATTTCCGCACCATCATCCTGCATATTCCGGGCCTTTCACAAAACGAACAAGCCAATAATGCTGTTCTGTATTACCGTATGCTTCATTTTCATCCAACCCTTTAACCATAAACCACCAATATGAACTGGCACGAACTACTGGAACAACAAATCGAGGCAGCTTACAGCGTTTCCGAGCGCCTTGTAAAATTGCTTGAGGAAAAAGATCTCTCATGGAAACCTTCGGAAACCAATAACTGGATGACCACCGGGCAACTGCTTCTGCATCTCTCCCAATCTTGCGGTGTTCCGTTTAAAGGTTTTGCAACTGGCCAGTGGGATATGCCGGCGCACAGTGATATCAATGAAAAAAAGCATGAGGCGACGCTGCCCCAGGCTGCAACGCTGAAATCGGTCACAACGCTTGAGGAAGCATTAACGCTGCTTGCTGCCGATAAAAAAGTAGCACTTGACGCTCTCCGGTTTTGCAGCGAGGAGGATCTCTCCTCGAAACCCTCTCCTGCTCCTTGGGACAAAACTCCGCTGAATCTCGGTCTGCGCCTCTTGCAGATGATAGACCATCTGAACCAGCACAAGGCACAGCTTTTCTATTACCTGAAACTCCAGGGAAAAGTGGTCAATACCCACCATCTTTACGGCAAATAAAGGGGATGCGAATTTGTTAAACAAAAAAGCGTTTGTAGGGTCGGGATTCAGCAGGTTGAATCGGGTCGTCTAATTAGGTCCAAAAATTTTCTCATCTTTCTTTCCCTGACTGAGGACCTTACCCTCGTCGCTCCCCCGAATATTCAGCATAACACCAAATTTCGCTTTCGGGAAAAGGAATCAGTCAGGAAAAGAGGTTATTTCATCAAACAATGCCGGATTTAAAACAGCGTCCAAGCTGTCCAATTTGAGCTTGAATCCTGCGATGACTTCCAGCATGACCAGATTTGACCATTTTGGCCAGTTGCGAAGAGTTGTGGACGCTTGTCTGTAAGAGAAGATGCGGCTATGCTTGTTACGCCACCCGGAGGTGTTTGAAACGCAGCCCATGCTGTCCAGCCCGAACGCGGATCTACAGTAGTCTTCCATCTGCTGAAGATATTTCCAGAACTGTCAATAGCAAACACCTGGATCCTGTTATCCGAAAGATCACATGCAGCAACATATTTAAACGAGGCTGAAATGGCATTCGGCACAGCAAAAGAAGTCGCGAAAAATATTGCAAAAAAATAGTAATAAATAATTTTTTCATATCATTTCCTCATTTTCTTGATATCATTAACGAAAATCTCTCCACAAAAATGTGGACTTTTATCGTCTTAATTTATCTCTTTCTGATTCAATTCCCATGTTCTCAATCCAGGAGCTAATCGTTAACATTTGAATTATTTTCGAACAAGCTACCAAAATCCTAGGGAACTAATGGGTATTGTTGCGTTAAACAACAATTGCATAAATAAAAAAATAACAACCCATTTTTTTCTACCACAATGTAGGTCACTTCGGAACATCTACATTTCAGTACTCTTTTCATCGCTGATCCTCTCTGCACAACATCAAAGTAACCTCTTTTAATGATTGCACTTAAAACAATAGCAAACATTTTGGCATGGTTATTGCTATTATAAAGGGGAAGAGAGTTGGAAAAACATACCAAGAGATGCATTATGAGCACAACAACCACATTGTACGGTGACCTTTCGGGTGTAGAGTTCCGCACCCTTTACTCGAATGGCAAAATGGACGGCTGTCTTGTTACAGAGCCAAATATCCTTAAAACCCCTTATGGCGAACTGATTCCTCAATACGAAGCGGAAGATATGGGAAGACGCAGCGTCAAACCACTCTATTTCCACAAGGATGGATCGCTGAAATCCATTGCCCTGCAGTCGCAAACCATGCTCGAAACATCGGTAGGCATCATTCCGGCAGAACTGGTTACCTTTCATAAAAATGGTAATATCAAAAGAGTCTTTCCGCTTGACGGTAAACTGAGCGGCTTCTGGTCGTGGCAGAACGAATTGACCCTTGCCGGAGCACTCACCTTCAGTTCACCGGTGGGTACACTTACTGCCAAGGTGATAGGCCTGCAATTTTATGAAAGCGGCGCACTGAAAAGCATCACACTCTGGCCAGGCCAGTCCCTCAAGATTCAAACCCCGGTTGGAGAGGTCACGGTACGAAAAGGGTTGGCCTTCCACGAATCAGGTGCAATCCGCTCATTTGAACCTTTGAAAAAAATCGCTGTGGATACTCCATTAGGAGTCATGACCGCCTACGATAACGAACCAAACGGGATTCATGGCGACATCAACTCCGTTCAGTTCTCAAAGGAGGGATCCATTGAAGCGCTCAGTACTGTTGATCATGAAGTACTGGTTTCGCTGTCGGATGGAAAAAGCATATTGTTCCAGCCCGGAGTAAAAAATAACGTCTGCGGCGATGAACGCAAGGTAAGTGTGCCCATGAAGGTGCGCTTTGAGAAACAGCGGGTGATTTTTAACGACAATCCGCAATGCTCTTTTGATCTCGAACAGTGCAATTTTGAAGTGAGGGCCATTCAGCCTGCAACAAAAGAACCTGCATATTCCTGTGCTGGATAAGCTGTTTTTTTATAGGTCATATAGGTCTCATTGGGCTTATATGACCTATATATTTTTCTAACCACCGGCGTTAAGCCCCGCAATCCACCCTGTTGAAAATGCCGCCTGAAGGTTGAAGCCACCTATCTCTCCGGCGTAGTCGAGCAGCTCACCACATAAATAAAGGTTAGGTACAATCCTTGACTGCATGGTTTTCGGATTTACCTCGCCAAGTGAAACCCCTCCGGCTGAGACCTCTCCCTGATTGAGCGGCACGTCACGCACAAATCCAAGCGGAAAGCGCTTGAGCACCCGAAGCAGTGATTGCCGTTTTTCTTTCAAAAGGGTGCTCCATGTCACATCATCTTGCAGAGCTGCATGGCGCATGATGAACGGCACAAGAGCGGTTGGAATGGTACCATTCAAAGGCTCGCCAAAGGCTCCGTGTTGAGGCGCTATCGGGCAAAACTGCAAAAACTTGCGCACCATCTGTGCTCCATGTTTACGCGTCTGTTGCAGAAGCAGCCCTTCCAGTTCCGCAGGACTATGCTCCGGGAAAAGATCGGCAAAAAGCTCACAGTTGCCACACTCCTTCAATATCTCCGCAATATCGCGTGAAAGCGAAAGTGCCGCAGGTCCGCTGAATCCGCGATGCGTAAAGAGCAGATCAGCACGCCGCTCGGCATTTCTCCTGCCAACCTGGGCGACAACTCCGACCGATCGAAGTGCAATGCCGGAAAGAGAGGCTGGAGGAGGTTTGATGGTAAAAACCGGTGCCAGCGCCGCCGAAGAGTCCTTGAGCGAGTGACCAAAAGCACGGGCAATGGCAAGGCCGTCACCTATCGTGCCTGTCTGGGAATAGGAAACTCCACCGGTTGCCACAATGACAATATCTGCCGTGAAAGATGCACAGGATGCTTTTACAAGAAAGAGCTCATCCTTACGTTCGACACTCTTTACCCGACAGGAAAAGCAGTGCTGCACGGAAGAGTCGCGCAGAAGCTCCTCAAAAGCGATGGCTACAGACGAAGCATCTCCGCTCAGGGGAAAAATTTTGCCATCCGCTCTGACCTCGGTCTCTACTCCCCTTGCATGAAGCAGCTCAAGAAGATCGCTGTTTGAAAAGCCATAAAAAGCATGGCGCAGAAAACGCTGTTCATTGATACGGATAAACCCTTTTTCAAGAAGCTCTTCCGGGCGGCCCTGATGGGTAACGTTGCATTTTCCGCCCCCGGATATCCTTATTTTCGTCCCCGTAGAGGGATTGCGTTCGAGAAGGGTTATGGAACAGGCCTTGCCGGAACGTTCGGCGCTTCTGCGAGCCGCAACAGCCGCAGCCATTCCTGCCGCTCCGCCTCCGATAATGAGAATCGTTGTATGCTGAAGGCCTGATGCCTTTTCTTCCTTTGGTGTTGTTTCGGTTATACTCATAGGGAGATAAAGTTACTCCAGACAAGGGAATCTGCAACATCTCTTTTTTTATTCATACATGCCGGGTGCTTAAAGGGAGTTACTCCCGCACCTTTACCTGCATACCATCCTTCAGTTCATTGCCCGGATGCACCACCACCTTCTGCCCTTCCCTGAGCCCGGTAAGCAGCTCGGCCTGAAAGGTTCCGCGCATACCAATAGTCACCGCCCTGTCAACCGCCCTGCCATTTTCAACCACAAAAAGATGCCAGCTATTTTTACCCCTGAAAAGAGAGCTGACCGGCACCTGAAGCACATTTGGAGCTTCACGGAGCACAATGCTCGTCTGAACGCGGAAATTATCGCCAAGGAGCGGTTCATACTTGCCGAGAACAGCCACAATGTTCACCCGTTTTTCCTCGATACCGAGCGCAGAAACCTTTGTAAATGCTGCAGGCTCGACACTTTTAACCACTCCCTGCAACTCCCCCTCCCCACCCCAGTCCATAATCATCACCCGGCTTCCCGGCTTGACCCTGGTGGCATCAGAAGAGAGTACATCGATGACGATTTCAATTGCCGAAGGATCACCGATATCGACAAGCGGCGTACCGGCAGCCACAAGCCGTTCGCTTTTTTCATGAATCCTGAGCACCTTCCCGTCAACCGGAGAGAGAACATTGACTGGCTTGCCCGATATATGCCGATCAACGATAGCCCGAAGAGCCTCGAAGTTATAGCGGGCCGCATCAACGCCTGAACGCAATTCCTCAGCCTCTTTCTGCAACATCCTGGTCTCGTTCTCTGCAAGTTCAAAACTTTCCTTCGACACAGCCCCTTCCCTGAAAAGGTTCTGATAGCGCACTGAGCGACGTTCAGCCTGAGCAAGCGTCAGTGCAACTCTGTGCTGCCGGGCAATGGCTTCGCCAAGCAGTGCACGTGCCGATCCTGCCCTTGAAGCGGCTTCCCTGTATTCACGTCCGTCAAGCTCAGGAGGGAGCAACGCGGCCACCAAACTCCCTTTCTGGACACTCTCTCCCTCTTTGATTGTCATTCTCAGCAACTTTCCCGTCACAGGAGCAGCAATGACAAAGCGGTCGTTCACACGAGTGACACCTTCGCCCTCAAGAGTTACCTGCAAAGGGCCACGGCGTGCCACACCAAAATCAACAAGAAGAGGAGATGGTCTGAAGACAAAAAAAAGAATGAGTACCGCCACCGCAAGTGAGATCCCAACGATGCGTTGTGTTTTCGAAAGAAGCATAATCTATTCCCTTGTTTTTAACACCTCGACAAGATCAAGGTTTGTAAGGCGCCTTCTGACCAAAAGAGCAGAGACAATCGAGACAAGAACAATAACCACAAAAGCGAACAGAAAGTTAAAAGAGCTGAACACAAGGGGCAACCGGTAAAGTTCAGAACTGAGTGCACGGGCCAGCAGCGCAGAAAGTACAATACCAATAAGAAAGCCCACCGGGATGGCGAAAATGGTCAGCAAAGCCTGTTCCCCAAGAAGAATAAAGGAGATCTCTGCTCTTGTCATTCCAAGCACACGAAGACTCGACAGCTCACGTGCCCGTTCGGAAAGTGAAATACGCGCCCCATTATAAACCACAGCAAAGGCAAGGATACAGGCAAAAGAGGTGAGAATGAGGGTCGAGGTGGTCATGCTCTGGGCAATCAGTTCGTCGAAACTCTCTTTCATCGCCTTCAGCATCATGATGCCCGCAACTCCCGGCATTTTCTTGAAACTTGAATAAAGCTTACCGCTCTTTGACTCGTCAATGCGCAGATATGCCGCGTTCAGCGCTCCTCCGTCCCCGGCAAGGCGATTGAGTGCATCAAGGTTCATGTAGGCTGAAAGGCCAAGAATTTCATCGATAGTGCCACTGACAAGCAACTCTCTATGAAGCTGTTTTCCCTGCAGAAAGTCAATTTGCAGCCGGTCACCCGGCCTGACACCAAGAATATCTGCAAGGGTTGAGGTAAGCACAATACCATCGGGGGGGAGACTGTGCCGACGGTTTGATTTATCCACCAGCCGCTGTAACCCCTCAGCGGATTGGATTCCCTTGATAGTCTGACGACGGACACGATGGCCAAAACTCATTCTTACCGGCTCTTCACGATAGTATTCATGTTCGAGCACCCCGTCGAGGGAGGCCACATTAAAGACAACCGAGGGAGGCATAGGATCATTGAAAATAACCGTAACATCCTCACGATGTTTTTCGTTGAACTCCACCTGCACCATCCGGTCAAGCGAGTCATAGGTATAACGACCGGCAATGAGAATAGCCACGGAAAGGGAGATCATAAGCACCGAAAGTGCCGCTTTCCAGGGGCGGCGTTCAAGGTTGCGCACAATAATCCTCACAGGCACCGGAATCTTGTTCCGCAACACGTCACGATCAAAAAAGCCTGGCTTGTAGATCACTGGAGAATCCGGACGCATCGCTTCAGCGGGAGGGAGCAGCACCGCCTTGCGGACAGCGCCAAGTGCGCCGAAGAGTGCAGCAGCAAAACTCAGCAGAACCGAGAGGGCAACATCTTCAAATCGGAAGTAATAGACCAGCTCGGCAAAATTGTAAAACTCGGAGTAGATGTCCATCAGTCCCCTGCCAAGCCACGCGCCGAGCAGCGTACCAGCAAGCGCTCCAACAGCAGTAGGAATCATGGCAAAACCAAGATAGTGCAATCCTACATCTTCGTTTGAGTACCCCATCGCCTTGAGCACGGCAATCTGGTCGCGCTGGGTCGCTACGATACGACGAAGCACTATGTTCAGCAGAAAAACCGCAACAGCAAGGAAGACGACCGGAAGAAAGGTAATCTGGATACCAACCTGCTTGATCTCGTCTACAATGAACCGGTCAGAGAGATGCTCGCTCCTGCCGTAGGCCCCAAGCGACCCATAGCGCTTGAAAAGATTGTCGAGCTGCATGATGACATCCTTTTCCGATGCTCCGTGAGCAAGCGTCAGCGAGAGGTCGTTGAATGCCCCGCTCATGTTGAGTGCCGACTCAAGTGCCCTGCGGCTCATCCAGAAAACACCGAACCTGCGCTTGTCGGGAAAAAAAGAGCCCGGCTGCACCTCATAGATATACTCGGGAGAGAGGCCCATACCAACAATCAGCAGCTCCTTTTTCCTCCCATTAATCACTGCAGCAATACGATCTCCGGGCACAAGGTGGTTGGCTTCGAGAAAAGGTTTGCTGGCAATCACCTCTTCAGGTTTTCCGGGCTCTATATAGCGCCCTTTTTTCAGAAAAATATCGTTCAGCACTGGCGTCCGGTACTCAGGAATGGAGACAAGCCTCCCGGTAGCCGGTTCGTCAAGTCCCGGAACATCGAGAGTAACGTCAGCATAAATGCGCGTACTGACCGAAGCAACGCCCGGAATACGGCTCACGGTTTCGCGGTAAAACTCCGGCGCACGCTTCACCTGCACAAAAACATCGGCAAACCGAAACCTGTTGTAATAGCGCTCGCGGGAAGCCTCGAGTGAATATTTCACGCTGCTCATGGAAACAAAGACCGATATACCGCAAGCCACAACCGCCGCCACAGCAAGCATCTGGCCCTTGAGGCGCATCAGTTCGCGCAGCAGCTTTATCTGGAGGGGTTTCATCTTTCCGCCTTACCAGACAAGTTCCGAAGGAGACATCCGGGTAAGGTTCCTCCGATCCTCGGAAACCTCTCCGCTGCGCAGCCGCACAACCCGGTCAGCCATACCGGCAATCGACGCGTTATGGGTAATGACGAGGGTGGTAGTACCCAGTTCACGGTTAACCTTCTCGATAACATCGAGTACCAGTTTGCCGGTCTGGAAATCGAGCGCTCCGGTCGGTTCATCACAGAGCAGCAGTTCAGGCCGTTTGGCGATAGCCCTTGCAATGGCCACCCTCTGCTGTTCACCACCTGAAAGTTGCGCAGGAAAATGGTTCAGGCGACTGCCAAGCCCGACAAGCATGAGCGCCTCTTTGGCGGACATGGGATTCTCGGCAATCTCCGTGACAAGCTGCACATTTTCAAGCGCCGAAAGGCTTGAAATAAGATTATAGAACTGAAAGACAAAGCCAATCGAGCGGCGACGATAAGAGGTCAGCTCCGCTTCTGTAGCCGCTGTAATCTCGCGACCATGAAAAAAAAGCTTGCCCGAGGAGGGCACATCCAGGCCGCCGATAATATTGATAAGGGTGGACTTCCCGCTGCCAGAAGCCCCCAGAAGTACAGCAAGCTCTCCCTCATAAAATTCAAGAGAAACATGCTTCAGCGCATCAACCCGCACCTCTCCCATAATGTAAAACTTCGACAGGTCGCTGATACTGAGCACCGCCTTTTGCTGCTTTATGTCCAGGGGATTATCCGGCATTGAAACCAATTATCATTTTCAAACCCATTCTTTTTTTGTCTTGACTGAACTATTGCCAATAACCTTAAGCAACTCAAAAAATGGTAACAAATGGTTTAATACTGAAAGTTGCAACTGGATAACTCAACATTCGCAATTCAGGTGCGGGAAAGATTGGAGAGTCCGTTTCAGACAGAGCTTAAAATAATATAAAATAATAACTTAGCTATCAATATCAGTTAAGCATAAATAAAAAAACCAAAATATTAAATAGAAATCAAAGATGAGCAAGAGCAGAACAGAAAATTGAAAACCAATAAACAGCCCTGCAATAGCTATAAAAAAAAAGAAGAGTGGTATAAATGTGAAAACAAGACCTATATATTGCCTTTTTTTAAATTGGTGCAATGAATTCAACGTTGCACCAATCAAAAAAAATAGATGCATTGATTGCAAAAAAATATTCCTCAACAACTGATTATCCGTGTTGGAAAGTTTATCAAAAGCAATTATCCCAATTAAAAATGTTGTAGATCCGACTATGAGCAGATCAGCAATAATCCTGTATATTCTCATATTTTCAACACCATTCGTGTTCTAACCACTACTAAACATACAACTATAAAAAATCCGAAAAGCCATTATTATTCTCCTTCAAAAAAGTCCTCATCTAATTGCTTAACCTCGTAAGTCGCCTTTTTTTGGACGCCAACATTGTATTGATACATTAAATCAACTAATTTATTTCCGTCAATCAAGATGATTGTATGATGAGCGTCATAAGCTTTTTGATACGCTCCTTTATCAAAATCAGACGTTGTCACAAAAACTCCTTTATTTGTATCACCACTCATTGCGCCAATAAAATTCCTGATATCCTTTTCATGTACTTTATTCGTACCATACCTTTTTGCCTGAATGTAGATTTTATCCAATCCGAGCTTATCTTCGTTTATTATACCGTCAATACCACCATCACCTGATTTTGGAGTTTCAATAAAATCTCCATATCCCATTTCTTTTAATAACTTTAAAACAACTTTTTCAAAATAGTATGGATCAATAGCTTTTAGTTTTTCTAATAAATCATTTTTTACTTGTGCCTCGATTTGCGAAAAACCAGTATCAATCAAGTCTTGTGGAGAAGAATTTAAAATTTCAGTACTATTTGAAATACCTTTATTTTTTTCGTCTGTGTAGAAATCAAAAAATGTTGTTTCGCCTTGAATATCTTTTAGATGTAACTGCCCATTAGTGGAATTCTTCCCTTTCTCAGTAATCTGAACCATACCTCTTTCAGGATAAAATATGTATCCTCCTTTTTTCAGATATGACTTCCCCCATGCAATCCTGTTTAAAATGAGTGTCTCCCCACTTTTTGTCTTTTGATCCAATAATTCCTTTGGAAGAGAAGAATAATATTTATCAACAACTTTTTTAAGTAACACTCTATGGTGTACTATCTCGCCATTACTTAAAACATCAAGTATTGGATTAAAAGTATCATGAAATTTTGGCAATTCTTCCTGGTTCATTCTGGCAATGTTTATTAAGTGAATTATTATTTCAATAATTTCCTCGCAGAAAGAAAATCTCCAGATAGCAGTTATTCAAATCTCCCCAGCGGAAGCAACTATCAGTCATCCAAACTTCGCACCATGCACACAGCCGTGCAGGGACAGAGAAAGCGGAACTCGGCAGTAGCTTGCATGGCTGGCGGAAGGCTCTCACGCGAACAAATCGAGTATCCCCGTCGGGCGAAAAACTCCCTCGCTGTAGTGGTCAGAAGGTAGAGGCGTTTGACTCCGGCATTGCGTGCATAAGACTCAACTCTGTTGCATAACAGGGTGGCAATCCCCCGGTTTCGCTCATCTGCACTGACGCAGAGTGAGCGCAACAATCCATCGCTTCCAGGCAATTCAACCCCGACTGTTCCAACAAGCGTATCTTTCTCCCATGCCAGTATAAAATGCTCGATATGTTCACCAACATCCTCGCAGGGAAGGCCATTTGCCCTCAAGAGCGCTTGAACCACCTGCAGATCATTCCTGCTGGCCATTGAGAAGGTGATGCTGTCAATCAAATGACTGGTAGAATCGCCGGTGTCAGGCTGTGAAGTATTGCTTGAATTCATCTGAGGGTTTACGATCAGAGTAGATGTAGAGAGAGGTTCCAATGGGGTCGATGATCGAAAACCCCCGGTCTCCCCAGGGATGATCTTCAAGGGGCATGGCTGTTTTCACGCCCTCGCCGAGAAGCCTGGCATGCTCTGCATCGACATCGTCAACCCTGAAGTTGAGCATAACTCCCTCTGCCCGAAATTCCGCCATTCCCTCTTGAGGCAACATGAACTGAATTGAAGGACCATCTCCTCCAATACTTAGGTTGACATACCAGCCGCAATCAAAAATGGCTTTTGCCCCAAAGTGACGCTGGTAAAAATCACGGCAGCCATCGACACTCTTTGTGACGAAGCAGGGCGACAATTCGCGAGTGTTCATAAACTCTCTCTCCGTTTGCTTCTTTTCAGCAATATAATTGATGGCAACTGCTTTCAGTAAATCGCATAGCCTTTTCACCAGCAAGAGATACTTTTTCGGTAGTTTGAGAGCTACGTTATGAAAGCTGTC